>NZ_JARACH010000041.1:0-77771 GCF_029087445.1 Amycolatopsis sp. La24
CGGCGAGGATTTCGTAGGCGCGGACCATCACGACGGGGTCGTTGTGCTTGACCGAGATCTTGATGTCGTGGAAGTCGTGCTCGGCGAAGAGGGAGGCTTCCCACATCGCCGATTCGGCGAGGGCTTCGGGGGTGGCCTTGCCGTATTTCTCGAGCAGCCGCTTGTCCAGCGAGCCGGCGTTGACGCCGATCCGGATCGGCGTGCCGTGGTCCTTCGCCGCCTGGGCGATTTCTTTGACCTGGTCGTCGAACTTGCGGATGTTGCCCGGGTTCACCCGCACGGCGGCGCAGCCGGCCTCGATCGCGGCGAACACGTATTTGGGCTGGAAGTGGATGTCGGCGATCACCGGGATCTGCGACTTCTTCGCGATCGCGGGCAGCGCCTCGGCGTCGTCGGCCGACGGGCACGCGACGCGCACGATGTCGCAGCCCGCCGCGGTCAGCTCGGCGATCTGCTGCAGGGTGGCGTTGACGTCGGAGGTCAGCGTCGTGGTCATCGACTGCACCGAGATCGGGTGGTCGCTGCCGACCCCCACCGACCCCACCATCAGCTGGCGGGTCTTGCGACGCTCGGCGAGAACGGGCGGGGGCAGAGCGGGCATACCTAACGCGACGGTCACGCTTCCAGCGTACCCACCCCACCCGGGCGCGGTTCAACGAAGTCAGCCGACGCGGTGAGCAGCGTTACCCCCGGTCGGGCGGCCGGGGACGCGCGCGTGACCCGCCAGGTGCGCGCGGTTACTGCAGGCGGATCGGATTGACAATGTCGGCCGTCACCGTGAGCAGCGTGACACCCCCGCCGATGACCACTAACACCATCGTGATCGCGGACAGCTTCGTGTAGTCGACCGGGCCGCCCGCGGGTTTGCCGCGCAGGCCGCGCAGCCAGTCGCGCACCCGCTCGTACCAGACGATCGCGATGTGCCCGCCGTCCATCGGCAGCAGCGGCAGCAGGTTGAACACGCCGATGAAGAAGTTCAGGCTGGCCAGCAGCAGCAGGAACACCTGCCACAGCCCGGCCTCGACCGCCTCGCCGCCGAGCCTGCTCGCGCCGACGACGCTGACCGGGGTGTCCGGGTCGCGCTCGCCGCCGAAGATCGAGTTGAAGACCGCCGGGATGCGCTTCGGGAAGGCCATCAGCCCGTCCCACGTGCGGGCGAACATGTCGCCGGTGAACGACGCCGCGCCGCCGAACGCGCCGAGCGGGCTGTACTGGATGCTCCGCGCGACCCCGACGCCGACCGCGCCGACCGATTCGGTGCCGCCGTTCGCGGCCGGGCGGGTCACCTTCGGCACGTCCACGACGAACGTCTCCTGCTTCCCGCCGCGGTCCACGACCACCGGGACCGGCCCGGAGACCGCCTTGACCTGGGTCACCATCGCGTCCCAGGTCGGCGTCGGCTTGCCCGCCACCGAGACCACGACGTCGCCGGGCAGCAGGCCCGCCTTCTTCGCCGGGGCCGGGTCGCCGGGCTGGCAGACCGGGTTGTTGACCTGCTCGACCGTGGTGCCGCCGCGCACGCAGTCCGAAATGGTCGAAACGATCGGCTTCTGGTCCACGTTCGGCAGGCCCATGGTCGCGGCCATGACGAACAGCACGATGAAACCGAGCAGGAAGTGCGTGATGGAACCGGCCGACATCACGACGGTCCGCTTCCAGGCCTTGAACCGCCACATCGCGCGCGGGGCCTCTTCCGCGGTGACCTCGTCGAGCGCGGTCATGCCGGCGATATCGCAGAAGCCGCCGAGCGGGATCGCCTTGAGGCCGTACTCGGTCTCGCCGCGCCGGAAGGAGAACACCGTCGGCCCGAAGCCGACGAAGTACCGGCGGACCCGCATCCCGAACATCCGGGCGGTGACCATGTGGCCCGCTTCGTGCAACGCGACCGAAACACAGATCGCGAGCGCGAAGAGCACCACGCCGATCACATAGGCAAGCACGGGCCCTGCACCTCACCCCTCAGCCGCGGCCCGCGATGCGGTGGCGGCAGGTTCGTCGTCTTCCACGGCTCCAGGCGGTGAGACCACCCGAGAAAGTTCCGGGTTCAAGTATCCGCCGCCAGCGTGAAACCAGTGTTGCATCGACCGGCGCGGCTTCGCGCACCGGTCGCGCTCATCCCAGCAGCTCGGCGGCCCGGGTGCGCGCCCACTGCTCCGCGGCCAGCACGTCCGCGACGTCGCGGGGTTCGCGCCGCCATTCGTCCGCGTCGGACACCACCTGCGTCACCGTGTCCACAATCGACAGGAACGATGCCTTGCCCGCCAGGAACGCGGCCACCGATTCCTCGTTCGCCGCGTTGTAGACCGCGGGGAGGCAACCGCCCGCGGTACCCGCTTCGCGAGCCAGCTCGACTGCGGGGAACGCCTCGTTGTCGACCGGTTCGAAGGTCCAGCTCGCCGCGGTCTCCCAGGAGCACGCGGCGGCCGCGCCCGGCACGCGATGCGGCCAGTTCAGCGCCAGCGCGATCGGCAGGCGCATGTCCGGCGGGCTGGCCTGGGCGATCGTGGAGCCGTCGGTGAAGGTGGCCATCGAGTGCACGATCGACTGCGGGTGCACGGTCACGTCGATCCGCGCGGGTTCGATGCCGAACAGCAGCGACGCCTCGATCAGCTCCAGGCCCTTGTTCACCAGGGTGGCCGAGTTGATGGTGATCAGCGGGCCCATCGACCACGTCGGGTGCGCCATCGCCTGTTCGACGGTGACCTCGCCGAGGTCCGCGCGCTTCTTTCCCCGGAACGGACCGCCGGACGCGGTGAGCACGAGCCGCGCGACCTCGTTGTCCTCGCCGGAACGCAGCGCCTGCGCCATCGCCGAATGCTCGGAGTCGACCGGCACCAGCTGTCCCGGCTTCGCCGCGGCGAGCACCAGCGGACCGCCGGCGATGAGGGATTCCTTGTTGGCCAGCGCGAGCGTCGCGCCGGTGGCGAGCGCGCGCAGCGTCGGGTCGAGGCCCTGCGAACCGGGCAGCCCGTTGAGCACGACGTCGACCGGCACCGATTCGATCAGCTCGGCCACCGCGTCCGCGCCGGCGAGGATGCGCGGGAGGCGGAACTCGCCCTTCGCGTACCCCCTGCGCTGGGCCTCGGCGTACAGCGCGAGCTGCACGTCTTCGACCGCCGTGGGCTTCGTCACGGCGATGGCCGCTACTTCGTGCGCGATCGCTTGCTGGGCGAGCGCCGCCGGATCGGAACCTCCGGCGGCGAGGCCGGAGACGGTGAACAAATGCGGATTACGTGCGGCGACGTCGAGCGCCTGGGTTCCGATGGACCCGGTGGAGCCCAGCACGAGGATGCTTCGCGAAGTAGTCATCAGCAAGCATTATGGCCCGGGTCGTGTCCGCGTGGCGGCCAGCGGTGTGGGATCATGCGAGGGCACAACGTCAGGCGGTTTGAAGGAGTGGTCGTGGCAGGCAAGGCGGTCGAGAAGCGCCCCGAGGTCGACCCGCGCGACGAGCCGTCGGCGGAGTGGGGCTGGCACGGCTCGTTCCCGAAGGCCACCCGCATCGCGGGCTGGGTGTCCGCGGCCATCCTGCTGGTGATGATCAAGGGCAACCACGAGAACAACACCGAGAACGTGTGGCTCGTCGGACTGGCCGCGTTCCTCGTCCTTCTCCTGCTGCTCGACCTGCGCAAGAGCCGCACCGCCTGGCGCAAGTAAGCCCTGGCGCGGGCGGCCCCGGATTCGCTAGTTTCCGGGCTCATGAAGCCACGCTGGGCCGCGCTCGCGGCCGCCGTCATCGCCGGTCTTTCCCTGTGCACCGCGGCCCCGGCCAGCGCTGCCCCCTCGGTGAAGCCGCCGGTGGTGAGCTGCACCTTCACGCCGACGCCGGACAACCCGGCGGCGCGTCCCGTGCTGCGTCCGCTGCCGTTCGCGTTCACCCGCGGGACGGTCGACGTCACCTTCCACTACAACTACGGCCCGGTCACCGTGCGGCTCAACCGCGCCGGGGCGGCCCCGTGCGCCGTCGCGAACATGACCAGCCTGGTGCTGCAGCACTTCTACGACCGTTCGCAGTGCTGGCGGCTGTCGAACTCCGCGCGCCTCGGCGTCCTGCAGTGCGGCGACATCTACGAGGTCGAAAAGGGCGGGCCGGGCTACAAGTTCCCGGACGAGGTCACCGGAGCCGAGACCTACGAGCGCGGCACCGTCGCGATGGGCAACCAGGGCCCCGGCACCAACGGATCCGAGTTCTTCATCGTGCATTCGTTCGCGCATATCCCGGCGAACTACTCGGTGCTCGGCAAGGTGGTGCGCGGCATGGAGGTCCTCGACCGGATGGTCGCCGACGGCATCATCCCGACCGACCCGAACGGCCCGCTCGACGGAGCGCCCAAGCACCCGGTGAAGATCCGCTCGGTCAGCTTCGGCTGGTGAGCCTGCAGGCCCGCAGGAAGACGCCGACGAACCGGCCGTGTACGGGAACCGAAACCCTCGCCTCACCAATACTCGTCGGGGTTGGCCACGACATCCCGCGCCAGCTCACGCACCTGAACACGGTCATCGTCCACCAGCGAAGCGATCACCGCCCTCGACTCAGGCGTGTCGATATGCAGCAACGCATCCATCGCCCCCAACGCGACGTCGTAATTCACAAACCGCTGCGACCCGCGTTCGACGCAAGCCCCGAGATCCTCGCACTCTCGCAGCCGCTCCTCCATCTCGTCGTGCGACAGAGAAGCGTCCATGACAACTTTCTCCACCTCCGCACAGGTAAGCATCAGCCCGCAAAACCCTTCAGCTCGTCATATCGATATCCGAGGATTCGCGTCCGGTGAAGATCCGCTCGGTCAGCTTCGGCTGGTGACGCCCGGCGCGTAAGCGCGCAGGAAAACGCCGACGCCGGACCGGACTAGCGCTTCCCAGTCCTCCCCCGGTTCGGCCGCGGCGGCGCTGCCCGCGGTGAGCTGCACGAGGTGCACCGCGGCCAGCGACGGGTCGTCCAGCTCGAGGCGGCCTTCCGCGGCGAGTCTGCGGAGATGCCCGGCCAGTGCCAGCCGTACCCGGGTCGGGCCGCGTTCCTTCCACGCGGCGACCGTTTCCGGAGCGATGTGGTCCAGGTCGGCCTGGATTTGGCGCACCAGCGCCCAGTGCGGTTCGGTTTCCGGATCGCGTTTCGCCCACTGGAGGCCGAACTCGACGAGGTCGGCCTCCAGGTCGGCGATCCGGCCGAGGAGCTTGTCCGCGACCGCGATCTGCCGCTGCGCGACCCGGTCCGAGCTGTCCAGGATCACGGCCCGGAAGAGCCCGGCCTTGTCGCCGTAGTGGTTGTAGATCGTCCGCGACGAGACGCCGGCCTCGGCCGCGAGCACGTCGATGCTGGCGCGCGAGTAGCCGTCCCGCGCGAAGACCCGCAGGGCGCCGTCGAGCAGAGCGCGTTGTTTGTCCGTCCGCACCGGCTCAGTATGCCGAAGTACAACGACCGTTGCAAAAACTACAACGAGCGTTGTACCTTCGGGGCATGACTTCTCCGCTTCGCATCGCCGTCGTCTCCGGAAGCACCCGTCCCGGCCGCCGGGCGACGCAGGTCGCCGAATGGACCCGCGCCCGCGCCGCCGCCTTCCTCAGCGACCGGGCCGAGGTGCGGGTGCTCGACCTCGCCGAAATCGACCTGCCGTTCCTGGACGAACCGCTGCCCGCCGCGCTCGGCGGCTACCGCAACGACCACACCCAGCGCTGGGCCGAACTGATCGACGGCTTCGACAGCTTCGTTTTCGTGACGCCCGAGTACAACCACTCCATGCCCGCGGCGCTCAAGAACGCCATCGACTTCCTGTTTTCCGAATGGGCCGACAAAGCCGCCGGTTTCGTCAGCTACGGCACCAACGGCGGCACGCGCGCGGTGGAGCACCTCCGGTTGACGCTCGCCGAGGTGAAGGTCGCCTGCGTGCGCTCGCAAGTCGCGCTGGGACTGTTCACCGACTTCGCCATCCCGGACATGGCCGAGCCCGGCACCTTCACTCCCGCCGAGCACCACGAAGGCATCCTGACCCGGATGCTGGGGGAACTTGTCGACTGGTCGACCGCGCTGCGCACCCTGCGAGCTTCGCGATGACCACCGTCGCCGCTCCCATCGACCGCGCGACGTGGCGGATCTGCTGGATCATCGTGTTCGGTGCGTTCGCGAGCGGACTCGACGCGTCCGTGGTGACGATCGGCCTCGACTCGATCAGCAGCGATCTGGGCGCGGATCTCTCGGTGACGCAATGGGTCGCGAGCGGCTACCTGCTCGCGCTCGCCCTGTCGCTCCCCTTGACCGGCTGGCTCGCGCGACGTTTCGGCGCCGGCCGCGTGTGGCTCGTCGCGCTGGCCGCGTTCACCGTGACGTCCGGCTTGTGCGCGGCCGCGCCGGACGTCGTGCTGCTCATCGCTTTCCGGTTCCTGCAAGGCTTGGCGGGCGGTGTCCTGATCCCCGCCGGGCAAACCGTTCTGGGACAACAGGTCGGCGCCGCACGGCTGGGCCGGGTGATGGCGACGCTCGGGATCGCGGTGAGCGTCGCGCCCGCGCTCGGCCCGCTCGCCGGAGGCCTGATCCTGCACGGGCTTTCGTGGCCGTGGCTGTTCCTGATCAACCTGCCGATCGGGGCGGTCGGCCTGGTTCTCGGCCTCCGGTACGTGCCGCGCGGCTCCCGCGAGAACCCTGGCGGGATCGATTTCGTCGGCCTGGCCCTGATCGCTGCCGGGCTGCCGTTGGTCCTCTACGCCATCACGACGTGGGGCGACACCGGGCAACTCGAGTGGCCGATTCTGGTGCCCGGTCTCGTTTTGCTGGTGTGGTTCGTGCGGCGACGGCATCCGCGTCCGCTGCTGGACTTTTCCCTGTACCGCAACCGGCTTTACCGTGCCGCCAGCCTCGCCGCGGCTTTCAACGGGGCGCTGATCTTCGGCAGCGGGATCGTGGTGACGTTGTATTTCCAGCTGGGTCGGCACCTGGATTTCGTTGACACCGGCCTGAGTTTGCTCGGTTTCGCCGGTGCTACGGCAGCGATCGCGCCGGTGACTGGGCGAGCGGTGGATCGGTACGGCGCCGCGCCGGTCGCGTTGGTGGGCGCGGTGCTGGCAGTGGTGTGCACGGTGCCGTTCGCGTTCCTGCCGGTGGACGCACCTGGTGTTCTCGTGCAGATTCTGCTTGCCGGGTATGGGGCTTCGGTGGCTTTGGTGAGCATGCCGATGGGGATCGCGGCTTACAAAACTGTTGAACCGTCCCGGCTTCCGGACGCGGCCGCGCAGGTGACGATCCTGCTGCGGGTGGGCGGCTCGCTCGGGGGCGCGGTGTTCGCGGTGCTGATCGCTGGACGGTTGCCGGACGTCGACGCGGCTTTCCGGCTGGGATTCGCGGCGATCAGCGTGGGAGCGGTGGGCGCGCTGGGGACGGCGTGGATGGTGCGGAGGGCCTCGTGAGCGGCACTCCGGTGAGAACCGGCGTCACCGCCCACGACATCATGACCGCATGAGCACACCCCCGGACGGTCTCCCCGTCTACCGAGTCCTCACCGGTCCCGACGACGCTGCCTTCTGCCGCCGGGTCAGCGAAGCCCTCGCGCTCGGCTATCGCCTGCACGAGGGCCCCGCGTTGACCTTCAACGGCGAGAACGTGATCGTCGCCCAAGCCGTGCTGTGGCCCGCTACCGATCGCTCCGGGGAGACACCAGCTCGCTAGGCCCGCCGCCGGATTCCCCGGCCACCGCGGCCAGTTCCTCGCCCACCGACTCCGACGACTTCTTCGTGTCCTTCGTCAGCAGCGACGCCACCGCGCCGATCAGGCACACCACGATCGCGAAGCCGAACGCCACCGCCAGGCCGTCCTGGAACGGGCCCGAGATCAGGTTCGGGAAGAAGCTGCGTCCGGTCAGGAAGCTCGCCTGGTCGGCGGGCAGGTGGGCGAGCTGGCCGCCCAGCAGCTGCTGGATCGGGTTGTATCCGAGGAACGCCGCGAACAGCACCGCGACCGCGGGCAGGTGAGCGACCTGCTGCGCGGCCGCCTCGGGGACGCCGTGCTGGGTCAGGCCCTGCGACATCGCGATCGGCAGGTGGTCCGACAGGCCGGCGATGATCAGGCTGAAGAAGAAGCCGATCGACAGCACCATCGCCGCGTTCTGGAAGGTCGTCATCATGCCCGCGCCGGAACCGCGCGCGTCGGCTGGAAGGCTGTTCATCACCTCGGCCCGGTTCGGCGAGGAGAACATGCCCATGCCGATGCCGTTGAGCAGCAGGATCCCGGCGAACGCCCAGTAGTCGAAGTTCACCGGCAGCAGCGTCAGCAACAGGAACGTGAGCGCGGTGATGACCAGGCCGCCGGAGGCGAGCGCGCGGCTGCCGATCCGGTCGGACAGGATGCCGGACGTCGGCGCGGCCACCAGGAAGCCGATGGTCAGCGGCAGCATGTAGATCCCGGCCCACAGCGGCGTCTGCTCGAAGGTGAAACCGTGCTGCGGCAACCAGATTCCCTGCAGCCAGATGATCAGCACGAACTGCAGCCCGCCGCGCCCGAGCGACGCGGTCAGGTTCGCCAGGTTGCCCCAGCTGAACGAGCGGATCCGGAACAGCGACAGCCGGAACAGCGGGTTCGGCACCTTCGTCTCGATCACCACGAACGCGATCAGCACCGCGACCCCGCCGATCAGGCAGGACAGCACCATCGGGCTGCCCCAGCCGGTCTGCGACGTGCCGTACGGCTGGATTCCGTAGGTGATCCCGACCAGCACCGCGATGAGGCCGACCGCGAAGGTGATGTTGCCCCACCAGTCCATTTTCGCGTGCTGGCGGACGCCGGTGTCGTGCAGTTTGACGTACGCCCAGATCGTGCCGATGACGCCGAAGGGCACCGACACCAGGAAGATCAGGTTCCAGTTCACCGGCGCGAGCACGCCGCCGACGACGAGGCCGAGGAACGAGCCCGCGATGGCCGCGACGCCGTTCATGCCGAGCGCGAGCCCGCGCTGGTTGGCCGGGAAGGCGTCGGTGAGGATGGCCGACGAGTTCGCCATCAGGAACGCGCCGCCGACGCCCTGCACGATCCGCCAGCCGATCAGCCATAGCGCGGCCGCGTCGCCGTCGAACCAGGTGATCGCCAGCATGATCGAGGAAACGGTGAAGACGGCGAAGCCGAGGTTGTACATCCTGGCCCGGCCGTACATGTCGCCGAGCCTGCCGAACGCCACCACCAGCACCGCGGTGACCACAAGGAAGCCCATGATCATCCACAGCAGGTAGCTCGTGTTCGACGGTTCCAGGGGGTTGATGCCGATGCCCTTGAAGATGTCGGGCAGCGCGATCAGCACGATGGACGAGTTGATCGTCGCGATCAGCATCCCGAGCGTCGTGTTGGACAGCGCGATCCACTTGTACCGCGGACCGAGTTCCGCGATCGAATACGTCCTGCGCTCCGCCACTGTCGAAAACCCCTCTCCCAGCCGTTCCCTTAGCTAGGCTAAGCAAGTTGCTTGCGGTAGGCAACCAACAAAAGAAAACGACTGGGAGACAAGGGTCACAAACGGATGACTATCCTTTGTGGACTGTTTACTTTCACTCGGTCGAGTTACCGCTGGACGGGACCGCCGACGACCTTTCCGGGGTTGAGGATCCCGTGCGGGTCGAGGGCGTTCTTGACCGCGTGGTGCAGGTCGAGAACCGCTGGTCCCAGCTCCTTTTCGAGGCCGGGCCGCTTCAGCAGGCCGACCCCGTGCTCGCCGGTCACCGTCCCGCCGAGTTCGAGCGCGTCGGCGACGATGTCGTCGAACGCGGCCTGCGCGCGGCGCTGCGCGTCGTCGTCCCCAGCCGGCGTGATCAGCAGCGGATGCAGATTTCCGTCGCCGATATGCGCGATATTGGCGATTTGCGTATTGTGCCGCTGCGCCGCCAGATCGATCCGGGCGAGCATTTCCGGCACCAGATGCGTCGGCACGCAGACGTCCTCGGTGAGCACCGGGCCGAGCCGTTCGAGCGCCGGGTACGCCAGCCGCCGGGCGGCGAACAACGCGTCCGCCTCGGCCTCGTCGGTCGACTGCGCGGCCCAGGTCGCGCCCGCCTTCTCGAAGCACTCCACCATCACCGCGGCCTCCTGCCCGCCCGGCACGTCGCTGCGGCCGAGCAGCACCACGTTCGCGTCGGCGGACAAGCCCATGTTCTTCCAGGCGTCGACCGCGGCGAGGCAATGCCGGTCCACCAGTTCCAGCGCCGACGGCACGATCCCGGCCGCGCGGATCGCCGCCGCTGCCTCCCCCGCCGCGACCGTCGAGTCGAAGTAGCCCGCGACGGTCGCCTCCGCCGCGCGTTTCGCCCGCAGCCGCACGGTGATTTCGGTGATGACGCCGAGCGTTCCCTCCGAACCGACCATCAACCCGGCGAGGTCGTACCCGGCGACGCCCTTCGCGGTGCGGCGGCCGAGCCGGACGAGCTCGCCGGTGCCGGTGACAACCTGCAGCCCGAGCACGTAGTCGCGGGTCACGCCGTACTTCACGCAGCACACGCCGCCCGCGTTGGTCGCGACGTTGCCGCCGATCGTCGACCACGGCGAGCTGGCCGGGTCCGGCGGATACCAGAGCCCGTGTTCCGCGCAGGCCGCGCGGAGATCGTCGTTGACCACGCCGGGTTCGACGACGGCGAGCCGTTCCACCGGGTCGATCTCCTTGATCTTGGTCATCCGGTCGGTCGCCAGCACGACGCAGCCTGCCAACGCGTTCGCGCCGCCGGACAGTCCGGTTCCCGCGCCGCGCGGGACCACCGGTGTGCCGTGTTTGATGCATTGCCGCACGGTCGCCTGCACCTCGTCCGCGGTGCGCGGGCGGACCAGGACCGCCGGTTCGCCGTAGGGGGCCCACTCCGCCTCGTCGTGCGCGAAGCTGCGCAGCACATCGGGGTCCCGCACGATCCGGTCGTCCGGCAGGACGGTGTGCAGGTCGTCGATCAGCATGGGGGCTCCCGTGTTCTTCCGGTCCGCTTTTCCCCGTCAGGTTAGGTCGAAATCCGGGCGGCTCGTTCGACGTATCGGTGAGAGCGAGCTTCGAGGAGGCAGCCATGAACCGCACCGACACCACCGTCACCCGCCGCGGGATCTCGATGCTGCGTGCCGTCGCCGCCGGGCGCGGGCGGCTGACCTGCAGCTGCGAGCCGGATCTGTTCGTGGACGGCCTGCCGTGCAGCGACCAGTTCACCGCGCACGCGCTGGCGCGCGCCGGTCTGCTGCGCGCGCGGGAGTCCGGGCCGTTCGGGCAGCCGGTGCCCGCCGTGCTGACCCCGGCCGGGGAAGCGCTGCTCGCCGCCGCCTGACCCGGCTACGCTGACCAGCGAGAAACGGGAGGGCGGAGCAGATGGCGTCCGGAGCATCCGGGACGGAGTCGGCGCGGCGCAGGCGGCGCACCACGGTGGCCCTCAAGGAGTCGCTGCGGGAACTGCGCAATCAGCTGTCGCTGCTGAACCACCAGGTCGGCGGGCGGCTGAAGCTCAAGGACGTCGACCTCGACTGCCTCGAACTGATCTCGACCGGCGGACCGCTGAGCCCGAGCGCGCTCGCCCGCCGCGCTGGTTTGCACCCGGCGACCGTGACCGGCATTCTCGACCGCCTGCAGCGCGGCGGATGGGTGGTGCGCGAACGGGATCCCGACGCGGCCGACCGGCGCGCGGTCACTGTGCGGGCGGTGCCGGGCCGTACGCAGGAACTGTTTCGGGTGTACGGCGGGATGAACTCGGCGATGGACGACCTGTGCGCCGGGTACACCGAAGACGAACTCATGCTGATCGCCGGGTTTCTGCGCCGCACCGCCGAAGCGGGCCGGGCCGCGACCGAGGAGCTCTCCGGGGAATGACAGAAGGGCCTCGCCGCTTCGCCCGAGCGCGAAACGACGAGGCCCCGGTATCTGTGCGGCTCAGCTGTCGAGCGTGCCGTACACGATGATGTTGTCGAGATAGCTCTTCTTTTCGGCGTCGAACGCGCCGCCGCACGTGATCAGGCGGATCTGCGAGTCGGTCGTGTTGCCGTACACGGCTTCGGTGGGGAACGTCTTCTTCGCGATCTGGTCCACCTTGGTCACCGTGAACGTGGCCTTCGACCCGTCCTTGCGGCCGATGACGACCTTGTCGCCCTTCTTCATCTCGTGCAGCCGCCAGAAAATGCCCTTCTGGTGGTTGCCGTCGATGTGGCCGAGGACGACCGCCGGTCCGACCTGGCCCGGTTTGGGCCCGAAGTGGTACCAGCCCGCCTGCAGCGGCTGGTCCACCGGCGGCACCTGCACGGTCTTGTCGTCGTTGAGGCCGAGCGGCACCAGCGACGAATGCGCGTCGATGCTGGGAACGTCGAGCGAGACCGGGTCCGCGACCTGCTGCGCGGCCGCCGCGGAACTCGCCGGGGCCGCGGCCGGCGGAGCCTGATCCGCCGAACCGCAGCCGAGGAGGGCGAAGTTCGCGACGAAAGCCAGCAGCAGCGCGAAAAGCCCGAACCGGGAACGCGTCACCGGGCGGTCACCGCGGCCAGCGTGCCGTCGCCGGTCTCCGGCGCGCCGACCGGCACGACCGTGACCTGTCCGGGGCCTTCGGCGGGCGGGGTGCCCGGCTTGCTCGGCTGGGTGGTCGGCGGCGTGGTGGGCGGGGTGGTCGGGTTGCCCGCGACCTTGGCGCAGGTGGCCGAGGCGAGGACGATGTCGCCCTTGCCGAGCGCGCCGGTGGCGGCGCCGCCGAGCAGCTTGACGTGCAGCGCGTTGACGGTGAGGCTGCCGTCGGAGTGCTTGATCTGCTCGTTGACGATCACCTGCAGCACGCCGTCGATGCCGAGCTTCTGGTTCGGCTTGGTCGACACCGGGAGCTTGCCGATCTTGCCGAGGTCGAGGCCGGCCAGCTCGGACGAGGCGGTGATGCCGTCCGGGGTGGACTTGCACTCGGAGCTGATCACGCGGGCCTTGGGGGTGGAGCCGGCGAGCGGGGCGAGCACCGGGAGCGCGGCGTCGACGATCGAGGCCTTCGCGTCGACCGGGCCGTTGCTGCCGTCCTGCTTCGCCGAGCTGCTGATCACCTTGGCCGTGACCAGGCCCTTCAGCGGCACGTTCACCACCTGCGCGGACTCCGGGCCCTCGGTCGAGGAGGGCGCGATCTTGCCGGTGTCGACGGTGATTCCCTTGTCGCCGAGCACGCCGGGCAGCAGCGAGACCGAGGCGGACGCGCCGTAGGCCGAGCCGGCCGGCGCGTCGGCGGCGAGCGCCGGCGGGGCGACGGCGGCGGCGAGCAAAGCCAGCGCGGGAACGGCGACCGCGACGGTCCGTCCGCGCAGCAGGGCAGAACGCATGAATTGTCCTTCCGAACATCAAGAATGGAGCCGCCGCACGGATCCCCGAATCCACGCGTGACCGAGCACAACTGTCGGTCCCTGGCAGGCCGCGACATTATCAAGATGCCCGGGAAACGCAAAGCAAGATCCGTCGCGCACCGCGCCCGCCCGCCGGTTCCGGTGACCACAATTATCGCAATTTCACCACTAAAGAGTGATGTAACGCGACGCTGGCTCCGCGGTTTTCTCACGCTGAGCTACCGGAACCGAGGCCCCGATGGCGGATTGCCCTTCGCCCCACCCGGAGGAGTGATCCTGCGGAGGGTATTCGTTGACCACCCTCCGCAATGTGACCGCTACCGTCGCCGACGCCGCCATTCCCGGTTCGCCAATTCGTCCCGCGACCGGGTTCCGGGCGGGCGGAAATTGTCCACAATGGAATCAGCGCGAACGGAACGAGCGAACGGGAAAAAGGGTACGATTTTCTTGCCCAGGGCGGTGACCTGCGGCGACGCGCGATTGTGGACAGTCCGAAAAGGACTTCGGGCGCGTTCTCGGCTACTCCACGGTGACGGTCACCTGATAGAAAATCCCGGTCCGGTCCGGGAACACGAGCGCGCCGCGTTCGTCGACCATCTTCCAGAGGACGTGGCAGACGCCGGTGCCGGTCGGCGTCACCGGGACGCTCACCTCCACCAGCTGCCCCGGCTCGGCGTCCGGGACCGGGACGCGCGGCGGTGACGGGCACAGCACGGTGGTGCCGCCCGCGACCTGCAAGAAGCGGCTGCGCCACGGGACCGAGCCGGTGTTCTTCAGCCGCCAGATCTTCGTGAACGTCTGGCCGTAGCGGGCTTTCGCGCCGTCCGGGAAGGTGACGTCGCCGGGCAGGCCGTCGCCGCCGAAGCCGGACGAGTCGCCGGGCAGCGGGTAGTGCGGGGCGGCGGCTTCCTTGTCACGGGCGGACGGCGTGGCCAGGACCACGACGGCGGCCACGAGTCCGAGGACGACCAGCACGGTCGCGGCGACGACGATCGAACCCCAGCGGCGGGTCTTGGTCTTCGCCGCGGATGCAGCGGGAACGGCGACCGGTTCGGGGACGGCGGACGCAGCCGGAACGGCGGGCGCAGCGGGGACGGCGGCCGGTTCGGCGGACGGAGCGGGCACAGTCGGATCGGCGTCGGGCGGCAGTTCCGGCGCGGGGGAAGGTTCGCCCGCCGACGGCATCCGCTCCCCCGCACCGGGCCGATCGGCGGAGGAAGCCCCTTCTGCCGAGTCAGAGCCCCACCTCGACTGCCCCTCGGCCGCCTCTTCCCAGCGCGCCAGCCACTCGCGGCGCACCGTCTCCTCGTCGCGGCCGAGGCCGGTCACCGCGAGGCTGCGGACGAACTCCCAGGTCGTCGGCCAGGACGGCGCGCTGCGGCCGCGCGTGGCGGCCGAAAGAGCGGACTTCGACGCCGCCGCGCCGAGTTCCGTGCGCATGCGGTCGTAGGACGGGTCGCCCGCTTCCCGCTTCAGGTCCAGCAGAGCGCAAGCGAAACGGGCCACCGGGCCCGAGCCGGCGTCGGGCACGATGTGCTTGCGACCCCGGCGGGCCCCGGGCTGCCCGGGCGCGGGCTCGCTCATGACACCTCCAATGATCGACATCGACCCTTGGAGGTTGCCAGGCGGCCCGGGGCGGCGCAGCCCCGGGCCCGCCCGGCGAATCAGCCGCGGAGGCTCAGAGCTTGCAGCCCTTCTGGATGCGCGCGACCGTGTGGTCCGCGCCGATGTGGAACTTCTTCTTGCCGCTGGTGCCGCCGTTGGTGGTCATGCACTGGACGCTCAGCGCGCCGTCCATGTCCTTGAGCACGATGCCCGCGGACACCTTGTGCGAACAGTGGTTGTTGAAGTAGACGGTGACGTTCGTCAACCCGTCGCCCCAGGAGTAGTTGGCCTTCTTCCCGGACGGCTTCGTGCACTTGATGCTCGCGGTGTGCTTGCTCTGCGCGCTCGCCGGAGCCGCGGTGTCCGCCGACGCGGCGGGCGCGGCGATCCCGGCGAGTGCGATCCCCAGCGCGGAGGCGGCCATCAGCGTCTTGCCGATCTTCATGGGTGTTCCCCTCGGACGAATCGGAATGGAGTACAGCCGGGAAATCCCGGTGCACTCATCCCAGCGCGCCGTCCGTTTTGTCCTCAACCGCTCGCTGTCCACGGTCAATGTCCGGGGCTGTCCACGCAGGTCAGCGAATTGTCCACGGCTCAGTCAGCCGGGCCGCGCAGGGTCAGGACGACGCGTAAGACGTGTTCGACCGCCGACTCGAACATCGCGGCGCGCAGTTCGCCGCGCGTCTCGAGGTTGCGCGCGGCGAAGTCGAGCATCCGTTCCGGTCCGGCGCGGCGGACGAGCAGCGCCGCGACCTCCTCGAGGTCGAGGCTCGGGTTGTCGAGCCGGGCGAGGGCGAACTCGATGATGAGCTCTTCGTCGGTCACACCTGTCAGGGTAATCACAAAGCAGGGGTCAGCCGTCGTTTCGATAGCGGCCGTAGGGATAAGCCTCGACCAGCGTCACCCGCACAAGCGCGCCGCTCGGCACCTCGTACTCGCGCTGCTCCCCCGGCTTCGCGCCATGCAACGCCCGCCCAAGCGGCGAGTCCGGCGAATAAACCTCCAGCCCGCCGCCCACCTCGTCGCGCGCGGCCAGCAGGAACGTCTCGGTCCCGCCGTCGTCGTAGCGGACCGTCAGGACCATCCCGGGCTCGGCGACCCCGTCGTCGGGCGGGTCCTCGCCGACGACCGCGTTCTGCAGCAGGTCCTGGAGCTGCCGGATCCGTGCCTGCCGGTGCTGCTGCCGGTCGAGCCGGTCGTGTTCGCCCGCGCCCTCGTCGAGGTCGGGTTCGCGTTGCAGGGCGGCGAGTTCCGCGGCGAGGCGGGCGTGCGCGTCGGCAGTCAGCCAGGGACGCGAAGAGGTCGTCGACATGAGAGGTGCCTTTCGGATGACGTCCGTGGGGGCCGGGCAAGCAGGAGGCGTCCAGCCCCCACGGACTTTCGAGGAGTCCCGCGGCGGTCAGCGGGGCTCGGGCTCGGTGCGGCGGTCGAGCACGCCGGCGTCGGCGGCGAACCAGCCCGCTGCTTTCACGAGGATGTCCCTTTCGGTGCGCAGCAAGGCGTTCTCCGCGCGGAGGAAGAGCAGTTCGGCGTGCTCGTCGCCGGTCAGCGGGACGGGTTCGGCGGACACGCGCGGGTCACCGCAGCGGGTCGAACGGCCGCAGCGCTTCCGGGAGCCTGCCGGTGACCATCTGCTCGGCGAGCAGCTTCCCGGTGACCGCGCCGTGGGACAGGCCCCACATGCCGTGCCCGCCCGCGACGTACATCCCGGGCGCGCCGGTCCGGCCGATCACCGGCCGCCCGTCGGCGCTGACCGGGCGCGAACCGACCCAGACGTCGGTGCGCTGGTCCCAGCGCAGGCCCTTGAGCAGCGGCCGGGCCGAGGCGATGATCGCGTCGACGCGGGCGGGGTACAGCGGGTCGTCCGGCTTGCGGAACTCCATCGTCCCGGCCACCCGCAGCCCGCCTTGGTACGGCGTGCACGCGACCCGGATGTCGGGCAGGTACATCGGGCTCGGCACCGGCTCGTCGGTCGGCACGGTGAAGGAGTACCCGCGGCCGGCGCGCACCGGTACGCGCACGCCCCACTTGCGCGCCAGCTCTCCCAGCCAAGCGCCGGTCGCGAGCACGACGGCGTTGGCGTTGACGGTCTGCCCGTTCGCCGACAGGACGGTGTAGGCGTACTCGTGCCGGCGGATCGCGGCGACCTCGAACCGGTGCCGGATCGTGCCGCCTCGGCTGACCACCGCGCGGGCGAGCGATTCGACGAACCGGCCGGGGTCGACGTACCGCTGTCCGTCGAGCCGGATGCCGGCCCCGATCCGGTCGGTGACCTGCGGGAAGTGCTCGCGCAGCTCCGGTCCGGCGAGCTGGGTCCAGGACACCTTCTGCCCGGCGTCGCCGAGCCGGTCCAGTTCCTTGACCAGCGTTTGTGCCTTATCCGAAGTCTCGAACAGGGCGGTGATGGGCGCGTCGATGGTCGGCGCTTCGACGCCGTTCGCGGTCAGGATGTCGAACGCTTCGAGGCATTCCTCGTTGAACGGCAGGTTCGCGCGCACCGCCCGGTTCCAGGACCGGTGGGTGCAGTTCGCCGCGAAGCGGGCGAGGAACTGCCACAGCCGCGGGTCCGGGGTGGCCGGGACGTGCAGCGGAGCCTGCCGGTCGAGCAGGGTGCGCAGGCCGTAGCGGAGGACGGCGGGTTCGTTGAGCGGGATCGCGAGCCCGGGCGAAAGCCAGCCCGCGTTGCCCCAGGACGAGCCCGCCGCGATGCCCTCGCGGTCGACGACGGTCACCCGCACGCCGCGTTCCTGCAGGAACCAGGCGGTCGACAGGCCGACGATGCCCGCGCCGACCACGATCGCCGAACGCGGCCCGCCGTCCTTCCGGTCGAGATCGCCCATGTGTTCCTCCGCCGATGCCGTGCCGCTGGTTGTGCTGGTGCGGCCAGGATGACCCGGATCCGGCGGACGGGCTTTGTCGAGTTCGGCCAAACGGATCAGGTCCGTTTGTCCGGATCGGTCAATCCTGCGGATCGGCGACGGCCAGTTCGATGATCATCGCCAGCCGTTTCGCGGGCAGATCGAGCCGCAGCGGCGTCACGTCGGCCATCTTCCGCAGCCGGTAGCGGATGGTGTTGGGGTGCACGCCGAGCCGTTCGGCGGCCTCGGTGAGATCGCCCTGGGTCTCGAGCCACGCGCGCAGGGTCGCGACGTAGCTGGTCGAGTTGGCCGCGTCGTGCCTGGCCAGATCGGCGATCGGACCGCGCGCCGGGGCTCGTCCCGCTGCCGCCGCGGCGCGCAGGCGGAGGATCAGGATGTCGTCCCAGGACTCGTCGTACGCGACGGTCGCGCCCGGCTTCGGGCGGACGTCGTGCAGCGCGAGGCACTCGTCGGATTCCCGCCTGCTCGCGGGCAGGTCCGCGGTGGACGCGGGCGCGCCGATCCCGGCCGCGACCGTGACCTGCGCGGGCAGTGCGTCGCGGATCCCGCCGATCCACGCGCGGGCGGTTTCGACGTCCTCACCGGGCAGAACGGTGTAGACGGTGTTGCTGAACAGCGTGCTCCGGCCTGGCCGCGACCAGCCGAACCCGGTGGTCGCGCGCTCGAACGCGAGCAGCAGCGCGGCGTGCCGTTCGTCGGCGATGTGCGCCTGGAGCGCGACCACGCGGAACCGGCCGGGCGGCAAACCGAGCCTGCTCAGCACGGCCGCCGCGTCCGGAGTGCCTTCCAGCAGGCGGATCACCAGGTCCGATTCGACCTGCCGTTCGAGGTCGGCGCTCGCTCGCGACCGCAGCAGGTGCAGCCCGACCGTGCGGGAACTGTCGTGCAGGACGGTGCGCCGGACGTCGGACAGCGGCTCCTCGCACTCCACCCAGATCGACCCGAGCGTCTCGCGCCCGGCCCGGACCGCGACGACCATGCGCCCGGTGAGCCCGTGCCCGGGATCGGCCTCGACGAACAACGGCTCGTCCGAAACGGCGAGATGCGCGAACACGCCGCGGCGCTCGAACAGCTCGCGCACCTGGTCCGGGACTCGCCTCCCAAGGATCGTCTCCAGCCGCACGCGGTCCGCGCCCTGCTGACGGCTGGAGTACGCGAGCACGCGCGACAGCTGGTCCTCGATGGTGACCGCGCTGCCGAGTGCGTCGGCGAGGCTGTCGGCCAGCGCGAACAAGTCGGTCGGCCCGCGGCCGGATTCCGTCTCGCGGCCTTCGAGCACCAGGCCGTAGACCACGCCCGCGAGCTGTCCCCACGACACTTCCGGGTCCACGAGCAGCACCGCGACCTGGCTGTCCACCTCGGGTCCCGGCGGCGTCACTCCCCGCACCAGCACCACCGACGCCCGTGCTTGAGCGGCCCGTTCGACGGCTTCCGCCACCGAATCGACGCCGACCGCGAGGTAGACGTCGCCGCGCAACTCGCGCGGGTCGGCGGGGTCGTCCATCACCACGTCCCGCAACGCCGCTTCGCGCGCGACGGGACAGCAGCACAACCGCGCGCCGTACCCACCGAGGACGTTGACGAGCCGATCCAGCGTGACCATGCCCTGTTCATACCTGACGTATCGTGGGGGGTCATGCGAGCGCGGGTCGAGGACGTGCACGAGCTGGCGCTGGGGATGCCCCACGTCACGGTGGTGCGCGGCTCGAAGGAAAACCCCGTCTACCAGGTCGGCGGCAAGTCGTTCGTGTTCTTCCGGACGCCGCGGCCGGACGCTTTCGATCCGGAGACCGGCGAACGGTATCCGGATGTGATCGTGATCTGGGTGCCGTCCGAATCGGACAAGCAGGCCCTGGTCCAGGACCCGGACAGCCCGTTTTTCACCACTCCGCACTTCGACGGCCACCTGTCGGTGCTGATCCGCGCCGCGCATCTGGGCTCGCTGACGCGGCAGGAACTGGCCGAGGTCGTCGAGGACGCTTGGCTGTCCCGAGCGTCACCGCGCCGGCGCGAAGCGTGGCTGGCCGGGACTCGGGCTCGGTAAGCGATCAGGAATCAAGAAGCATCCGGGGTGGCGCCGGATTTAGCGTTTACCGCATGACCTCCTTCGAATTCGTCACCCTGGACGTTCCCGATGTCGCCGCCGCCGAGCGCTTCTACACCGCCGCGTTCGACCTGGGCGACCGTCTCCGCTTCCGGCATGCCTCCGCGCCGAGCACCGGTTTCCGCGGATTCACCTTGTCGCTCACCGTTTCCCAGCCCGCGAACGCCGTCGCTTACCTGGACGCTGCCCTCGCCGCGGGTGCCACCTCGCTGAAGCCGGCGGCCAAATCGCTGTGGGGTTTCGGCGGAGTGGTGCAGGCTCCCGACGGCGCGATCTGGAAGGTCGCAACCTCCACGAAGAAGGACTCCGGCGCGGGAGTCCGGGAATACGACCAGATGGTTTTGCTGCTGGGCGCGTCGGATGTGGCGGCGACCAAGCAGTTCTACGTCCAGCACGGGCTCGCGGTCGGCAAGAGCTACGGACGCAAGTACGTGGAATTCGAGACGAGCCCGATCAAACTGGCGCTTTACGGCCGGAAGGCGTTGGCGAAGGACGCCGGTGTGCCGGAAGAGGGCTCCGGCGCGCATCTCCTGACCATCGGCGGGGACGCGGGACGGATCACGGACCCGGACGGGTTCGCTTGGGAGACTTCGGTTCTTGCCGAGTGAGGGGCGCGGGGTCGTGAGTGTTCATGCCGGTGAGAACCGGCGTAAACACTCACGAGAACACGCTCAGCGCGCCCCGCTCTCCGGGCAATAACCGGAACACAGCAACACCATCCGCGTGAACTGCCCGTCCGCGTCGTCGTCCACGTATGCCTGCTGTTCCACCGCGAACCACCCCTCGCCGAGCCGTTCCGCTCGCACTCGTGCCCGCCAGCGCAGGTGCAGTCGCGGGCCGACCCGGTCCACCTCGCCCTCGGCGAGTTCGAAGTCGTCGACCTCGCCGAACCACTGGGTGAACGCGGCGGTGATCTCGGCCGGTCCGTGGAATTCGCGCAATCCCGGCGGCAGCAGGGCGGTCAGCCGCACCGCACTGTCCATTGCGGACGAAATCCGCGCGAAGTCCTGTCTGCTCAATGCTTCGATGAAGGCGCCCGCTCGGGAGATGCGGGAGGCCTGGAGTTGTGTAGTCATGCCTCAGGTTTACGGCGCGCCGCACCGCCGGGGATCGGGCAACTGCCCGATCTTTCACCCGGTCAGCCCGCGGCGCATCGCGACCAGCGCGGCCTGCGTCCGAGTCGTCACCCCGAGTTTCGCGTAAATGTGCTCCAGATGCGTCGAAACCGTCTTGCGGGACACCGTGAGCGCGGCGGCGATCTCCGGATTCGAGAGTCCGCGAGCCAGGTGCAGCAGGACCTCGGTCTCCCGCGCGGTCAACCCGTCCGGCGTTCGACGGACCCGCTGACCCGCCGCTGCCAGAACCGCGCTCACCGCATCGGGATCGAGACGTCCGGCGCGGGCTTCGGCGGTCAGCACCTGCGCGGCCGCGTCGGGAACCAGCGGCGCGCGGTGCGGACGTGGTTCGCCGAGTGCGTGGTAGACGTCGGCGGCGGCGAGAACCCGGGACGGCATCGGCAGGGCGTCGCCGGAAAGCCCGTGCGGGTAACCGGAACCGTCGAGGCGTTCGTGGTGGTGCGCCGCGCAGCGGGCGACCGCGGCGAGGCCGGGCATTCCGGCGAGCATCCGTTCGGTCAGGTACGGATGCGTGCGGGCGCGTTCGGCCTGCGCGAGCGACCACGGCCGGGTCGCGTTCCAGATCGCGCTCGGGACGCCGATCATCCCGATGTCGTGCACCCAACCCGCGCGCCGGACCAGCCGGACGTCCGGCACCGGGAGACCGAGCCGGGTCGCGCCGTCCGCGGCGAGTGAAGCGACTCCGCAGGAATGCCCCAGCCGCGGCGGGGATTTGAGGTCGGCGAAGTCGGCGAACGCCTGCAATGCGCGGTCGAGTTCGTCCTCGGTCAGCTGCGCGCCGAGCCTCGGGTCGAGGGCGATGACCTCGTCCCAGGCCTGGATCCGGTCCAGTTCGGCCAGGATGTCGCCGCGGTGGTTCAGGAAGCAGTCGACCAGCTCCGGATCGAACTGGGTGCCGCGGCGTTCCCTGGCGACAGTAACCGCGCCGTCGACGCCCGCGCTGTCGTGGAAAGCCTCGACGTTGTCGGCGAGCTGCACCAGCCGGATCGCCGGGTCGAGGTCCGCGCCGCCGGCGTCGCCGGGGACGCCGCGGCCGTCCCAGCGTTCGAAGGACTGCAGCAGCGGACGGCAGACGTCCTCGCCGAGGTCGAGCCGTCCGGCCAGTTCGCTCGCGCTTTGGCAGTGCGCCTGCAAGACCTGCTGCACCGACCGGCCCGCCGTCGCGAGGAACCGGCCGACGAGCGCGGCGCGGCGGAGTCGCGGACCGCCGCGGCCGAGGTGCCGCAGGACGAACATCGCCATCGCGACCCCGGCGAGGTCGCCGTCGTGGCTGTCGGCGTACAGCTCGGTCTCGTCGCCGAACAGCTCGGCCAGCTCGCTGGTGTCGGCGGCGCAGCCCACCCAGGTCAGCAACGACGTGTAGTACGCCGCCGCGCGCACGCTGTCGTCGGCGCCCGCCGCGTCGGCCAGCCGCAGCGCGATCACGGTCTGCCGCAGCACGCGCTCCATCGGGCGGCCCATGCCGAGATCGGCCACCAGCGACAGGGTGGCGACCAGCTCGGACAACCGCACCGGCGCGGCGTTGCTCACCCCGGAAAGTCGCCGCTGAAACTCCCGCTGTTACGCCGGACGGGGCAGGGCCGACTTCCAGGCAGAGTCCGGAGGTGCGCGATGGCGACCGAGGTGCCGACGTTCTGCCCGCTGTGCGTGTCGAGGTGCGGGGCCACCGCGACGGTCGAGGACGGGCGGCTGCTCGCGCTCCGCCCGCTGCCCGGCCATCCGACCGGTGCCGCGATCTGTGTCAAAGGCAAGGCCGCGCCGGAGATCGTCGCGCATCCGGACCGGCTGTTGCATCCCCTTCGCCGCACCGCTCCGAAAGGTGCGGCCGACCCCGGATGGGAGCGCGTCAGCTGGGAGGAAGCACTGACGACGATCGCGTCCCGGCTGAACGCGATCGCGGAGGAATCGGGTCCGGAAGCGGTGGTGTTCGGCAGTTCCTCGCCCTCGACGTCGGCGATGTCGGACACCGTCGAATGGCTGACCCGGCTCCGGCGCGCCTTCGGGAGTCCCAACTTCGTCAGCTACATGGAACTCTGCGGCTGGGGGCGCCGCCTCGCCACGCTGTACACCTGGGGCGAGCCGGTCCCCGGCGCTTACCTGCCCGATCTCGAGAACGCGCAGTGCATCCTCTACTGGGGCTACAACCCGTCGGTCTCGCGGCTCGCGCACGCCACCGCGACCACCGCCGCGCTGCGGCGAGGGGCCAAGCTCGTCGTCGTCGATCCCCGGCGCGCCGGGCTGGCGAGCAAGGCCGACGAATGGCTGCGCGTCCGCCCCGGAACGGACGCGGCGCTGGCGTTGTCGCTCACCCACGTGATGATCGAGAATGATTGGTACGACAAGGAATTCGTCGAACGGTGGACCAACGCGGCGAAACGGGTCAGCCCGTCGCGCCGGGTCTGGGACCTGATCGCCGAGGAGTGCGCGAAGTACCCGCCCGAGGTCGCGGAGGAGATCACCGGCGTGCCCGCGGAGCAGATCGTCGCCACGGCCCGGCTGCTCTGGGAACACCGTCCGGTCGCGTTCTACACCTGGAGCGGGCTGGAGCAGCACAGCAACGCGACCCAGACCGTGCGCGCCATCGGCCAGCTCTACGCGCTCACCGGATGCATCGACGCGCCCGGCGGTAACGTGCTGTTCACGCCCGTGCCGACCAACCCGGTCGACGGCCGGGAGCTGCTGGCGCCCGAGCAGCGCGCCAAGACCATCGGGGTGCGGGAGCGTCCGCTCGGACCCGCCCGGTTCGAGTTCGTCACCGGCGAGGACCTCTACCGCGCGGCGCTGGACGGCGTGCCCTACCGGGCCCGTGCGCTGGTCAACTTCGGCGGCAACCTGGTCATGGCCCACGGTGACAGCGCGCGAGGCCGGGACGCTCTCCGTGCGCTGGATTTCTTTGTCCACACGGATTTGTTCCTCAACCCAACCGCGGAGCAAGCAGACCTCGTGCTGCCCGCGACGAGTGCGTGGGAGACCGAAGCGCTGCGGGTCGGTTTCGAGACCAGCCAGGCCGCGCAGTCGACTGTCCAATTGCGACAGCCCCTGGTCGCCGCGCGTGGCGAGGCTCGGCCGGATCTGCGGATCATCTTCGATCTCGCCGTCGCGCTCGGAGTGGGCCATCAGTTCTTCCACGGCGACATCGAGGCGGCCTGGCGACACCAGCTCGCGCCCAGCGGTCTCACGCTCGACCAGCTGCGCGCCGCCCCGGAAGGAATCCGCCTGCCGTTGCGGACGGTCTACCGCAAGTACGAACGGAGCGGCTTCCAGACGCCGTCCGGGTTGGTCGAGTTGTACTCAGAACCGTTGCGGGTACATGGATATCCGCCGCTGCCGACCTTCGCCGAACCGTCGATCAGCCCGCGGTCCCGGCCGGATCTGGCGACGCGCTACCCGTTGATCCTCACCTGCGCGAAGTCGCTGTTCTTCTGCGAAACCCAGCACCGGGAAATCACCAGCCTGCGCAAATCCGCACCCGATCCCGTCGTCGAACTCCATCCCGAAACCGCCGCGGACCGGGGAATCTCCGCCGGGGATTGGGTTCGGTTGGAGACGCCGTTGGGGAGAATCCGCGCGAAGGCGAAGTTCAACGGCAACCTGCGCCCTGACGTCGTGTGCGGACAGCACGGCTGGTGGCAGCCCGCCGACGGACTCGGCCAGCCCGGCTACCCGCCGTTCGGCGACGACAGCGCGAACCTCAATCTCGTGCTGAGCCAAGGCCCGAGCGACCCGACCAGCGGCAGCTCGCCACTGCGCGCTTCGCTGTGCGAGATCACCAAAGACGGCTAGCTCCGAGCCCGCGACAGCGCACCCAAGCTGATGTCGACGATCGCGCGAAGCTGCTTCTGGTTCGCCCCAGCCCGGCTCATCACCGCCAACGACTGGTTGACCGCCGCGAGGTGCACGGCGAAGTCATCCGCGTCGGGCACCTTCCCGGCACGCAAGGCGGTCCGCAGCCGCGCGTGCTGACGGCCCAGGACTTCGGTCGCGCGCGCCGCGATGCCCGGGCTCAGCACCGGGATCGCCATCGCCGTCTGGGCGACGAGACATCCGTCCGGCACTTCGGGGTCAGCGATGCGGTTCAGCGTGACATCGAAGAACTCCCGGACCGCCCCCAGCGGTTCCTCAGCCGCCTTCGCCAGAGCTTGGTCGTACCTGTCCCCGTAGCGCGTCGCGTACCGGTCCAGGCAGCGCAGGTACAGCGCGTCCTTGTCGCCGAGCGAGGAGTAGATGGAACTGCGGTTCAGCCCGGTCGCCTTTGAGAGGTCGTCGAGCGACGTGTCGGCGTATCCGGCTCGCCAGAACTGGACCATCGCCGCGTCGAGCGCGACGTCCACATCGAACTGCTTCTTCCCGGCCATCTGCCCAGCGTAGCGCATCTTGAACTGATCGGTTCAAGATGCGCTACGCTGGAGTCATGACTGCCGCCGCGAACCCGATTTCCGCACTGCCGCTGCCCGACCTGCCCGGCTTCACGCACCGCTGGGTCGACGCGGACGGCATCCAGCTGCATGCCGTGGAAGGCGGTCAGCCGACCGGCCCCGCCCTCGTCCTGCTCGCCGGATTTCCGCAAACCTGGTGGGCCTGGCGCAAAGCGATGCTGGGCCTCGCCGAGCGATTCCGCGTCGTCGCGATCGACCTGCCCGGGCAAGGACATTCCGACCGTCCGCACGACAGCTACGACACCCACACCGTCGCCTCGCAGGTCCAGGCCGCGGTGACGGCGCTCGACGTGCCGAAGTACTGGCTCGCCGCCCACGACGTCGGCGCCTGGGTCGCTTTCTCGCTGGCCCTTCAGCACGAAGCGCACCTGCACGGGGTCGCGCTGCTGGACGCCGGCATCCCCGGAGTCACCCTCCCCGAGTCCATCCCGACGGATCCCGAGCGGGCTTGGAAGACCTGGCACTTCGCGTTCCACCTGGTGCCCGACCTTCCCGAGACCCTGCTCACCGGTCGCGAACGCGAGTACGTCGACTGGTTCCTGAAAGCCAAAACCCTTTCCCCGGACACCTTCGACAGCGCCGAAACCGACCATTACGCCGCCGCCATCGCCGCCGAGGGCGGTCTCCGGGCTTCGCTCGCCTACTACCGCGATGCCGCCGAGTCAGCGCGGAAGAACCGCGCCACCCTGGAACAACGGCGTCTGACCGTCCCGGTCCTGGGCATCTCCGCCTCCCACGGCTCGATCCCCGACATGGCCGCTTCCCTCAGCCCGTGGGCGGACAACACGACCGGCGTCGTCATCCCGGATTCCGGACACTTCATCCCGGACGAACAGCCCGATGCCGTCGTGGCCGCGTTGACCGAGTTCATCGAGCGCTAGTGCGACGTCGGATTTGCGCCAGCGCACGACGCCCTCGCGGCGACAGACTGGCGGGCATGATCGACGTTCTCGACCGATTCCTCGCCGCCAGCACCGAATTCGGCCAGCGCTTGCCGTCCGTCCGCCCCGGCCAGTGGACTGCGCCGACGCCCTGTGCGGAATGGAACGTGCGCCAGCTGGTCAACCACATGGTGCGGGGGAATCTCAACTACGTCGATCTGCTGGCCGGGAGCAGCCGGGAGGACTTCCTGCGCATGCGCGACGCCGACGCCCTCGGAGACGACCCGCTCGCTGCTTATGCCGCGTCAGTGCGGCTGGTTGCCGATGCCTTCGGCCGTCCGGGCGCGCTGGATCAGGTGCTCGACTACCCGTTGGGGAAGGTAACTGGGTGCCAGGCGCTGGCCGTGCGTGCTACGGATTCCGCCATTCACGCTTGGGATCTCGCCCGAGCGCTTGGGGTGGATGACCGGCTTGATGCTGACCTGGTCGCTTGGATCAGCGACGGGCTTGGGGAGATTTACGCCGGGTTGGCGGAATCCCCCGTCGCGGCTGAGACGACGCATCGGTTCTTCGCCGCGCCGGGGGTGGTCAGCGGGCCGGTGTCTCGGCAGGAGGGGTTGTTGAACTTGATGGGTCGGAACCCTGGCTGGCACGCGGACTGACCCGCTGCCACCGCGTCGACCCGCTCACTCACCCGAGCCGGGCCGTCTGCGGCTTGCCCGCCGAGGTTTCGTTCAGATCCGCCGAACTCAGACGGATTCGCGATACACCCGTCGGGCGATCTGCTCGACTTGTTCGACGGTGAGCACCGGAGCGTCCGATCGCTGCACTGCTTGGGTGAGGATCCGCCGCACCAAGGCAGAGGTGGGAATGTGCTCGGCCGCGGCGCGAGCCTTCAGTTCGGCCGCGAGCGCCGCGGGCACTCGCAGAGACAGCGCGGACTGCTCGTTCTCGGCGATGTCATCAGCGACCGCGTCCGCTTCTTCCTCGACGTAGTCGTGCCGGGACCGTGCGTGCCGCAGCATGCGCTCGCGCTTGACGGGATCGGCTTCCTGCCGCGCCGCGGCTTCCTGCTCGGCGATCTCTCCCCGAATCCCGGCCAGCACCTGTTCACGGCTCATGGGCTCAGTCATGATGCATCGTCCTCTCCTCCCAGTGCCGCTCGGTACGCACGCAGGTCAGCGCCGCTGGTCTTCCAGGCGTTGACACCCGAGTGATCCACGTGATCGATGATCACCGTGATCACGAATCCCGCTGCGGACGAGTAGCCGATCACGCGAATGTCCCCCCAATGACTCTTCGGGTCTGGATCGCGGGTGATCCGATAAGGATCGGCTGCCGCCTCCAACGTCCAGGCCGGCTCGATGTCACTGGCACCGGGATATCGAGCCGATCGTGTGCGGATGTACTCACCACCAGCTTCCTCCCACCACAGCCCGATGATCATAGCGAAATGTAACACATCTGCACACAGCTGCACACAGCCGTCTTCGCGAAGCTTCGCGAGCGAGCATCGGAACAGCGGCTCCGCCAGAAGCCGCTCCGAGATCACAACCGGCGCAGCACCCTCTCCAGCGCCTCCCCCGTCGCTTCAATATCCGACCCTGCATGCGCCGTGCTGAGAAAAACCTTCCCCGACGGCATCAACAGCACCCCCTCCCGCACCATCCCCTCCAGCAGCACCGTCCACAGCCCACCCGTGCCGTGCAGACCCGTCGCCCCACCCGCGGGTACGTACTGCAGCAGCGACCCGACCCGGTTGAAGCTCCCGCTGCCAGGAACCGAACCGAGAACCCCGCCGACCAGGGATTCGAACTCGCCCGAGGTCTTCTCCAGCGTCTCGTAGACAGCCGGATCAGCCAGGACCCGCATCGTCGCCTCGACGGCCGCGAGCGCGATCGGGTTGGCGTTGAAAGTCCCGGCATGAGTGACGCCATCCGTCACCTGATCGACCAACTCTGCCCGGCCGACGACGGCGCTCTGCGTGAACCCACCGGCCATCGCCTTTCCGTAGACGGACAAGTCCGGAAGCACCCCGTACTTCTCCGCCGCGCCACCGCGCGCAATGCGGAATCCAGCGATCACCTCGTCGAAGATGAGGACAACGCCATGCCGATCGCACAAAGTTCGCAGCGTGGACAGGAACTCCGGCGAAGGTGCCTCGACCCCGGCATTGCTCATCACCGGATCGACGAGCACCGCGGCGATGTCGCGTTCGACAGACTCGTTCAGAAGCCGCGAAGCCAGCGCGACGTCGTTGAAACGCGCGACCACCAGATCGTCCAGAACGCTCGGCGACTGCCCTTTGCTTGCTGGCTCCGCAGAACGGTCGCCGTCGGACATCCCGGCGTAAACGGTGTCGTGCCAACCGTGGTAGCTCTTCGCGAATTTCAGGATGCGACGCCGGCCCGTCGCGGCTCGGGCCAGGCGCAGGGCTACTTGCACCGCTTCGGTTCCGGTGTTGCTCCACAACAGCCGCTCGCCGTGGGGCACGGCTTCGAGGACCGCCTCCGCGGCGAGGTACTCGAGGGCGTGACCCGTGCCGACTACCTGCATCTTCTTCGCGGCCTCGGACACGGCGTCCAGCACGCGCGGGTCGCCGTGTCCGAGTACCAGTGGGCCCCAGGCCATCACGTAGTCGACATAACGATCTCCGTCCAGGTCCCAGACATGCGCGCCTCGGGCCTCCCGCACGAAGAGCGGATGAGGACGCATCGCGGCGCGCAGGCCTGACCCGACCCCGCCGCCGACGCTGCGCCGGGTCCGTTCGTAGGCGATCCGCGAAGATTCCAGAGCCATGCGGCGAATCCGTGCCTTTCTTCAGCAGGGCTTCAGTACTTGATCACCGAGCGGATGCCGATGCCGCGCTTCATTTCGTCGAACGCCTCGTTGACCTCCGCCAGGTCGATCACGCGCGTCACCAGCGAGTCGAGGTCGAGGCGGTGGTTCATGTAGTGGTCGACCAGCAGCGGGAAATCGACGTCCGGCTTGCTCGAGCCGTAGTTGGAGCCGACGAGCGAAAGCTCCTGATCGGACATGACAAACGGGTCGATCGAGATCCGCACGCCGTCCGCCACCTGCCCGGCCACCACGGCTTTTCCGCCTCGCGCGAGCACCTCGTAAACCGCCTCGATGGTGCGCGGCAACCCGATCGCCTCGATGGCGACCTCCACCCCGCGTCCGTCGGTGAGCTGGCGCACCCGGTCCGCGAGGTTCTCCCGCCCGCTGTTGACCAGGTCGGTCGCCCCGAAAACGCGGGCCTGCTCGAGCTTCTCGTCGGAAAGGTCCGCGGCGATGATCTTCCGCGCACCGACCAGGCGAGCACCCTGGATCGCGTTCAAGCCAACCCCGCCGCAACCCAGCACCAGGACGGTGTCGCTCGGCCGGATCTGCGCGGTGTTGACCGCCGCCCCGACGCCGGTCGTCACGGCGCATCCGACCAGGGCGGCCTGCTCGAACGGCGCGTCGTTCCGGATCGCGATCGCGGCCGATTCGGGCACGAGCGTGTACTGGCCGAACGTTCCGAGGCCCGCGAAGCTGTAGACGTCCCGTTCGTCCGTCGACGTGACGCGGGTCCGGCCGTCGAACGACAGGTGGTTGGCCGAGTGCTGGCTGACCATGTCGCAGAGGACGGGCCGGCCGCTGACGCAGTAGCGGCATCGCCGGCACGAAGGCGTCCAGGACAGGACGACGTGGTCGCCCTTCGCCAGGGTCGTGACTCCTTCGCCGACGCTCTCGACGATTCCGGCGCCTTCGTGGCCGAGAATCATCGGCGCAGGCGTCTCCCATTCGCCGACGAGGACGTGGAAGTCGCTGTGGCACACCCCGCTCGCTTTGAGCCGCACCAGCACCTCGCCCGGCGGCGGCGTGCTGGGAAGCGAAACACGCTCGACGGTCAGCGGCGCGTCCGGCGAGGTGAAGACGGCGGCGTCGAATTCAACAGTCATCAGAGATTCCCTCCGGGTTCACGCCCGAGCCGTGCGGATGAGCTTCTTGTTGGCGAACTCGTCGATCCCCGCCCGGCCGAGTTCCCGGCCGAATCCGGACCGTTTGACCCCGCCGAACGGCAGTTCCGCGCCTTCGAGGCCGACGCCGTTGACGAAAACCATGCCCGCCTCGATCCGGTCGGCGACCCGCATCGCCTGCTCCGGATCCGTGGTGAACACGTACGAGCCCAGTCCGTACGGGGTGCTGTTGGCCAGTTCGACGGCCTCGGTTTCGGATTCCGCGCGATAGACGGTCGCGACCGGGCCGAACAATTCCTCGGCGGCCGACGGCGAATTCGGCGACACCCCGGTCAGCACGCCTGGCGGGAAGAACGCGCCCTCGCGCCGCCCTTCGCAAACTAGGGTCGCGCCGTCGTCGACAGCCCGCTGCACCTGTGCTTCGAGACGCTCGGCGGCCGCCACCGAGGACAGCGGAGCCAGTCCGTCGGCTGCGGCGAGCACCTTTTTCGTGAATATGCCTAGGAATTCGTCGTAGAGTTCGGCGGCGACGATGACCCGTTTGCCCGCGTTGCAGGCTTGCCCGGCGTTCTCGAATCGAGTGTCCACAGCGGCCTGCGCCGTCGCGTCCAGGTCGGCGGAAGACAGCACGAGGAACGGATCCGAGCCGCCCAGTTCGAGCACTACCTTTTTGAGGCTGCGGCCCGCTTTTTCGGCGATTTCCGCGCCAGCCCGTTCGGAACCGGTGAAGGACACGCCGCGCACCCTGGGGTCGGCGATGGCGTCGGCGGCCTGGTCGTTGGTCGCGTAGACGTTGACGTAGCAGCCCTCGGGACAGCCCGCGTCGGTGAAGATCCGCTGCAGAGCCGCGGAAGATTCCGGACATTGCGGCGCGGGCTTGAGCACGATGGTGTTGCCCAGCACGAGATTCGGCGCGGCGAACCGGGCGACCTGGTAGTACGGGTAGTTCCAGGGCATGATGCCGAGCAACGTGCCGATCGGCTGGCGGCGGACGAACGCCGTGCCCTCCCCCTCGAGCAACTCGACCGGCTCGTCGGCGAGGAACTTGTGCGCGTTCGCGGCGTAGTACGCGTAGATCGACGCGCTGAACTCGACCTCAGCGGCGCCTTCTTCCAGCGGCTTGCCCATTTCCCGTTGTGCGATGCGGGCAAGTTCGCCACTGCGCTCGTTGTGCAACGCAGCGACAGCGTTCAGCACCTCGGCGCGCTCAGCCAGGGTCGTCTCTTGCGACCACTGCCGGTACGCGTTCGCGGCCGTGTCGAGGGCCTGGTCCACAGCCGCGTCAGTCGCGGCCGGATACTCCTGCACCAGCTCACCGGTAGCCGGGTTGACCACGGCGTACAACTGCTTGCTCATGACGGCGCACCCGCTTCCTGCACCGTCTTCACGCCTGAGGCCGCGTTGTAGTTATGCAGCGCGCGGTAAGCGAAGTAGTAGACGAATCCCTGAGTACCCCACGTCGCCAGTGCCGCGGTGTAGAAGAACGTGCGGTTCGCGTCGTCGAACGGGAAGGGAAAGAAGTCGTAGGTGAACGCGATGGTCGTTGCGGCGGCGGTCACCAGCCCGGTCCAGATCGCCGGCCATTTCGCGCCGGCGTTCCAAAGCCGTTTGACGAAGTACGCCAGGAAGACCGCCGTGGCGAGGTTGACTGCGACGTAGAACGCGGCGACAGCGAACGCACCGTGGTCGACGCGGGGGTCTTCGCCGTGGAACTGCCGGAGGAACAGCCCGGCCGCGGTGGCGAGCGCGAACACGCCGACGTCGACAGCAGGGCTCGGCTTGTAGTTCCGGGTCACCTTCATCAGACCCATCACGAGGATGAGCGTGACGCCGAGCGACCGCGAGAACGCGTCGAAGAAATACGCGATGTCGTAGAGGATGCTGCCCGGGTTGGCGCCGAGCAGCGACCAGACGAGAAAGTTGGTGCCCGAAGTCGCGACGACCATCAATTCGAGACCGAGCAGGTAATTGCCGTAGCGGCGGATTAATTTCCAGCCGAAGAAGTAGCCGACGAAAATCATCCACACATCGGCGAGCAGGAAAAGAATGTCCTTCATCGCGCCAGCACCTCCTGGGATTCGCGCGCCACCGCGGCCGCGATGCGCTCGGCGGCGCGCTGCCCGGTCAGGACTGCGCCGTTCATGCAGCCGGCCCACTCGCCCGCGGTTTCGGTGCCCGCCCAGTGGACTCGCCCGTGCGGTTCGGTGAGAGCGGGACCGTAAGTCGTGGTCGCGTAAGGACCGACAGTCGGGTTCGGGCCTCCCGGCGCGAACGGTTCCTCTCCCCAGCAGTGGTCCAGATAGTCGATCGGCGCGCCCGCTTGCGTGCCGTACAGCTGGACGAGCTGTTCGAGGACCATGCTGCGGCGCCGTTCGGGGCTGAACCCGTCGAACACCCGAGGGTCGCAGAACGTCATCAGAATGCCCGGTCCGCCGGCTTCGGGCGAAACGTCGAAGGTGATGAACACGGTCCCGGTATCGGTCAATCCTTCGCCGGAAAGTCCGTTGGCCCGCCAGAACGGCTTTTCGTACGCGACGAATGCCTTGCTCAGGATGCCCATGCGCCAGTTTTTCGCGAGCCCAGCCGCCTGCTCGGGCAGGGCGGGGCTGAATTCAATCTCGGCGCGCTGCGGAGTCGCGACGGTGACAATCGCGTACTTCGCCGTGATTTCTTCCGAATCGGTGCTCACTGTGACGCCGTTTTCGTCTTGCGCAATCCGGCGAACCGGCGTCCCGAGGACAACGCGGTCACCCAGTTGCTCCGCGACGCGCTTGGCGATCTCCTGGGTGGTTTCGACGTACCGTTCCTGTTGCTGGCCGCCCTCCACGTCGAGCATGTGGTCGACCCCGCCCACCGCGCGGATGTAGCGCAAGGCGTGCAGCAGCGAAACGTCTCCCGGGCTGCACCCCCACTGCACCTTGCTGACGATGGTCATCATGGCGCGGGTGGCCGGCGTCGCATGCTTCCGGTCGAGCCATTCGCCGAACGAGATCGCGTCGAACTCGCTTGCCTGGGGAGAATTCCAGGCCGCTTCGACGTCGATGCTCGCGACCAGCTTGTTCAGCGCCAGCTGCACGCGCGCCATGTCGACCAGCACCGCGGGCGAGACCTTGGGAATCGTGCCCTGATAGGTACGGCGCCGCCCGGCCATCCACAGCACGTTGCGGCCTTCGGCGAACTGGGCGGTCAGGGTGCAGCCCGCCCGGCTCGCGAGGTCGCGGATCGCCGTGTGCCTGCGGGAAACCCAGGTCGCGCCGAGATCGACCCGCACCCCGGCCACCTCGCCGGAGAACGACCTGCCGCCGACGCGGTCGCGCCCTTCCAGGACGAGGACGGACTTGCCCATGCTCACGAGCCGGTCGGCGGCGCTCAGCCCGGCGAATCCGGCGCCGACGACCACGACATCGACCGAAACGGCCTTGGTGCGCGTATTCCGGGAACTCGACATGATTTCCTCCTTTGCCCACGCAGATGCGTGCAGCGAGATGTAGTGCGGGTGAGGCCAGCAGCCGCGGGCCGGCCGTCGCGAAGGGAGGGAATTTCGGCTTCTCCGCCCAAATCCCGTCAAAAATCCTCGTGCCGCGAACCGTCCGCGATTAGCGACCCGGCGTACGGGCAGATGTCGCCCTCAGGAGATCCGGGCGTGGTTCCCTCCTTCGGTCACCCGCTTGGCGTGTTCCGCGATGTACTGCGTGATGGGCTCGACCAGCGCCTCGGGGATGTGGTGCCCCATGCCGGGAATGACCACGTGCTGCGCGGAGCGGATCGCCCGCACGGTCGCCGCGCCGCCGCTGGGGGCGACCAGCAGGTCCCGGTCGCCGTTGATCACCAGAGTGGGAGCGGTGATCCGGCTCAGCTGGGCGGTCCGGTCCCCGGAGGCCTGGATCGCCTGGATCTGCCGGGCCGAGCCCGCGGCCAGGTCGCCCGCGGCACGGTCCCAGCCGCCCGCCGCGACGGCTGCCTCGGCCGCGTCGTCGATGGGGTATCCCGTTCCGGCGATGTGACTGGTGATCCGCAGGTGGGCGCGCACCGCCGCGGTCCGGGTCCGCGCCGGCGGGGCCGCGAGCAGCCGCATCGTCGACCAAGCCGGCTGACCGATCTTCTTCGCACCCGTGGTCGAGAAGATCGAGGTCAGGGACAGGACTCGCGCGGGTTCGGCCGCGGCGACCGTCTGCGCGATCATCCCGCCCATGGACCGGCCGGCGAGGTGCACCTGCCCGATCCCGAGGTGGTCGAGGACGCCGACAGCGTCAGCGGCCATGTCCGCCAGCGAGTAGGCGTCCGCGCGGGGGCGGGCGAGCAGCTGCCGCCACAGCGCGGGCGGCGGGGTGGCCGCGAACGTGGACTGGCCGACGTCGCGGTTGTCCAGCGTGACGACGCGGAAGCCCCGGTCCACCAGCGAACTGACGAACGAGCCGGGCCAGAAGGTGAGGTCCTCGCCAAGGCCGGCGATCAGCAGGATCGCGGGATCGGCCCGGTCGCCGTGGTCGCGGAAGCAGATCGTCGTGCCGGACGGCAGGGCCGCGTACTGGTCGATGGCTTCCTCAGACATGGGCTGACCGCCTCTCTCCGGGCAGCGCGACCACGCGGGCGCTGCCGAACTCGAGGTTTTCGTCGGCGACCGGGCCGCGCAGCGCCTTGGCGTCCTCGGGGAACGACATCGCCATCCGCCACGGGGCGGCGGGTCCCTGTTTGGGCAGCCGCTTCTCGGCCCGTTTGGCGTAGCCGGCCTTCAGGTCCATCACCGGCTTGCGCGGCATCCCCGGCACCGCGACCGGGACCACCCGGTCGTGGCCGTGTGCGTCCATGTGCCGGACCAGGTCGATGAAGTAGCGGCACATGAGGCTCACCTTGAGGGTCCAGGACGAGGTCGTGTAGCCGAGCGCCATCGCCCAGTTGGGAATCCCGCTCAGCAGCATCCCGCGGTAGGAGACCGAGTCCGCGATGTCGATTTCGCGCCCGTCGACCACGATCGGCATCCCGCCGAAGAGCCGCATGTTCAACCCGGTCGCGGTGACGATGATGTCGGCTTCGAGCTCCTCGCCCGATTTCAGGACGATGCCGCGCTTGCTGAACCTGGTGATGGAGTCGGTGACGACCGAGGCGGTGCCCGCCGAGATCGCGTCGAAGAAGTCGCCGTCCGGGGCCAGGCACAGCCGCTGGTCCCACGGGTCGTACGGCGGGTTGAAGTGCTTGTCGACGTCGAACCCCTTGGGCAGCCGCTTGAGGTTCTCCCGCCGGATCAGCGCGCGCCCGATCTTCGGGAACGCGCGCAGGCCCTTGACGATCCCGTGTTCGATCCAGATGTTCTTGAACCTGGTCGCGGCGTACCCGCGCTTTTCTCCCAGCAGCTTCGTGAGAGTCAACGCGAGCCGGTCGACGCGGGCCAGCGACATGATGTAAGTGGGCGTGCGCTGCAGCATCGTGACGTGCTGGGCAGTTCCCGCCATCGCGGGCACGAGCGTCACCGCGGTCGCGCCGCTGCCGATGACGACGACCTTCTTGCCGCTGTAGTCGAGGTTCTCCGGCCAGTGCTGCGGGTGGACGATCGTCCCCTCGAAGTCTTCGCGGCCGGGGAATTCCGGGGTGAATCCCTTGTCGTAGCGGTAATAACCGGTCGCGGCGAAGACCCAGCCCGCCCGGATCGTCTTCGTCGTGACCGACCCGGTGACCGGGTCCGCCGCCTCGACGCGCAGCGTCCACCGCGAATCCACTGTGGACCATTCCGCCCGGACGACCCGGTGGCGCAGCCTGATCAGCCGCGCCAGGTCGTTCTCCGCCACCGTTTCCTGGAGGTACTCCCGGATCAGCGGAGCGTCGGCGATCGCGGCCTCGTGGCGCCACGGCTTGAACTCGTAGCCGAACGTGTGCAGGTCCGAGTCCGACCGGATGCCCGGGTAGCGGAAAAGATCCCAGGTGCCGCCGATGTTGTCGCGGCCCTCCAGCACGACGAGCGATTTGCCGGGAAGCTCCCGGCTGAAATACGCGGCCGCGCCGATCCCGGAGATTCCCGCACCGATGACGACGACGTCGAACTCCTCGATCGCGTCCGACACCTCATCTGTCATGTCTGCCTCTCCTCGCTGAGCCGGCTGCTGATGTGCGCTCCACTGTCGCGAGACGCGACGCCGGTCACAACGACAGCGGGCACCGGCTTCGCCGGGAGCCGGTGCACGATGCACTCCCCCGGCGCGTGCCGTGCCGATTCGCCGGAGCCGAGGCACACTTCGGGGATGGAAGAGCTGTGGCCCCCGCCCACCGCCGAGGCCGCCGAAGCGATCCGGGCCGTGTGCCAGCGGCTCCTGGCGGACGCCGAAGCGCTGGCCGACGCCGTCTCCGCGTCCACCCGCCGGGTGCAGTACAACCCGATGGCGCTCACGGACGCGTCGCTGGGCGAAGAGGACCACGAGCTCAACCGCTCGGACCTCGTGCAGTGGCTGACCTCGAACATCCAGCGTCCGGGACAACGGGTGGAGCCCTACGTCGGGCCGAGGATCACCGCGTACATCGGCGATCTCGTCGCCCGCGGCATCGCACCCGACTTCGCCGAGGGCTGGCGCGCGGCGCTGGGGCTCGGCTGGCGCCGCTGGCTGGAGGAATGCTCGGCGCACTGCGCGGACCGGGACCTGCTCGTCGACGTCCTGGACGTGTCGGCGAAGTCGCTGATGCAGTACGCGCTCGACTCGGTCGCGACCCTGCACGAGACCAGCCTTGCCGCCGCGATGGGCAACGCGGACGCCGAGGCGATCGCCCTGATCCAGATGATCGCCAGCGGCACGCCGGTGTCGGAGGATCTGGCCGAGCGGCGGTTGCGCTACCGGATGGGGCGGTGGCACGTGGGTCTCGTGCTGTGGGTCGACGATCCCGGCCGGCAGGACTGCCTGGAGGAAGCGACCGCGGCCCTGCGCTCCTCCGACGCGAGCCGGAGCACGCTGGTCGCCCGTGCCAGCACCAGCTCGCGCTGGATCTGGCTGTCCGGAGCGGACGTCCCGGACCTGCATCCGGCGGAGAAGATCTTGTCGGTCAACGAGGTTCGCGTCTCAGCGGGACGGCCGGGACGCGGGCTCGACGGGTTCCGGTCCAGCCACCAAGACGCGCTCTCGGCGCAGGCGCTGATCGTCCGGCTCGGCTCCGACCGCCGGTTCACGGCTTACGCGGATGTCGAATTGATCGACGCGCTCACGAAGGATCGCGACAGCGCACGCCGGTTCGTCGTCAACACTCTCGGTCCGCTGGCCGAAGCCGACCCGGCGCTGCGGCAGGCACTCCTCACCTATGTGCAGTGCGGCTTCAACACCACTCGGGCGGCCGCCAACCTCTACGCACACCGCAACACCGTGGAGCGGCGAGTCTCGCGCGCCAACGAACTTTCGGTCGTCAAGGTCGAGAACAACCCCACGCATGTCGCGGCCGCGCTGCTGGTGCTGGACATCGCGCCGGAAGTCATGGCCGACGGTTCCGACTGAGCTTGTTACTGCTCCAGCTTCCGGAACCAGTGCAGTGCCGGAAGCGCGAGCAGGGTCGCCCCGGCCAGCGCCGCGAACGCGATGGCCGGGCTGGCGACGAGGAAGCCGACGACCGTCGCCAGCAGCACTCCGCCCAGATTGCCCGCCATCCAGATGAGTCCGGCCGCGGTGCTCTCCGCGTCGAGGGCGTGCCGCTCGCTCAGCGAAAGCACGATCGGCAGTGCGGGCAGCAGCACGAAACCGGTTCCCAGCAACGCGAGGTAGGCCATCGGGACACTCGGCACCAACGCCAGGTGCAGGCACGCCACGGCGGTGAACGCGATCCCCGCGCCCATGAGCCCGACCTCGCGGCCCCGCCGATCCGCCCACACCGGCACGACCGCACAGCCGAGCACACCGGCGATCATGGTGAACGCGAGAATGAGCCCCGCGGTGGACTCCGGAATTCCCGCCGGAGCCAGCAACGGTTGCGCGAACGTCGCGAGAGCGATGAACGTGCCCATCGGAATGGCGACCACCGCGCACAACCGGCGGACGTACCGATTCCCGAACGCCGCGCGGAAGGCCCGCAGGCCGCCGCTCGGGTTTGCCTGCGCCGGTGGCAAGCGCAGCGCTCCGATGACGCACAGCCCGGCGTCCAATGCGATCAGCGCGGTGATGAGCGTGAGGGTGCGGATGTTGTTCTCGCCGGGCAGGAACGCGCCAAGCAGATACCCCAGGACCATGCCGCCGAAGGTGGCCGACGACGCGGCGGCGATTCCGGTCGCGCGATCCTTCGCCGCCAGGTAACCGACCGCGAGCCCCGGAATGGCGTTGAGGATGAGCGGCTGGCCCACCGCGGCGACGACCTGTCCGGCGAAGGCCCAGGTGAAGTCGTCGTTGACCAGGCGTAGGAAGGCCCCGCACGCAGTGAGGACCGCACCCGCGATCAGCGCCGGCCGGAGAAACCGGTCGAGCGCGATCCCGGCCGGGATGGCGAGAACGACGTAGATCAACGGGAAAACCTGGGACAGCCACCCGATCTCCCCGACGGAAACCCCGAAATGCCGCGCGGCATCCGCGGTCACCGGCGCGTAATTCACGAAAAGCGCCTGGCTCGCGGCGGCGAGCAACCCGTAGGCGAGAAAGACCGACCACCGGCTCTTCACCTGCGGCAGCGCCGTGGGGATCTTGCGCACGACCCGGGCCTTGCGAGGCCGCGCCTGCAGACCGAACGACTCGTCACGCCTGCGGGCATTGCTTCCGATCAAAACGGTGGCGACCGCGACCACGCCTGCGGCGGCAGCACCACGCACTCGTCGTTGAGTGGGCATCTGAGTGTCCTTGTCGGTCGAACGTGAGGACTCACTGTCGCCATCGCGTTCGCCCTTGGGTACGACACCCTGCACCCCGATTCGAGCCAGACGGTGCACCCGGCACCACCCGACGGAACGACTACGGCCGTTGAGGCACGAAACGGTCAGCGGGCAAGCCAGGAGTCGCCCGACCCGGTCTTGTCCGGAATGCTCACGCCGCCTCGGCCTGCAGGGCGGGACCAAGGAGGAGCCCGCCGTCGATGACGTACTCCGACCCCGTGACGAACGACGCGTCCGACGACGCGAGGAACAGCAGAAGACGGCTGACGTCAGCAGGCTCCCCGAGCCGTGGGACAGCGAACGGCTCAGGCGAGTAGAAATCGGCGATCGCCACCGCGGCACCGACTGCCGGTTCGTGGATGAACGGAGTCGAGATCACGCCGGGATGGATGGTGTTCACGCGGATGCCGTCGCGGCCAAGCTCGAGCGCGGCCGTCTGGGTGAGACCTCGCACGGCCCACTTGCTGGCGACGTACGGCGCGTAGTGCGCTGTGCCGCCCAGGCCCATCACCGAGGCGATGTTGACGATGGCTCCCCCAGCCGCGCGGCGCAGAGCGGGGGCTGCGGCCTTGATGCCGAGGAAGGTCCCGGTGAGGTTGATGTCGAGGATGCGCGACCACGTGGCCTGGTCCGTGTTTTCGATTGTCGCAGGCGGATTCTGCACACCCGCGTTGTTGACGAGGACGTTCAGCGCCCCGAAAGCGTTCTCCGCGGCCAGCACAGCGGCGGACCACGAGCTCTCGTCTGCAACGTCAAGACGGACGAAGCGTGCGCGCGTCCCGAGCTCGTCGACGAGCGCGGCACCGCGTTCCGCATTGAGGCCGCCGATCACCACGTTCGCTCCCTCCGCGTGAAAGGCGCGCACGTGGTTCGAGCCCTGGCCGCCGGTCCCGCCGGTAACGAGCACGGTCTGATTTTCGAAGCGGGGCATCAGATGTTCCTTCGGTACGAGGGGAATGGCCGGCTTCGATGAGCGACAGCCGATGGTGAGCCGGTTGACTCACCTCTCCGAGGCTAGGTCGGCGGCAGTGGCGAGTCAAGCCACTCACCTCGTATGCTCGGCTCATGAGCAAGGTCGTGCCGACGTATCACCAGCGCGTCGCCCAGGAGAAGCGCGCGCTGATCGTGACGGCCGCGACCGCCCTGTTTCTCGAGTTGGGCTACGACCGGACATCGCTGGCGCGGATCGCGGAGCGCTCGGGCGTTTCGCGGGCCACTTTGTTCAAGCAGTTCCCGAGCAAAGCCGCGCTGTTCGACGCCATCGTGACCGAGTCCTGGTCGACCGCTGACGAGGTGGATCCCCCGCCGCCGGGCAACGTCGTCGACGGGCTCGGCATCATCGGCCGCCGTTACGCCGAACTGCTCGGCCGCGCCCAGATGACCGACCTGTTCAGGATCGTCATCGCCGAACTGCCGCGGTTCCCCGAACTGGCCCATGCGCAGTTCTCGCAGGGAAAGATGCCCTACTTCGAGTCCGTGCGCAGCTACCTCCTGGCCGAACACGAGGCGGGCACGGTGCGGATCGAGGACGCGGACCTCGCGGCCACCCAGTTCCTGGGCATGATCTCGAACTACGTCTTCTGGCCGACGCTCCTGGTGCCAGGCTGGGAAGTGAGCGCCGAACGCGTCGCGCAGGTAGTCGACGAGGCCGTCCGCACCATCGCCGCCCGGTACGCCGTGACCGGGCCCGGGGCGTCCGCCGACGACTGAGTCCGCCGTGAAACTCGTGCCGCCGCGACGCCGTGTACTCCACTTCGAACGCCCGCATCAACACATACATGAAGGCCACCGAACTGAAGCGCTCGCCCAGCAGAGTCCGCGCCTCGCGCGCGACCTCGGTCGCACCACATCAGCGAGCCACAGCTCCAGAAGGCGATATCCGTTGGCACGGCGCGACCGCACCCAGCGCAGGCATCGTGCCGGATACGCTCACAGTCGCCATTGAAGCTTCATGGATGCGGCAAATCGCGCGCGGACCTCGGCCGTCTGATGCTCGTTTCGGCCGTAGTCCCGCAATTTCGGCTGGGCTGGTTTCCCGCGTCCACCACCGGTGCTGGCGCGGACGTCGGGAATACGGCGTCCTCCGAAACCCCACCCAGCCCGATCTCCGCGCTGGAGTCACGCATCGGCAATGTCGTGAACGCCCTGTGCGGCCTTCCGATGCATAACGAGGTGAAGAACGTGAAGCTGTCGTTTTCCGGATTGGCCGCCCCGGACCTGGACGGCCGTTCGCGAACGGAAGTGTTCGTCAACGTGGAAGCCGATCTCACGGTGCTGGACGGCGGCCGGGAGGTTCTCCGGGCAGGTGCCTTCCCGGTGGTGGAACTCGCGTCAGCATTGTGTGCTTGGAAGGCGCTGCCATCGGATGACCGCGGTGATTTCACGTTCACGAGCCTGTCGCTGGAAGGCCACTGGCGGCTGCGACTGCTCCGTTCAACTGACGGCTGGCACGTAGTAGACGACGGCGATCCCGACGCCTTCGCCGGTGCGCCTCATTCCGCCGTCTTCACCGGTGCGCCCGCTCTGCCGCTGAGGTCGACGCCGCGATCGACGAATTCGCTACCCGTTTGCGGGGCGACTGCCTACGGCTGCTCGGCCCATGGATCGAGCCCTACTTCGACTAAGACACCGATAGCCGGTTCAGGGGCGCGGTCGCCCGTCGTGCAGTGTCTAAATCAGCGGGCAAGCCACGGAGCGAGCAGCTTCTCCAGCGCATCGTCCGACAGCGCCGCCGCTCCACCATGGAATTCGTGCCACCGCGACGCCTCGCGGGCCGCGTGGTAGTCGACCTCGAAGGCGCGCATCAGGACGTACATGAAGCTTCCCGAGTCGAACCGCTCGCCCAGCAGGGTACGAGCCGTCCGGGCCACGTCCACCGCGGTGTGAGGGCCGTTGACATCAGCCAGCTTCAGTTCCTCAGCCGCCGGATCGAGCAGGCTCGGCGCACACAACAAGACAACTACTCCACTCTGAACTGTTCGCTCAACCTTCGGCGGCAAGCTGCCCGCAGGCCGCCGCGATGTCCTGCCCACGCGTGTCCCGCACCGTGCACGCCACCCCACCGGCATTCACCAGCCGCACGAACTCGCGCTCCACCGGCTTCGGCGACGCATCCCACTTCGAACCCGGCGTCGGGTTCAACGGAATCACGTTCACATGCACCAGCTGGCCCAAGTGCTTCCGCAACCGCTTCGCCAGCAACTCCGCCCGCCACGGCTGGTCATTAATGTCCCGGATCAACGCATACTCGATCGACACCCGCCGACCCGACGTGTCCGCGTAATACCGGGCGGCCGAAAGCACCTCGTCCACCGACCACCGGTTGTTCACCGGCACCAACGTGTCCCGCAGCTCATCGTCCGGCGTATGCAAGGAAACCGCGAGACGAACCTGCATCCGCTCGTCCGCCAGCTTCCGAATCGCCGGAGCCAAACCCACCGTCGACACCGTCACCGAACGCTGACCAATCCCCAAACCCGAAGGCGCAGGCTCGGTGATCCTCCGTACCGCGTTGACTACCCTCCGATAGTTAGCTAGAGGTTCGCCCATGCCCATGAAGACGATGTTCGACAGCCGCCCCGGGCCGCCGGGCATCGAGCCGTCTCGCATGACCGCGGCGGCGTCGCGGACCTGGTCCACGATTTCCGCGGTCGAGAGGTTGCGGTCGAGGCCGCCCTGGCCGGTCGCGCAGAACGGGCACGCCATGCCGCAGCCGGCCTGGCTCGAGATGCACAGCGTGGCGCGGTCCGGGTAGCGCATGAGCACGCTTTCCAGCAGCGTCCCGTCATGCGCGCGCCACAGGGTCTTGCGGGTCGCACCGCCGTCCGCGGCCAGTGCGCGGACCTCGGTGAGCAGCGGCGGCATCAGGTCCGCGACCAGCTTCTCGCGCGAGGCGGCCGGGATGTCGGTCATCTCCGCCGGGTCGACGGTGAGCCGCGAAAAGTAGTGGTTCGACAACTGCTTGGCGCGGAACGCCTTCTCCCCCAGTTCGACGACCGCCTCCGCTCGCTCGGCCACCGTGAGGTCGGCGAGATGGCGCGGCGGCAGGCCGCGCTTGGGCGCGTCGAAAACAAGAGGGAGGGCAGTCATGACCGATCAAGTGTCTCATACGCGCGAACCCGGCGCTCCGCCCCCTCGCGAGCGGCGGGCGAACCGGGTCAGCGGGCGGCCTCGGCGCGATCCGGCCGCCGGGTCGCCGGAACGGCGGCCGACGAAGGACGGGCGGGATTCAACGGAAAAACACCCTACGAAAGTCGGATTGCCGAATGCTTTCCGGGATGAATTCCCTTATAGTCGACGCCGGGCGCACAAATAATCGACCGGCGTAGAAATATCCGGCGCGGCACTTCGGCAACGGAATACCCCCGTTAGTCGGTAGTCGCCGCAAACTTCGCGCGCGTACCGTTCGCGGCGCATCTCCCCTTCCCCACCGGTCCGGAATTCCCCGGGCCGGCCGGGCTTCCCCGTTGGAGGATCCCGTGAAAGTGCGTTCTTCGATTCTGCGCGCAATAGCGGCGGTCGCGACCGCCGCGGCCGCCGCGCTCGCCGTTCCCGCCGCCGCGGACGCGGGCGAAACGAACATCTCGATGCAGGCCCAGCAGAAAGACCAGTGGTGCTGGGACGCCAGCGGCAACACCATCGCCGCGTACTGGGGCTATTCCCTGACCCAGACCCGGTTCTGCCAGATCGCGCACAACGAGTCCGGCAGCGACTGCGCGAACAACCAGGGCTATCTCAGCGACCAGCAAAGAGTTTTCCGCTACCTCGGGTTCCGCAGCGTCGGCTCCTACAATTCCAACGGCTACCGGCTCTCCTTCTCCGGCATCAAGAACCAGATCGACGCCGGGCAGCCCATCGGCACGCGGATCGGCTGGACCTCCGGTGGCGGCCACATGCACGTCCTCTACGGCTACGACGACTCCAACGGACGCAGCATCGTCGAATACGGCGACCCGTGGCCCTCGAACAACCGCTACAACTCGATGAACTACAGCTCCTACGTCTCCAACAACCAATTCGCCTGGACCCACACCGTCTACGGAATGGTGGGCTGACTCATGCTGCGAACCATCCTCCGCACCGCTGTCGCATCGGGAGCCATCGCTGCCGCCGTGTTCGCCGCGAACCCGGCGTCCGCCGCGCAGTCGCCGACCGGGCCGTCCTCCTCGGACACCGCGGCGATCTCCGGTCTGCTCGCCAGCCCGGACACCGCCGCCCGCCTCGCGCACACCAAGTTCCCCGGCGCGGCCCCGGCGGCCGCGCACGCCACTCGGGCCGCGGCTGACGCCAACACCCAGATCCCGGTCTACGAACCGACCGCGGCGTTCATCAATGGCGAATCCGACGTCCCGGCCGCCCTCGCGTACGTCGCGTCTCCGGCCCACCTCGCCGACGGACGCGCGGCGACCGTGTGGGCGCAGCCGAGCAAGGCCGGATGGCAGGTCATCAACGTCGCTTCCGGCAACGACGAACAGGTCCACGCGGCGGCCGCGCACGGCGGCTATCTGCTGCACGAACCGCAGGTCAACGCCTGGTACTCGGTCAACGGCGACACCGTGACCGTCCTCGACGGCGCGGTCTCCGGCGTCCCGGCAGGCACCCGCGTCACCGTGGCGGCCTACCGGGCCGAACTGCAGAAACGCTACGGCGACAAGCTGCCCGGCTCGACGTATGACAAGACCGGCGCGGGCGGCGGTTATGCCGTCACCGCCCCGAACACCGGCGGGGACGGAAGCCCGGCCACCGCGCTCGCCGTCGGCGGAGCGGCCGCGGCAGCCGCGGGCGGCGCGTTCCTCCTGCGCCGCCGTTCCCAGCACAGCAAGTGATCCGTCGGCGGCAGGGGTCCGCCCCTGCCGCCGATCACTCGCCGCCGTCGAGCGACGCGGCCCACCGATCCGCCCACGACACGAGCGGCCGCAGCGCGTCGAACGCCTCGCGGCCCAGCGTCGTCAGCGCGTAATGCGATTCGCCGGTCTGGTGCACCAAACCAGCCTCGCCGAGTTCGACCAGGCGTTGCCGCAAGACGCTCGAAGACATCCCGTCGCACCGTTGTTGCAACGCGCGAAAACCGAGCGTGCCGACCTGCAGCTCCCACACGATCCGCAGGCACCACCGCCGCCCGAAGAGGTCGAGCGCGGCCATCAGCGGACGGCCGGTCGTGGAGCCCCGGACCGGCTGTCCCGGCTTCGGCGTCGCCATCCGAATCTCCTTGTGCTTCGATTTCCGAAACACTAACATCGGCCGCCATGATTCGATTTCCGAAGCAGGTCTGCGCCGCGCTCGGCATCGACGTGCCGATCGCGCAGGCTCCGATCGGCTCCGCCTCGACCCCGGCGCTCGCCGCGGCGGTCTCGAACGCGGGCGGACTGGGGACCCTCGCGCTCACCTGGACCGACCCGGACGAGGCGGTCCGCCGGATCCGCGAAGTGCGTCGCCGCACCGACCGTCCGTTCGCGGTCAACCTCGTGCTCGACTTCCCGATCGACGACGTCCTCGACGCCTGCCTCGCCGAAGATGTCCCGATCATCTCGACGTTCTGGGGCGACCCCGCCAAGGTCGCCGCCCGCGCGAAGGACACGCGGCTGATCCACACCGTGGGCTCGGTCGCCGAAGCACGACAGGCGGCGGAGGCAGGCGTCGACGTCGTAGTCGCGCAAGGCTGGGAGGCGGGCGGACATGTCCGCGGCCAAGCGTCGACTCTCGTGCTGGTGCCCGCCGTCGTGGACGCGGTCGGTCCGATTCCTGTGCTCGCCGCAGGCGGAATCGCCGACCGCCGCGGGCTCGCCGCAGTGCTCGCCCTCGGCGCGCAAGGCGGCTGGCTGGGCACCCGATTTCTGACCGCGACCGAAGCGGCGACCCACGATTCCTACCGCGAAGCCGTGCTCGCCGCGGAACTCGAGGACGCCGTCCACACCCGCTGCTTCGACGGCGGTTGGCCCGACGCGCCGCACCGCGTCTTGCGCAATTCGACGCTTACGCATTGGGAAGCGGCAGGCCAACCACGCACGGACCGCCCCGGCGAAGGCGACGTCGTAGCAACGGATGCGGCCGGGAACCCGTGGCAGCGCTACGACGACATGATTCCCGTGCCAGGCATGACCGGAGACCTCGAAGCCTTGGCGCAGTACGCCGGACAGGCCGCGGGATTGGTCCGAAACGTCGCTCCAGCCGCGCAAATCATGGCGGACCTCGTCGGCTAAACCTGTTCCACCGCCGCCGGAAGCTCGACCGGTTGCTGCAGCGCGTCGAGCACCGCGTTCACCGCCGCCCGCCGCGGCGATCCGCGCCGGGTGACCGCGACGATCGTGCGCGTCACCGGCGTCGACAGCGCCTTCGTCGCGACCCGGTACCGCGGATCCACCGCCAGCCCGGGCAGCAGCGCGATCGACAGCCCGGCCTCGACGTGCTGCAACGTCATCAGATAGTTGCTGAACCGGCACACCGCGCGCGGCTCGAAGCCCGATTCACGGCAGAGCCGCAGCGTCAGAGTCGCCATGTAGGACTGGGGAATGTCGAGCGCCCACGGTTCGCCCGCGTAGTCCGCGAGCACCGCCGGCCCGGGCGGCTCCGGCCGGTCGAGCGCGGTGACCAGCACGATCGGATCGGTCGCCAGCCGGATGATCTCGAGGTCGGGACCGAGCGGCAGGTCGACGAAATCGGTGGTGGTGATGATGACGTCGCTGTCGCCCGCCCGCAGTGCCGGGACGCTTTCGTGCGGTTCCCGTTCCGCCAGTTCGGTTTCCAGCCGCGGATAAGCCTGCGCGAGGCGGGTCGCGGCGGGCACCGCGAAGGTGTGGATCGCGCTCTGGAACGCGCCGATCCGCACCAGCCCGGCCGGTTCGTCGCCGCGCAGTTCGGCCTCGACCGCGTCGAGATGGTCGAGGATCGCCCGCGCCTGCCGGGCCAGTTTCTCCCCGGCGGGCGTCAGCCGGACGCGGCGGCCGGTGCGTTCCAGCAGCCGGGTGCGGGTTTCGGTCTCCAGCAGCGCGAGCTGATGCGACACCGTGGAGGCGCTGAGATTCACGTCCTGCGCGACCGCGCGAACGGTGCCCAGCACGGCGAGCCGGCTCAGCAGCCGCAGCCGCCACGGGTTCAACATGCCCCCATCGTTGTTCGATGCCATCGCACAGGCAAGCGGAAACTGTGAGATGGACGCGGCGCTCGGTCCGGCCCTACCGTCGAAGCCATGGCCACCGACACCTTCTGGTCCGACGTAGACCGGCACCTCGTCCGCTACGCCGGCCCCGGCTCGTTCACCGGCGAAATCATCGACCGCGCCGAGGGCAGTTTCGTCTTCACCGAGGACGGACGGCGCATCCTCGACTTCACGTCCGGGCAGATGAGCGCGATCCTCGGGCACGCGCATCCGGAGATCGTCGAGACCGTCCGGAAGCAGGCCGCGAAGCTCGACCACCTGTTCAGCGGGATGCTGAGCCGTCCGGTGGTCGACCTTGCCCGGCGGCTCGCGGAAACGCTGCCAGCCCCGCTGGAGAAGGCGCTGCTGCTCACCACCGGCGCCGAGTCCAACGAGGCCGCGCTGCGGATGGCCAAACTGGTGACCGGCAAGCACGAGATCGTCTCGTTCGCCCGGTCCTGGCACGGGATGACGCAGGCCGCGGCGAGCGCCACCTACAGCGCGGGCCGCAAGGGTTACGGTCCCGGCGCGCCGGGCAACTTCGCCATCCCGGTGCCCGGTGCGGACTGGGAGCACCAGCTGGACCTCGCGTTCGACCTGATCGACGCGCAGTCGGTCGGCAGCCTCGCCGCGTGCCTGGTGGAGCCGATCCTCAGCTCCGGCGGGATCCTCGTTCCCCCACCGGGTTATTTCCAGGCGCTGCAACGGAAATGCCGGGAACGCGGCATGCTGCTGATCCTCGACGAAGCACAGACCGGGTTGTGCCGCACCGGAACCTGGTACGCCTTCGAGCACGACGGCGTGGTCCCGGACATCCTCACGGTGTCCAAGACGCTCGGCGCCGGACTGCCGCTGGCCGCGGTGCTGACGAGCGCGGAAATCGAGCAGGAAGCCCACGAACGCGCGTACCTGTTCTTCACCACGCACGTCTCGGACCCGCTTCCCGCCGCGGTCGGGAACACGGTGCTGGACGTCCTGATCCGCGACCGTCTCGACGAACGCGCCCGCGACCTCGGCACCCGGCTGCGCACCGGATTGGACGAAATCGCGACGCGGCACGAGGCAGTCGGCGAGATCCGCGGCCGAGGCCTCCTCGCCGGACTGGAACTGAGCGGCGGCGGCCCGGACGCGGACAAGCTCGGCGCGCGCGTGACGCAGCGCTGCCTCGAACTCGGGCTGCACATGAACATCGTGCAGTTGCCGGGGATGGGCGGGGTGTTCCGGATCGCGCCGCCGCTGACCGCCGCCGACAGCGAGATCGACCTCGGACTGTCCATTCTGGACGAGGCGATCGGGGACGTCTCGTAGCTCAGCGCGGAACGCGGCCCGCGACGGCGGTCGCCGCCTTCTTGGCGAGGCCGCAGGTGTCCACGGCGACGGTCACCAACTCGCGGGTCGTCACCGCGCCGACGACCCCGTAGCCGCTGCCCTGGCACCAGCGGCCGACCGTCTTGGGCGCGGTACCGCTCCCGTGGCTGAGTTCGGGCACAGCACGGCCCCCGAAGTCCGGTTCCCCCTACTCGTCCCGGTTCAGGGGTGGGGCCCCGCGCCCGCCGCGATTAGCGTGCGCGGGGTCAACGCTGCTGCCGGGGGTGGGGAAATGCGGTCCAAAGCTACCGTCCTGATACTCGTTCTGACGCTGCTCGGCACCGCCCCGGCCGCGTCGGCGAGCAGCGGGCACACCGTCGCGCTGGACGGTCTTTCCCGCCCGGTCGACCTGCTCGTCGACAAGTGGGGCGTCCCGCACATCTACGCCGCCAACACCGCGGACCTGTTCTACGCGCAGGGATTCACCGTCGCCCGCGATCGGCTCTTCCAGCTCGACACCTGGCGCCGCCGGGGGCTCGGGTTGCTCAGCGAGGTCCTCGGCGAGTCCTATGTGGACCAGGACCGCGCCGCCCGGCTTTTCCTCTACCGCGGCGACATGCAGAAGGAATGGGCCTCCTACGGTCCCGAGGCCAAACTCGCCGCCACCCGGTTCGCCGCGGGGATCAACTCCTACCTCGACTGGCTCGCCAAGCACCCCGAGGCCGCCCCGCCGGAGTTCGCCAGGCTCGGCTACCAGCCGTCGCGCTGGCAGCCCGAGGACATCGTCCGCATCCGCTCGCACGCGATCGGCGAGAACCTCACCTGGGAGGTCGCCCGCGCGCAAATGGTGTGCCATGCCGGGCCGGGCGCGAGCAAATACCTCCGCAGCCTGCACCCCGACCACGAGCCCGCGGTGCCCGAAGGCCTCGACCCCTGTTCGATCCCCGGCGACGTGCTTTCCGTGTACAACAAGGCGACCGCCGGCGTCACGTTCCCGAAGGGCGTCGCCTCGGACAGGGACATCGCCGACGCCACCAGCGGCAGCAACTCGTGGGCGATCGGCCCCGGCCGCACCGCCACCGGACGGCCGATCCTCGCCAGCGACCCGCACCGCCGCTCCGACTCGTTGCCCTCCGGCCGTTACGTCGCCCAGCTTTCCGCGCCCGGCTTGAACCTCACCGGCGCGGGCGAGCCGTGGAACCCGGGCATCGCCATCGGGCACAACGATTCCGTCGCGTTCGGCCTCACGAACCTGCCGGTCGACCAGACCGACCTCTACGTCTACGACCTCGATCCCGCCGACCACAGCCGGTACCGCTACCGCGGCGGCTGGGAGCCGATCACCAAGCTCACCGAAACCATCCCGGTGCTCGGCGGACAGCCGGTGACCCGCGAACTGTCCTTCACCCGGCACGGCCCGATCGTGAAGGTCGACGAAGCGGCCCACCGGGCATTCGCCGTGCGCACCGTGTGGACCGAACCGGGCAGCGCGGCGTATCTCGGCAGCCTGAACTACCAGCGGGCCCGCAACTTCACCGAATTCACCGCCGGAATGCGCGAATGGGGCACGCCCGGATCGAACCTCGTCTACGCCGACGTCCACGGCGACATCGGCTACGTCCCCGGCGCGCTGACCCCGCGCCGCACCGGGACCGCATACGACGGTCTGCTGCCCGTCCCCGGCGACGGCCGCTACGAGTGGAACGGCTTCCACGCCAACTCCGAACTCCCGTGGCAGCACAATCCGCCTGCCGGGTTCTTCGCCTCCGCCAACGACTACAACCTCCCGCCGGGCTTCCCGGTGGTGTCCAACTACGAATGGCAGCAGCCGTACCGCAAGGAGCGGATCGACGAGCTGATCAAGTCCACGCCGCGCGCCCGCGTCGCCGATTCGCTCGCCATCCAGCGCGACGAAAAGTCCTTGCTGGCACCCCGGCTCGCGCCGTTCCTGCGGAACCTCTCCTCCACGGATCCGGACACCGCGAAGGCGCTCGAAGTGCTGCGCGGTTTCGACGGCGTCGCCTCGGTGGATTCCGCACCGGCCCCGCTGTACGAAACCTGGCTGCTGAAGTACCTCCACGGCGGCTGGGCGCACGCGACGCTCCCGCAAGCCGCCGCGGATGTCCTGGCCAGCACCATCAATCCGGACTTCAGCCTCGTGCTCGCGTCCTTCGCCGACCCGGACGCGTGGTTCGGCCCCGGCGGCGCGGCCAAACGCGACAAACTGATCCTCGACACTCTCCAGCTCGCTTTCCGCGACGTCGCCGGAAAACTCGGCAACGACCCGGCGAAGTGGCGCTGGGGCGCGCTGCAGCACCAGGAATTCGTGCACCCGGCGGGCGGCCCGAACGTCGGCCCGAACCCGGTCGGCGGCGACTACCAGACCGTCCACCCGTCGTTCTTCCACCCGTTCACCTACCAGCAGCTCAACGGCGCGACCTTCAAAATGGCGCTCGACGTCGGCGACTGGGACGCGTCGCGGGCGATCAACGCGCCCGGCCAGTCCGGCGACCCGCGCAGCCCGCACTACCGCGACCTGAACGACCTGTGGGCGTCCGGCGGCTCGTTCCCCCTGCTCTCGAACCGCTCGGCCGTCGAACGCAACCTCGACACCCGGATCAGGCTGGTTCCGAGGTCCGCTTCGGGAAGTTAGCCCGCATCCGGACGAGCGGGACCGCCGCGCCGGCCAGCAGCACCGCGCAGGCGGTCTGCAGCAGCAGGAACCAGACCGGGCACGCACCCGGGATCAGGTCGACGCCGACGAGCGCGACCGGAGCGACGATCGAGATGAACCGGGCCCGCTCATAAGCCCGGCGCGACCCCTTCGCCGCGAGCGTGACCAGCCAGTACATGATCGCGGCGCTGACCGGCACCAGTGCGGAGCGCGTCCACATGAAGCCGGTCGCGCTCCCGTCGACGACGGCCAGCGCGACGATCGTGCCGAAGACGGCCGCGCCCATCGCTCCGTAGGCCACGACGAACTTCTTCGTCAAGCCGAACCGGTCTTGCACGGCGGGGCGTTCGATGGTCTGCATCGCTGTTCTCCCTTGTGGTTTCCCGTTGTGCCAGCAACGCTAGGAAGCCGCGGCCCGGCCCGGTATGGGTCTGGCCGCACAAGGGGGTGGGGCTGGACCCACTCCTGTCCCGCGACGGCGGGAATCCGGCGTTTCGTGGTGCACAGTGGACCGCGAAGCCGGATGGACAGGGGGAAGAAACGATGCGACAGCTACGGTCCTGGGTGCACGACTGCGGGGTGGGATTCGTGCGCGCCGCCCAGGCGGCGGGCGTGGCGCTGCTGATCCCGGTCGTGTGGGCGGCCGCGGTCGGCCTGTGGCAGCTGTGGGGCGGCAGCCCGTGGTCGTGGATCGCGCCGTTCATCTGGGCGGCGATCGGGACGCTGGCGCTGGCGCGTCCGGTGTGCCGGATGACGCGGGTCATGGTCGCGAACTGGACCGGCATCGTGCTCCCGCCCGGATACCGGAAGCTTCCGCCGATCACCCAGCTGTCGACCGGATACTGGTGGAACGGCCACTCCTACTCGCGCACCCAGGAAGAGGCCCGGCGCGAGCAGCGCTTGAAGAACTGGCGCTACGACCCGGCGACCTGGCGGGACCTGCGGTTCGCGCTAATCGCACCGGTCTCGTTCGGCCTGGTCGCGCTCGTGCCGCTGCTCGGGGTCGTCGCGGCGGTCCTGCCGCTGGTGAACCTGCCGGAGGGATATCTCGCCGGTCTGCTGGTCACGATCGCGACCGCGCCGTACGCCTGGCGCAGCGTCATCCCGGTGGCCACGCGGTTCCTGGGCGCGTCCGCCACGATGGAACTGGCCGACCGGGTCGACACCCTGACCGCCCTGCGCGCGGACACGACTATCGCGCAAGCCGCGGAAATCCGGCGCATCGAACGGGATCTGCACGACGGCGCACAAGCCCGGCTGGTCGCGCTCGGCCTCGCGCTCGCGACGGCGGAGAAGCTGATGGAGACCGATCCCGAACAGGCCAAGGAATTGCTGCGCGACGCCCGGGCCGGTGCCGCCACGTCGCTCACCGAATTGCGCGAACTGGTCCGCGGCATCAGCCCGCCGGTACTGAACGAACGCGGGCTCGCCGACGCGGTCCGCGCGATGGCGATGGACCTGCCGCTCGACGTGACGGTCGAAGCCGATCTGCCGCAGCCGCTCGATCCGCCGATCGAATCCGCGCTGTACTTCGGAATCGCCGAACTGCTCGCCAACACGGTCAAGCACGCGCACGCGTCGCACGTCCAGGTTTCCCTGGTGCAGGAAGGGAATCGGCTGTGCGCCGCGGTCGAGGACGACGGTCTCGGCGGGGCCGGGATCCACCCGGACGGCGGGCTTGCCGGGCTGCGCCGCCGCCTCGCGGTCTTCGACGGCACGGTGGAGATCACCAGCCCGGCGGGCGGGCCGACCCGAGCGTGGATGATGGTGCCATGCGCATCGTCGTAGCCGAAGACCTCTACCTGCTGCGGGACGGTTTGGTCCGGCTCCTCCAGGCCTACGGCCACGAGGTGGTGGCGACCGCGACGACCGGCCCGGAAACCGTCGCCGTGCTGCGCGAACACCGGCCGGACGTCGCCGTGGTCGACGTCCGGATGCCGCCGACGCAAACCGACGAAGGCCTCCGTGCGGTCCTCGCCGCGCGCCGCGAGACGCCCGGGCTGCCGGTGCTGATCCTGTCGCAGCACGTCGAACAGCTCTACGCCCGCGAACTGCTGGTCGGCGGGGCCAGCGGCGTCGGATATCTGTTGAAGGACAGCGTTTTCGAGGCCGAACAGTTCATCGACGCGCTCGAACGCGTCGCGGCCGGCGGCACGGCGATGGACCCGGCGGTGATCTCGAAACTGCTCACCAGCGGATCGCCGGACCAGCGCCTCGGCTCGCTGACCGAGCGCGAGCGTTCAGTGCTGGAGCTGATGGCGGAAGGCCTGTCGAACGCGGAGATCGCCCGGCGGCTGTTCCTGAGCGAAAGCGCGATCAGCAAGTACACGACGTCGCTGTTCGGCAAACTCGGCATCACCGACGACGACACCGGCAACCGGCGCGTCCTGGCGGTGCTGACCTACCTCAACTCGTGAGTGCTGAGGCCGCCCAGAACCGGCCTCAGCGCTCACGATCTGGTCAGCTCACCAGATTGTCGAAGCGGCGCAACGTTTCCTCCGCGCCCAGCGCCTGCGTGATCGAGTGCAGGTCCGGGCTGCGGGTCGACCCGGTGATCGCGATCCGGATGATCTGCGAGGCCTCGCGGATCGAACCCGGGTACGCGTCCGGGTCCTTCTTGTATTCCTTGGCGTTCTTGGCGAACCCGTGCTTCGCCGCGACCTCGCGGATCTGCTGGAACCACTCCTGGCCGTCGTCGAGCTGCTGGTACGCGGACACGAAGTCCGACGCCACCGCGCGCACGACGTCCGCCGGAACGCCCAGCGCCGCGATCCGCTCGTCGTCCGGACCGGTCGCCGCCTGGTGCAGCTGTGGGAAGAAGAACCCGTAGACGGCGCGGAACTCGCTCCACTTCTTCAGGTCCTTGCGCGGGTTCTCGACGCCCTCGCGCTCCACCGCCAGCGCACGCAGCGCCAGCTCGCGGGAGGACTCCAGAACCGCCTTGAGCTCCGGGTCGAATCGCTCAGCCCACTCCAGCACCGACGCGAGGATCTCCTCGCCGGACAGCGTCGCGACGTAGTCGGCGGCGAGGTCGTCCAGCTTCACCAGGTCCACGAGCGGACCGGCGACGCCGCACTCGTCGAGGTTGATCGGCGCGTCCAGCGCTTCGGCGAGCGGCATCTCGGCGAGCCGTCCGTTCGCCAGGCCGCGCAGGTAGTACAGCACCGCCGGGACCGGGTAGCCGGCTTCGAGGTAGAAGTCGACGGAGGCTTCCGGGTCCTTGCGCTTGGACAGCTTCCGCTTGCTGCCGCCCTCCTGCTTCATCAGCGGCGCGATGTGCGCGTACTGGATCGGCTCGAAGCCGAGCGCTTCGAAGAGCTGCTGGTGCGTCGGCACCGACGAGATCCACTCGTCGCCGCGGATCACGAGGTTCACCCGCATCAGGTGGTCGTCGACGGCGTGCGCGAAGTGGTAGGTCGGCAGCCGCGGGCTCTGGTCGGAGCTCTTGAGGATCACCACGTCGTTGCGGTTGGCCTCGGCCTCGATGGTGCCGCGGATCGCGTCGGTGAAGCGCACGCGCTGCCCGGTGTCGTCCGGCGCGCGGAAGCGGACCACCCACGGCTCGCCCGCGTCGAGCTTCGCCTGCACGTCGGCCGGGTCGGCGTCGCGCCAGATCGCCCACGAGCCGTAGTAGCCCGTCGGGAGCTTCGTGGCCTGCTGCCGCGCGGTGATCGACGCCAGCTCGTCCTTCGTCGCGAAGTCGATGTACGCGCGGCCTTCGCGCAGAAGGTGCCGTACGTAGGTGAGGTAGATCTGCTCGCGCTCGGACTGCCGGTACGGCCCGTACTCGCCGCCGCGCACCGCGTCCTCGTCCGCCTGCAGCCCGAAGTACGCGAAGCCGCGTTCGAACTGCTCCAGCGCCCCCTCGACCTCGCGAGACTGGTCGGTGTCCTCGACGCGCACCAGGTAGCGGCCTTCGGATCGGCGCGCGACGTCCTGGTCGATCGTCGCGACGTAGATGCCGCCGATGTGCACGAAGCCGGTCGGCGACGGGCCGAACCGGGTCACCTTCGCGCCGTCGGGCAGCTGCCGGGCCGGATAGCGCTGTTCCCAGTGCTCAGGCTCGGGCAGATCCGCGGGGAACAGGGCGTCGATGACCGCACGGTCCAGCATCGGAGGTCGGGTCTCCCAGGTCGTTCGGGTGTTTTCGCTAGTGCTTCGAGTATCGCCGACCGCCGTCCGCCCCGGTCGGCCAGGTCCCCGGGTTGTCGGCACGGTTGCAAACCGACCGTTTCCGATATATCGTGAACGTGTCGCAACAGTTCGAGAAAGGAACTCAAGACCATGAACCGACGACGACACCCCTTCCCCGGCGGACGCGCGTTCCCCGGCGGACGCGCGTTCCCCGGCGGACATCACGAACACGGAGAACACGAACAGCACGGCCGGTCCTCGTTCGGCCCCTGGGGCCGGGAATTCGGCGAGTTCGGCTTCGGGCCCGCCGGGCGCGGACGACGCGGCCACGGTCCGGGCGCACGCCGCGGCTCCCGGCGCGGCCGGCGCGGCGACGTGCGGGCGGCGATCCTCACCCTGCTCGCGGAACAGCCGCGGCACGGGTACGAGATCATCCGCGAGATCGGCGAGCGCAGCGGCGGGCTCTGGAAGCCCAGCCCCGGCTCGATCTACCCGACCCTGCAGATGCTGGCCGACGAGGGCCTGGTCGTGAGCCGCGACGAGAGCGGCAAGAAGCTCTTCGAGCTCACCGACGAGGGCCGCACCACCGCCGAACAGCAGACCGGCACGCCGCCGTGGGAGCACTTCACCGACGACGTCGAACCGGTCGAGCACGACCTGCGCAAGGCGGGCGCGACGCTCGCCGCGGCGGTCGTGCAGGTGATGCGCGCGGGCAGCGAAAACCAGCAGGCCCGCGCGGTGGACGTGCTCAACGAGGCACGCCGGTCGATCTACTCGATCCTCGGCGAGGTCGAGGAATCGGAGGACTCGGCCGAGTCCGGAGAGGCAGCCGAGTGACCGGGCAGGACGAGGCCGGTGGGTTTGACGCGGCAGTGCACGCGATAACCCACCGGCAGCGTCACCTCGCCCGATCCCGGGTTCAGGCGGCGCGTGTCAGCGATCGCCCGCTGCGCGACCTTCGCGCTGAACTCGATCTTCAACACTGATTCCGCCGCGGCGAAGTCCGCGAAGCGCCAACGCGTGCGTACGCGCCGACAGTTGAAGCCGTGCGCGGCGAAGAACCGTTCCACCGCAGGCGGGTCGTAGTGCGGCAAATCCGCCCGCATCCACCCGCCGTAGGGCTCGCTGGTCACGTCGAGGTCGACGATCATGATCGATCCTCCGGGCCGCAGCACCCGTTCCGCTTCGCGCAAACCGGGTTCGCATCCAGGGCCGAAGAAGTACGCGGTGCGCGCGTGCACGATGTCCACACTCCCGTCGTCCACCGGCAGCCGCTGCGCTCGTCCCACGCGGACCCGCACGTTTTCCAGTTCCCGCACCCGTCGCTCCGCGTCCCGCGCGAGCGGCGGGTGCGGTTCGATTCCGAGCACCGAACGCGCGTCCGCGGCGAAAAGCGGCAAGTGGTATCCGTCACCGCAGCCGAGATCGAGCACGTCGAGGCCGGTCCAGTCATGCTCTTCGCGCAGTACGCGCCAGATCTCGCCGTCCGCGTCCTGCGCCCGGTTCTCGACGTCGTAAACGTCCTGGTAGTACCAGATGTTCGGGCTGGGAACGACTTCCTTCGACGCCGCCGGGCCGCGGAACAACCAGCGCACGGCACTCCTCTCCGCCTCCAGGGGCTCCGACGGGCGCGGCAGCTTTCCCGCTCAGAGCGTAGAACGCCGCTCCGCCGAATAGACTTCACCCTCTCGGGGAGGAGAACGCGATGTCGACCGACTGGCAACTCGCCCGCACGCTCCCGGCAGGCCTGCCCTGCTGGGTCGAGGTGGCGTGCCGCGACGAAGCCCGGACCCAGGACTTCTACTCCCGGCTTTTCGGCTGGGACTACGAAACCCGGCGCGATCCCGCGTCGCCGACCGGCCGGTACTCCATCGCCCTGTGCGACGGGGTTCCCGCCGGCGGCCTGTACGAAGCCGGCGCCCGCAGCGCACCCGGCTGGACGATGCAGCTCGCGGTGCCGCACACGGCGAGCGCCGCCGAATGGGTCGAGCACCTCGGCGGGCAGGTGACGCTCGGGCCGATCGCGATCCCCGAGCGCGGCAGCATCGTGCACGCGATCGACGCGTGCGGCGCGCCGGTGGTGTTCTGGGAAGCCCCGCCGGACTGGCAGTTCGCGGGCGGCGTGCCCAACACGTTCAGCGGCGCGGACCTCAACACGCACGACGGCGTGGCCGCGGACCACTTCTACACCAAGCTGTTCAACTACTCGAGCCGCCAGGTCGGCGACGGCGAAAGCGTCGACTATGCGGAATATTCCATTGAGCACACGGCGGTGCTGTACCGCTACGTGATGGGTCCCGAGTACCGCCGGGACACTCCCCCGCACTGGCTCGTGTACTTCGAGGTCGACCCCGCGCGCGGCGCGGACGCGGCGGCGGGCGAGGCGCTGATGCTGGGCGGTTCGGTGGTGATCGAGCCGTACGACACCCCGTTCGGCCGCACCGCGATCCTCGCCGATCCGGACGGCGCGGTGTTCGCGGTGATCGACCACTCGCGGGTGCTGGAAGACGTGGGCCGCGCCGAGGTCGACGACCCGTACGACGACTGAGGTTTCAGGCGAGGATTCAGGCGGGGCTCAGGCCGGGACGAAGGCCGACAGCAGCAGCCACGACACGACGGCCGAGGGCAGCAGCGAGTCGAGGCGGTCCATGATGCCGCCGTGGCCGGGCAGCAGCGTGCCCATGTCCTTGATGCCGAGGTCGCGTTTGATGAGCGATTCGACGAGGTCGCCGAGCGTCGCGGTGAGCACGATGGCCGCGCCGAAGATGACGCCCTGCCACGCGTGGCCGTCCAGCATCAGGCTGATCGTGAGCACGCCCGCGACGATGCCCGCGATCATCGAACCGGCGAAGCCCTCCCAGGACTTCTTCGGGCTGATCGTGGGCGCCATCGGGTGCTTGCCGCCGAGCACGCCGGCGATGTAGCCGCCGGTGTCGGAAGCGACGACGCCGATCAGGAACGTGAGCACGCGCCCGACCCCGTCGTGCGGCGGCACGAGCATGGCCGCGAACGCGCCGAACAACGGCAGGTACGCGGCGGCGAAAACGGAAGCGCTGACGTCGCGCACATAGCCCTTCGCGCCGCCGGGCAACCGCCACAGCAGGCACGCGAGCACAGTGAGCACGAACGCGGTGAGCGCGCCTTCCCGGCCGAACGGCCAGGCCAGCCAGATCATCGCCTGCCCGCCGACGAGCACCGGGATCAGCGCGACCTTGGTGTCCGCGACCCGGCGCAGCACGCCGGAGAACTCGAACGTGCCGACCGCGATCGCGGCGGCGATGACCCCGATGAAAATGAACCGGACGGTGACCAGGGAAACGATGATCGCGGCCCCGAGCAACAGCCCGACGCCGATCGCCGCGGGAAGATTGCGCCCGGCCCGGGAGGCTTTCTTCTCCGGTTCGGCCTTCGCGTCGTCGCCGGGTTTGCCGTCAGCCGCGGCTGGTTCGGCTTTCCCGCCGGTCTTCGCGCCGCGCTCCGGTTTGCCCCCGGGCTCGCCTTCGGCCGCACTTGTCGCTGATCCGCCCTTGGACGCAGCTTTCGCGCCTTCGGCCAACCCGCCCTCAGTGGTGCCTTTCGAGCCCTTTGCCGACCCGCCCTGGGACGCAGCCTTCGCGCCCTTCGCCAGTCCGCCCGCGGGAACGCCCTTCGCACCCTTCGCCGACTCGCCCCCGAATTCCCCGGGATTCCCCGCCGCAGCACCGGATTCCGCGCGCGCGTTCGTCGCGGAATCCGATTTCCGCTGCCCAGCAGGGGTTTCCGAAGCCGGTTCCAGCCGCGAAACCGGGTCCGGCTCGGCGGCCGGGCCCAGTGGCGGGGTGTCGCTCACCCGCTCGTCGCGTTCCTCGCTCACCTGGCTCATCAGACCTCGAGCAGCTCGGCTTCCTTGTGTTTCACCAGCTCGTCGACCTGGTGCACGTAGGTGTCGGTGAGGTTCTGCAGTTCCTTCTCGGCGCGCGCGACCTCGTCCTCGCCCGCTTCGCCGTCCTTGGCGATGCGGTCGAGTTCTTCCTTGGCCTTGCGGCGGACGCTGCGGATCGAGACGCGGGCGTCCTCGCCCTTGCCCTTCGCGACCTTCACCATCTCCTTGCGCCGCTCCTCGGTGAGCTGCGGGATGACGATGCGGATGACGTTGCCGTCGTTGCTCGGGTTGACGCCGAGGTCGGACTCGCGGATCGCCTTCTCGATGGCGTTCAGCTGCGTCTGGTCGTAAGGCTTGATCAACGCCATCCGGGCCTCCGGCACGTTGACGCTGGCCAGCTGGTTCAGCGGGGTCGGCGCACCGTAGTACTCGACGACGATGCGGGAGAACATCGACGGGTGGGCCCGCCCGGTGCGCACCGACGTGAGGTCTTCCTTCGCGACGGACACCGCTTTTTCCATCTTCTCCTCGGCGTCGAGGAGGGTCTCGTCGATCACGGCTACTCCCGGTGTTGTGTTGTCGGACCTGAGCTTGATCCCAGCAGGTCTAGGCGGACGCCTCGTCGGCGGGGGTCGAGACCAGCGTGCCGATCCTCTCACCGCCCACCGCACGGGCGATGTTGCCCTCGGTGAGCAGGTTGAACACGATGATCGGCATCTTGTTGTCCATGCAGAGGCTGAACGCGGTGGCGTCGGCGACCTTGAGGCCGCGCTCGAGCACCTCGCGGTGCGTGATGTCGGTGAACATCTTCGCGTCCGGGTCGGTCTTCGGGTCGGCGGTGTAGACGCCGTCCACGGCCTTGGCCATCAGCACGGCTTCGCAGCCGAGTTCGAGCGCGCGCTGCGCGGCGGCGGTGTCGGTGGAGAAGTACGGCATGCCGACGCCGGCGCCGAAGATGACGACGCGGCCCTTCTCGAGGTGCCGTTCCGCGCGGCGCGGGATGTAGGGCTCGGCGACCTGGCCCATCGTGATCGCGGTCTGCACGCGGGTCGGGAGGCCTTCCTTTTCGAGGAAGTCCTGCAGCGCGAGGCAGTTCATCACGGTGCCGAGCATCGCCATGTAGTCGGCGCGGTCGCGGTCCATGCCGCGCTGCGACAGCTCCGCGCCGCGGAAATAGTTGCCGCCGCCGATCACCACCGCGATCTGCACCCCGGTGCGCGCGACGTCGGCGATCTGCTGGGCGACGGAGTGCACGACGTCGGGGTCGACGCCCACCGCGCCGCCGCCGAACATCTCGCCGCCCAGTTTCAGCAGCACCCGGCGGTACCCGCCCTCGACCCGGTCCTCACCCATGTCTGTCGCCTCCTGCCCCTCGGTAGACCCGACTGTGCCCCGTCCCCGATGCGCGGAGACGGGGCACAGTGCCAGAACCTAGTCCCAGTGCCTCGCTCAGGCCTGGCCGACCTCGAACCGGGCGAACCGGGTCAGGGTCACGCCCGCCTCGTCGAGCAGGGCCTTGACGGTCTTCTTGTTGTCCTTGACCGACGGCTGCTCGAGCAGCACGTTGTCCTTGTAGTACGCGTTGACCTTGCCCTCGATGATCTTCGGCAGCGCCTGCTCGGGCTTGCCTTCCTCGCGGGCGGTCTGCTCGGCGATGCGGCGCTCGTTCTCGATGATCTCGGCCGGCACCTCCTCGCGGGTCAGGTACTTCGCGCGCAGCGCGGCGACCTGCATCGCGGCGCCGCGGGCGGCGTCCACGTCGTCACCGGTGAACTCGACCAGCACGCCGACGGCGGGCGGGAGGTCGGAGCCGCGGCGGTGCAGGTAGGTCGCGGTCTTGCCCTCGAACGACACCACGCGGCGCAGCTCGAGCTTCTCGCCGATGCGGGCCGACAGCTCCTGCACGACCTCGTTGACCGGCTTGCCGTCCAGGTCGGCGGCCTTCAGAGCCTCGACGTCGCTGGACTTCAGCGCCTTCGCGGTCTCGACGATCTTCGCCGCGAGCTGCTGGAAGTCGTCGTTCTTGGCGACGAAGTCGGTCTCGGAGTCGAGCTCGATCATGACGCCGCCGTCGCCGGCGACCAGGCCCTCGGCGGTGGCGCGCTCGGCGCGCTTGCCGACGTCCTTGGCGCCCTTGATGCGCAGGAACTCGACAGCCTTCTCGAAGTCGCCGTCGTTCTCCTCGAGGGCCTTCTTGCAGTCCATCATGCCCGCGCCGGTCATCTCGCGCAGGCGCTTCACGTCAGCGGCGGTGTAGTTCGCCATCGTGTTGAATCCGTCCGTTTCAGGTACGTGTGCGGTGAGCGCCGTCCGGGCAGCCCTGCGCGGACCGCCCGGACGGGGTGGATCAGGAGTTGGCCGGAGCCTGCTCGCCGGTCGCTTCCGCGGTTTCGGTCGCGGCGGTCTCGGTCGCGGCGGCCGTCTCCGTGGCGGCAGCGGCCTCGGTCGCGTCGGCGGCGGCGGTCTCCGAGCCCGCGAGGAGCTCCTTCTCCCACTCGGCCAGCGGCTCGTCCGAAGCACCGGTCTCCGGCTTCGCGTCGGCCGAGGCGCCGTTGCGGCCGGAACGGGCCATCAGCCCGGCCGCGGCGGCCTCGGCGACGACCTTCGTCAGCAGCGCGGCGGAACGGATCGCGTCGTCGTTGCCCGGGATCGGGTAGTCGACCTCGTCCGGGTCGCAGTTGGTGTCGAGGATCGCGACGACCGGGATGTTGAGCTTGCGAGCCTCGCCGACGGCGATGTGCTCCTTCTTGGTGTCGACGATCCACACCGCGGACGGCACCTTGGCCATGTCCCGGATGCCGCCCAGGGTCTTCTCGAGCTTGTCCTTCTCGCGGGTCAGCGTGAGGATCTCGCGCTTGGTCAGGCCGGTGAAGCCGCCGGTCTGCTCCTGGGCCTCGAGCTCCTTCAGGCGGAGAAGGCGCTTGTGGACGGTCTGGAAGTTGGTCAGCATGCCGCCGAGCCAGCGCTGGTTCACGTAGGGCATGCCCACGCGCGCGGCCTCGTTGGCGATCGCTTCCTGAGCCTGCTTCTTCGTGCCGACGAACATGATGGTGCCGCCGTGCGCGACGGTTTCCTTGATGAACTCGAACGCACGGTCGATGTACGTCAGCGTCTGCTGCAGGTCGATGATGTAGATGCCGTTGCGCTCGGTGAAGATGTAGCGCTTCATCTTCGGGTTCCACCGACGGGTCTGGTGCCCGAAGTGCACGCCGCTGTCGAGCAGCTGCTTCATGGTGACGACGGCCATTGCCGGAATCACACCTTTTCTGTAGTCGCGCGCTCCCGCTGCCGGTGTTCGTTCCGCCCGCGGAGGCGCTGTTCCGGTTAGTCGCCCCCGACCGGGAGGTCGTGGGCCCTGGTGCCGCAGCCGATGCCCGGACCCGTGGGTTCGGCTGTGCGAAACCCCAGGGACCGCCGGACACCGTGCGCCCCTCCGTCCGGGTTCCCGCCAGAAGCGGCCCGTCCGGGGACGCGCGCACGTGCACGCGAAGTCAGCCCAGCGAGTGGACTGCGGAATTGATTCTACCCCCTGCCACCAGGCCCGCCCCTGCGGGCAGCCTTCGCCCGGCCCGGAGTTGTCCACAACCGCGCCCACCTGTGGACAACCCCCGCTGAACAGCGGGTTCCGGTCGGCCGGCGCCCGAGGATGGGGACATGACCACTACGCGATCTTTTCCCGTTGCCGCCGCTGCTTCCCGCACTGCGGATTCTCCTGAGGATTCCCCGGTTCTTGCGCCCTCGGTTCCTGCGCCCTCGACGTCGAGTTCTCTGCCCGCTCCCGCCAGCGCCGCTGTCTCCGCCGAATCCCGCACGTCGTCCCCGTCGCGTGCGCCCTCGACACCGCGCGCAGCCAGCTCAATGCCGTCCCCTGTGCCTCGCCCGGACAGAGAAGCAAGCAGCCAATCCGGTCCCGCGCAGAATCCGTCGCCGCTCGATCCGCCGCCTACGACGTCGTCAGCGGCACCTCCGTCATCGGCTGCAGTGGCGGCGGGGTCGGGTGGACCGGGCTCGGTGTCGGCGGTGCCGGAATCGCCTCATCAGGTGGTCCTGGCAACCGCTGCCCTGCTCACTCAGCAGCCATCCGCAGCCGCCGTCCTCCTGAGCCCGGACGACGCCGTCCCGCGCCCTACCTCAACGGGTTCGCTCCCGCGCGGCGGCCGCCATCGCCGACCACCCGCCAGACCGCCTAAAGTCCGCACCGCGCTCCGCCGCATGTGGACCCGCGCGAGGTCCGCCGCGAGCACCTCCAGCCGCTACGCCCTCTTCGCCTCCCGCAGGCTCCTCCGCCCTGCCCGTCCAAGACCCGCGGCCCTCTTGCCGAGCATCCGAATCTCGCTGCCCTGCGATTTCAGCTGGGGCCACCCACCTCTCCGACTGGCCGGAGCAGGCGGCGAACTCCCGATGTTCGCCCCGCGCAGCCGCAAAGTCACCCGAACGTGGCTGATCCTCGCGACGGTCTTGACCTTGTCCGCAGGCTCAGCAGCCCTGCTCCACTCCCGAGCCGACGCCGCACCCCTCCAGCCCGTTCCGGAAGAACCCGGACGGCTGGCCTGGCCCCTGACGCCCCGCCCGCACGTCACCCGCAACTTCGAACCGCCCGCGACCCCGTTCGGCCCCGGTCACCGAGGCGTAGACCTGGAAGCCGCCGCCGGACAACAAGTGCTGGCTGCGGACATGGGAGTGGTGGTCTTCGCCGGTCAGGTCGCGGGACAAGGAGTAGTCGCCGTCGACCACGACGGCGGCCTCCACACGACCTACCTCCCGATCACCCCGACAGTCGCCGCCGGAGACCAGATCTACCGCGGCCAGCCGTTGGGAACCGCCATCCCCGGCCACCCCGGTTGCCCGACCGCCACCTGCCTGCACTGGGGAGCTCGCCGCGGCACGGAATACATCGACCCGCTCGCCTTGGTCGGCACCCCCAGCCGAGTACGCCTCAAGCCGTGGGCGGAAGGCCCGTGACACCAAGGCAGCCGCCGCTACCGGCCGATCGATCCGAACGAGGTCACTAGGCTCAAACCACCGACACATCGACCATGGTCCGCCGCCACATCGACAGTGGTCCGCAACCACCGACACATCGACCGTGGTCCGCCGCCGCATCGACAGTGGTCCGCAACCACCGCCGCGTCGGCCCGTGGTCCGCACCGACCCCGCCTGAGCACCGGACAAGCCTTGCGAACAAGGCAATCGCTGCGCTGGTCGCGGATCCGGGGGTCAGCCGCTGGGCTGCTCCATCAGCTTGGCGCGCAGCCGCATCACCGCGCGGGTGTGCAGCTGGCTCACGCGCGATTCCGTGACTCCCAGGACCTTGCCGATTTCCGCGAGGGTCAGGCTTTCGAAGTAGTAGAGGCTGACGACGATCTTGTCCCGGTCGGTCAGCTGCGCGATGGCTTCGGCGAGCTGGCGGCGGTTGTCCTGGTCCACGAGGACGGCAACCGGGTCGACCGCGCCGTCGTCGGGGAGGGTGTCGACCAGCGAACCGGCGTCTTTGCCCGCGGCGACAAGGTCTTCCAGCGCCACCACGCTGGTGAGGCGGAGCTGGCCGTAGAAGTCGCGCAGGTCGTCGAGGCTGATGCCCATTTCGCCGGCGAGTTCGGCGTCGGTCGGGGTTCGGTGCAGGCGGGCGCCGAGGCGTTCCAGGGCGCGGGCCGTTTCCTTCGCCTTGCTGCGCACCGCGCGAGGGACCCAGTCCTGGGAGCGCAGGTCGTCCAGGATGGCGCCGCGGATGCGTTGCATCGCGTACGTCTCGAAGCGCAGGCCGCGTTCCGGGTCGAACTTCTCGATCGCGTCGACCAGACCGAAAATGCCTGACTGCACAAGGTCGCCGACGTCTACGTGCGTCGGCAGACCGGTGCCGACCCGGCCCGCGACGTACTTCACCAGCGGTGCGTAGTGCAGCACCAGCCGGTCGCGCGACGTCTGGTCCGGTTTGTCGGCGAACTGCTGCCACAGCGCCTGAATCCCCGCGTCGACGTCCTGACCAGGACGACCGTCCCCGCTGACGGCGTCCTGCACGCCGGGGCGTGCCGCCCCGGCTTCCGTGACCTGCGATGTGGAAGTCATTGCACGGTCGTTCTCGGCGTGCTGCTCAGTGTTGTCTCCGTGCTCGTGCGGATGCGCGTGCGCCGACGGTTCGGCCCTGCCGTCCCCGGCCGAGCCTCCGCCGGCCGCGTCAGGCCCGCGGGTGTGCTCGGTCATGGATCGCCTTCAGCCGATCGACGGTCACATGAGTGTAGAGCTGGGTCGTGGCCAGCGTAGCGTGACCAAGCAGTTCCTGAACGCTCCTGAGATCGGCACCTCCTTCGAGCAGATGCGTCGCGGCGGAATGCCTTAGCCCGTGCGGCCCCATGTCCGTTGCGCCCGGCACCGCGGCCACCGCCTCGTGCACCACCCGGCGCGCCGCGCGCGGGTCGAGACGCTTGCCGCGAACGCCCAGGAAAAGCGCCGCCGGCGGCGTTTCCCCAGCCAGCGCAGGCCGTCCGTCCTCCAGCCACGCCGTCAGCGCCTCGGCCGCCGGGACGCCGAACGGAACCGTCCGCTCCTTGTCCCCCTTGCCCACCACCGAAACCACGCGGCGGGAAAAGTCCACGCTGCCGACGTCCAGTCCGCACAACTCCGACACCCGAATGCCGGTTGCGTACAGCATTTCGACCAACGCGCGGTCACGCAGAGCGACCGGATCCCGTTCGGCTGCCCCTTTCGCGGAGGCGTCCATGAGCGCGTCGGCCTGCTCGGCGCGGAGCACCCCGGGCAAGGTCCGGTGCGTGCGCGGCGCGGCCAGCCGGCCGCCCGGGTCCGACTTCAGCAAACCGGTGCGGTGCGCCCAAGCCGTGAAGGTGCGCGCGGCCGCGGCGCGACGCGCGAGGGTGGTGCGCCCGGCGCCGTCCGAGCGCTGCCCCGCGAGCCACGCGCGCAGCTGCGTGACGTCCAAGTCCTCAAAACGCCGCGCGGGACGGTCGCCCTCCCCCACGGTCAGGAACGCCAGCAGCGAAACGACATCGCCGACGTACGCGCGCACGGTGTGCGGCGACAGCCCGCGCTCCAGCGACAGATGCCGTTCGTAACTGGCCACCACCGATTCGGCGGACTCCGGCAATTCGGCGCGAAGTGCACGAAGATCGGGTCGTGGCGGGCGTTTCCGGTGTCCACCGGGACGCGGGACCGCGTCCTTGCGTGCACTCGCTGACGGCATGACGATTACGCTGCGCGAACCATCGCCATTGGTCAAGCATCGCCACGCCCATCATCGGTTGGCCGTTCGGACTATCTGCCGCCAGCCGGTCTCGCCGCGCACCGCGAAGCCGTCGACTTCCAGTGCGGGCAACAAGGCGCGAACTCGGGAAACAGGCACTCCAGCGCTTTCCGCCACCTCTTCCGGAGCCCGGCCAGCCCGCGGAAGCAGCGCGTCGTAGACCCGTGATGCCTCCGGACCGAGATTGTCCGTGGGCCGCCTGCTCGACTCGGCCGCGGGAGCAGCGGTGCCGAACCTGCCCACGGTTTCGAGCACCTCGTCAACCGAGGTGACCAACGTGGCTTTGCAGTCCCGGATCAGTGCGTGGCAACCGGCTGAACTGCCCGAATGCACTGATCCGGGCAACGCCATCACGACCTTGCCGAGCGCACCCGCGATGGTCGCGGTATTGCGCGCACCGCTACGGATTCCGGCCTCCACAACGACTGTGCCGTCGGTAAGACCTGCGATAAGGCGATTCCGCACCAGAAATCGATGGCGTGCAGGCGGGGTCTTCGGCGCGTACTCGCTGACGATCGCACCGCCCTCGGCAACGATGCGGTCCAACAAGCCGCTGTTCCCAACCGGATAGGAATAGTCGACTGCGCAACCGAGAAGCGCGACCGTGACCCCGCCGCCGCTGAGCGCGCCTCGGTGGGCGGCGGCGTCGATGCCCAGGGCGGCACCGGAGAAGACCGGTACTTGGCGGGTTGCCAAGGCGTGGCCGATCTCGACGGCGTTGTGCAGGCCGTAGTCCGTGGCCATCCGAGCGCCGACGACCGCCACCGCGCGGTCCGCGACTTCGGCCAGGCTCGCGTCGCCGCGCACCCAGAGCCCGAGCGGTGCCGCCACGTGCTTCACACCGTTTCCGGTTGCTACCGCTAGCGACAGCAGTGGCCACGCGGGCCATTCGTGGTCTTCGGGAACCACGAGCCGGGCACCGGCTTTGGCGGCTGCCTCGAGATCTTGTTCCGCGATCGTGGATTCCCGCCGCGCGGCCGTTTCGCGGAGAACCTTCTCGGGACAGTCCCCGGCCCGTACGCGCTCGGCGGCCGCGACCGGCCCTTGTTCGCCGACGAACTCCAGCAGGTGCGGTGCCGGTGGTTCAGCGACGCCGAGCAGATACGCGCGGGCGAGGCGTTCGGAGTCGGTCGCCGCAGTCTGGTCCTCGACAGCGATGCTCACGCCGCACCTCTTCGGCTGCCGGGGTTTTCGGGGCGGACGACGGCGAGGTGGCGGTGCAGCGCTAACCGTTCTCGGACCCGGACCGGATCGTGTTCGGGGCGGACTTCCCGGTGCCGGACCGGATGCAGATGCCGGACGATCTTGTGCTGCGGCGTCTTCGGCCTGCGGTGCCGGGTGCGCTGGGACGAGGAGGGGATGGCTCGGTGGGACATGGTGCTTTCCTTTCGTTGGGATTCCGGACCGGCGGGTTTGCCGATTCGGGGCTTGGGCTTGGGCTTGGGCTTGGGCTTGGGCTTGGGCTTGGGCTTGGGCTTGGGCTTGGGACACAGAATTGCCGGTCTGGGGGTTGGGACATCTGGTCCGGACATCGATGCGCGGGTACGGGGGTTGATTTCGGGGCGTTCGCCGTCGGGCGGGCTCGGCGTGCGGGGTGGATCAGCCGGTTTTGCGTTCTCGGAAGTCCAGGGCCGCGGTGACGTGGTCGGTGTCGGGTTGGGGCAAGGCGGCCAGGTCGGCCAGCGTCCAGGCGATGCGCAGGCATCTGTCGGCTCCTCGGGCGGTCAGCAAACCTCGGTCCAGGGCTCTGTCTAAAACCGCGGTGGCGGGGGGTGGCAGGGCGAAATCTCGGCGCAGGATCGGGCCTGGGACTTCGGTGTTGGACTGCCAGCCGTGTTCGTGCCAGCGGTGTTTGGCTCTTTCGCGGGCGGCCAGGACGCGGGCTCGGACGGTCGAGGACGGTTCTGGGGTGGTGGATTGGTGGGCGGAGATCGCGGTGAGGGGGCGTAGGCGGACGCGGAGGTCTACTCGGTCCAGGAGGGGGCCCGAAAGGCGCGACAGGTAGCGGCGGCGGGTGGGTACTGAGCAGGTGCAGTCGGTTTCTCGCGGTGGGGCGCAGGGACAGGGGTTGGTGGCCAGTACCAGTTGGAACTGGGCGGGATAGCGGACGACGCCTTTCGCGCGGGCGATGCGGACTTCGCCTTCTTCCATGACAGTGCGGAGCGAGTCGAGGCGTTGGTTGCCGAATTCGCAGGCCTCGTCTAGGAAAAGCACGCCTCGGTGGGCTCGGCTGATGGCACCGGGAGCTGCTAAGCCGGTGCCGCCGCCGATTAGGGCTGGTGGGCTGATCGAGTGGTGTGGGGCGACGAAAGGCGGGACGGTTACCAGGGGCGATGACTTTGAGAGGGAACCGTCTACTGAGTGGATGGCGGTTACTTCCAGGGACTCGGCTGCGGAGAGGTCGGGCAGCAGGCCGGGGAGGCGTCTCGCCAGCATGCTTTTGCCTACGCCGGGCGGGCCGGTGAGCAGGAGGTGGTGGCCGCCTGCCGCGGCGACTTCCAGGGCCCATCTGGCTTCTGGTTGGCCTACTACGTCGGCTAGGTCGGGGACTTCCACTGGGGCGGCGGCTGCGGGAGCAGTGGGTGGTTCCAGCTCGGCTTCGTCTTTGAGCCAGGCGATGAGCTCGGCCAGGCGGGTTACTCCGGAGACTTCCAGGCCGTCTACCAGGGCGGCTTCTACCAACGACTCCGTCGGCACTACGGCGCGTTCGTGACCGGCGGCTTTGGCGGCCAGCAGGCCGGGGAGGACGCCGCGTACGGGGCGGATTCGGCCGTCCAGTGCCAGTTCGCCCAGCAGGATTGTGTGCAGGAGTTTTCGGGCAGGGACGGCACCGATGGCGGCCAGGACGGCGGCGGCGATGCCCAGGTCGTAGCCGGAGCCCATTTTGGGCAGGTTGGCGGGAGACAGGGCCAGCGTGATCTTGCCGTCGGGCCAGGATTCGCCGGAGTTGCGGACTGCGGAGCGGACTCGGTCTTTCGCCTCGCGGAGACCGGCGTCGGGCAGGCCGACCAGGGTGACTCGGCTCAGGCCACCGCCCAGATCGGCTTCGATTTCCACTACGCGGCCTTCGATGCCGAGCAACGCGACGGACCAGGTTTTGGCGTGGGGCATCAGAAAGCACCCACCAGGTGCCGGACGACCGGCTCTTCGCCGTCGGGGGCGTAGACGGTCACGACGTCGTAGCGGATGCGGCACCAGCCGACTCGATGTTCCTTGAGCCAGCGCATCGCGGCTCGGTGTACGCGGTCGATCTTGTCCTGCGTGACGGACTCAGCGGGAGTGCCGTATTTGGTGCTCGAGCGGGTTTTGACCTCGCAAAAGATCACCCGGTCGCCCTCGGACAGGACCAGATCCAGCTCGCCCTCGCGGCAGTGCCAGTTCCGGCTGAGCAGGACCATGCCGGCGGCCTGCAGATGCCGGGCGGCGAGGTCCTCGCCCCAGCGGCCGAACGTCCGTCGCCAGGCCGCGCCGGGGTGCGGGCCGTCGTTCATGGTGTCCCCCTCGGACAGCGTGAGCACCGTCGATCACGGTGCGTGTGCTTTCACGATCGCAGTGTGATCAAACGCCGCGCCAGGGGGATTCCGAGCAACTGTGGATAAGCCGGGGGTTGTGGATCAAGCGCTGGTCCGCGGACGAGAAGCCCGGCGGATTGTCGGTGCGGTGTGCGTGAGGGCAGAGAACGACGAAGGCCACCCGGGCAGGTGCCGGGTGGCCTCGTGGTGAGAGAAAAGCGGGGGTCAGCCCGAGAACGGGCCGTCCTCGGGGAGCCGCAGGTCAGGCTTGTCCAGTTCTTCGACGTTGACGTCCTTGAAGGTGATGACCCGGACGTGCTTCACGAACCGGGCGGGGCGGTACATGTCCCACACCCAGGCGTCCGACATGCGCACCTCGAAGTACACCTCGCCCCCGCCGTCGCGGACCTGGACGTCCACCGCGTTGGCCAGATAGAACCGCCGCTCGGTCTCCACCACGTACGAGAACTGGCCCACTATGTCGCGGTACTCGCGGTACAGCGAGAGCTCCATCTCGGTCTCGTACTTCTCGAGATCCTCTGCGCTCATGAAATCCGCGCCCCTCCTCGCATTCGTCCTGCTCCGGCGGCGGAGCGTTCATTCTTACCCACCGAGCGGCCCGGGGCACGGACCGGCCCGCCCGCTTTTTCCAGGGCATTCTCCAGTGCAGCGTAGGTGAGCACGACCGGATGCGGGGCAGTGAGTCCGTGTGCGAGGGCGACAGTGGCGACATTCGTGTAGGACCAGCGGTGCGCCGGGCTCGGGCCGTGCTCACTCAGCGCAGCCAGATGGTCCGAGGTGCTGTAGCCCTTGTGCACGTCGAAGCCGTACGCCGGCAACTCTTCGTGCAGGCCGGCCATGATCCGGTCCCTCGTCACCTTCGCCAGGACCGACGCCGCCGCGATGCTCGCGACGCTGCGGTCTCCCTTGATCACCGCGACATTCGGCGCGGGAATGCCGGGGACCGGGAAGCCGTCGGTGAGGACGTACCCGGGATGCGTGCGCAGTCCGGCGATGGCACGGCGCATGCCTTCGAGGTTCATCACCCGGATGCCGAGCAGGTCCACCTGCTCGGAGGGGATGACGATCACCGAGTAGTCGAGGGCGCGTTGCAGGACCCGGTCGTAAACCCGGTCCCGGGCCTTCGCGGTGAGCATCTTCGAATCGGTCAGCTCGGGCAGGCGCGCGCCGTCGCCGGGACGGAGCACGCAGGAAGCCACCACGAGCGGGCCCGCGCAGGCTCCGGCGCCGGCTTCGTCCACGCCGGCGACCGGGCCGAGGCCGCGTCGTTCGAGTGCGCCTTGCAGACCCCAGAACAGCTCGCCGCGCACCACGGCACGGGGCGGGCGCAGCGGTTCCGCCGGAGTGCGGGGAGGAGGGAGAGTCACCGAAACACCACCCGGGAGTCGCGGACGACGGAGCGCACCGCTCAGCGTCTCCGGCCGGCCGCCTTGCGGAGGCCTGCCTTCAACCGGCGTCCGACGAAGAGCGTCGGCACCGCGGTGGCGAAACCGATGCCGAGCGGCAGCCCTTGCTGCCACGCGGGCGCGCCGAGCGCGACCGGCTGGGCGTTCTGCTGCGGATTGTGGTCTGAGATCCCGCCCCAGCGGCTCGGCGGCAGCACGATGATGCGGGCCTTGCCGATGACGTCGTCGACCGGAACCGCACCGTTGGGCCCGCCGCCGCCCTGGTAACGCGAGTCGGCGGAGTTGTTGCGGTTGTCGCCCATCACCCAGAGCGCGCCCTGCGGGACCTTCACCGGGGCGAACGACTCCTGCACGCGGTGGTTGTCGTCTTCCCAGTGGATGTAGGGCTCGTCGAGGGCCTTGCCGTCCACGATCACCCGGTTGCGGTCGTCGCAGCACTGGACGGTCTGGCCGCCGGTGGCGATGACGCGCTTGACGAAGTCCCGCTCGTCCGGCGGCGCGAAGCCGACCAGCGAGCCGAGACCGCGCAGCGCGCGCACGACGATGTTGCTCGACTCCTGCGGCGCGATCTCGTTCTCGGTCCACGCGGGCGGGCCCTTGAACACGATCACGTCCCCCGGGGAGGGGTCGGTGAAGTCGTAGGTGACGCGGTCGACCAGAATCCGGTCGCCGGTGCAGCTCGGGCAGCCGTGCAGCGTGGACTCCATGGACCCCGACGGGATCATGTAGACCTTGGCGAGGAACGCCTGGATCAGGATCGTGAGCACCAGGGCGATCACGATCAGGATCGGCAGTTCCTTCCAGAACGACCGCTTTTTCGAGGACTTGCCCCGCCGGTGCGACCCCCGACGCCCGCCGGACCGTTCCTGGTCCTCCTCCGGGCGTTCGGGGCCGTCCTCATCGGCGTTCCGCGACACAGGTTCGACCACGTCGCCAGGCTACCGGTAACCGGCTCGTCACTCAGGAGGCGGAGGTGGTCTCGCGGTTCTCGCGGCGCTCCTTGATCTTGGCCTTCTTGCCGCGCAGCTCGCGCAGGTAGTACAGCTTCGCCCGGCGGACGTCGCCGCGCTTGAAGACCTCGACCTCGGCCAGGTTCGGCGAGTGCACCGGGAAGGTGCGCTCGACGCCCACGCCGAACGAAACCTTGCGCACGGTGAAGGTCTCCCGGATGCCGCCGCCCTGACGGCGGATCACGACGCCCTGGAAGACCTGGTTGCGCTCGCGGTTGCCCTCGATGACGCGGACGTGCACCTTGAGCGTGTCGCCGGGGCGGAAGTCCGGGATGTCGGAACGCAGTGACTGCGCGTCCAGCGCGTCCAGGGTGTTCATCGGTGGTCCGTCCTCGTATTCGTGTGGCTTACGTACAGCTCGAGCGCGCAGCGGATCACTGCGACTAGCCCGGGGCTGATGGCATTCACGGTTGGCATCGCGACTGAACAGCCGCTGTGAGCGCATGTAAAGCACCACGCGTCACGCCAACTAATCCATTATGGCAGAGGCCCCCGGAGACCTCGCACGGGGCCTATCCGGGCTGGTCGTCCAGCCCTTCGAGGACCTCGCGGTCCCGCTTGTCCAGGCTGCCCTCGGGCAGCCGGTCCAGGAGATCCGGCCGCCGCTGAGCGGTGCGTTCCAGCGCCTGGTCGCGCCGCCAACGGTCGATGAGCGCGTGGTTGCCCGAGCGCAGCACGTCCGGCACCGCCAGGTCGCGCCACACTTCCGGGCGGGTGTAGCTGGGGCCTTCGAGCAGGCCGTCGGAGAACGAGTCCTCGGCCGCCGAGCGCGCGTTGCCGAGCACGCCCGGCAGCAGCCGGACCACGGCCTCGACGATCACCAGCACCGCGGCCTCGCCGCCGACCAGCACGTAGTCGCCGATGGAGACCTCGTCCACCGGCATCCGGCGGGCCGCGTCGTCGACGACCCGCTGGTCGATGCCCTCGTACCGGCCGCAGGCGAACACCAGGTGCTTTTCCTCGGCGTAGGAATGCGCCAGCTCCTGGGTGAACGGCTTGCCCGCCGGGGTCGGGACCACGAGCCGGGTCCCCTCGCCGCACACGTCGTCCAGCGCGGGGCCCCAGATCTGCGGCTTCATGACCATGCCGGGACCGCCGCCGTACGGCGCGTCGTCCACCGCGCGGTGCACGTCGTGGGTCCAGTCGCGCAGGTCGTGCACGCCGACTTCGATGAGGCCGCGGTCGATCGCCCGGCCCAGCAGCGCCGCGCGCAGCGGGTCGAGGTACTCGGGGAAAATGGTGACGACGTCGATGCGCAAGCGGTTACCAGTTCCAGTACTCGGTGGCCTGGGCGTGCCACGGGCTCGGGACGTCCTGGTCGATCGCGAAGGCCATGCCCAGCCCCTTCGCGATCTTGATGCTGCGGTGCAGGGTCTTGCGGATCGGCGACCCGGCGGGCAGCCCGTTGTCGTCCGACCACGTCTCGGTCTGCGTGACACACGTGCGCGCCCCGAAGCGGGCGTTCGAGCACGGAGCGGGCGCGCCCCACGTCTGCAGGTGCTCGAAGTGGACGACCTTGCCCGAGCTCTTCTCGGTGATCGTGCCGCGCGCGACGAGCCGGTAGTCGGTGGACGGCACCGTCCAGCGGACGTAGTGCTGGCGGCCGCCGTCGGACGGGATCGGCGTGCAGGTGGAACCGGTGCACGCGAGTTCTTCGGTGACCCGCTCCGTGTAGTAGGTGCCGTTGCCGTCCCAGCCGTCGATCAGCACCCAGTCGCCGGAGCGGACGAAGTGCTCGGCGGTCGCGGGCGGCCACGTGACCGGGTCGCCCCAGGTGATCTGCGATTCAGTGGCCGACTGCGGCGACCACGCCCACTGGAACGCCTTCTCCCCCGGCGGCGCGTACTGTCCGGCGCTGCGCTGGAACATCATCGAGAAGTCGCCGTACACCGGCGAAGCGGCCTGCGCGGGCGGCGCGGCGAAAGCGGTGGCCAAGACGGCTGCGAAGACAGCCTTCGTCCAGAACTTCACGAACTCCCCCTCAGTCAGTGTCGAGGAGGCCCTCGGGCGGATCGAGCACGACCCGGCCCCCCGCGACGTCCACCACCGGAACGATGGCGCGGACGAAAGGTACCAAGACCGAGCGTCCGTCATGATCGAGTTCGAGCAATTCCCCGGCCGGCGAGTGGACCACCTCGACGACCTTGCCCACGGCCGTCCCGTCGGCGAGTTCGGCGCGAAGCCCGGCCAGCTCGTGGTCGTAGAACTCGTCCGGGTCGCCGGTGGGCGGCAGCGAATCGGTGTCCGCCAGCAGCAGGGCGCCGCGCAGGGTTTCCGCGACGTCGCGCGTGAGCACTTCCTCGAAACGCACCAGCAGCCGCCCGCTGTGTTCGCGGGCGGCTGCGATGGTGAGTTCTCTCGTGCTGCCGTCGCGCAGCTTCGTCGTGACGACCGCACCGATCGCGAACCGCTCCTGCGGCGAATCCGTGCGCACGTCGACCGCGAGCTCGCCGCGGATGCCGTGCGCCTTCGCGATACGGCCGACTACGACGTCCATACCTGACCGTTTCCGAGAATCCGGGTCAGCGATCGGTGTCGACGACGTCCACGCGGACGCCTCGGCCGCCGATGCCGCCCATCACGGTGCGCAGAGCGGTCGCGGTGCGCCCGCCCCGGCCGATCACCTTGCCGAGATCGTCGGGGTGGACGTGCACCTCGAGCGTGCGGCCACGACGCGTGGTCAGCAGCTCGACCCGGACCTCGTCCGGGTTGTCGACGATCCCGCGCACCAGGTGCTCGAGGGAGTCGGCGAGGAAGCTCACTCGGACTTCTCGCCCTCGGCAGCCTCGGCCTTGTCGGCTTCGGCCTTCTTCGGGGCCGACTTCTTCTTCGGCGTGACGGCCTCGGTGGAGGGCTCCTCGCCCGCCGCGGCCAGCGCCGCGTTGAACAGGTCCTGCTTGGACGGCTTCGGCTCGGCCACCTTCAGGGTGCCCTCGGCTCCCGGCAGGCCCTTGAACTTCTGCCAGTCGCCGGTGATCTCGAGGATGCGCTGGACCGGCTCGGTCGGCTGCGCGCCGACGCCCAGCCAGTACTGCGCCCGCTCGGTGTCGACCTCGATGAAGCTCGGCTCTTCCTTGGGGTGGTACTTGCCGATCGTCTCGATGGCCTTGCCGTCCCGGCGGGTGCGCGCGTCGGCGATGATGATGCGGTAGTACGGCGCACGGATCTTGCCGAGGCGCTGCAGCTTGATCTTGACGGCCACGGGTGTGGGTACTCCTCAGTGCTGTGTGGTGCAGGGCGCGCGCAGAACCCGTGGGGACAGGCTCGCGGCGCCCGGAGGTCAGGAGCTTCCACACGGCGAGAGGGTCCGGCGGAAGCGGGCAAGCGAACATTCTGCCAGATGCCGTCGTTGTGCCTGCGCAGGGGCCTCAGAAGGACGCGAGGCCGAGCGCGCCGAGCAGGATCGCGACGGCCGGCAGGAAGTTGTTGACCGCGTGCGCGACGATGCTGCCCGCCAGCCGTCCGGTGGACAGCCGCGCCAGCCCGATCGGGATGGAGATCACCAGCAGCAGGGTGGTGCGCAGCGGTTCCAGGTGGCTGGCCGCGAAGACCGCGGTGGACAGCAGGAACGCGGCGACCCGGCCCCAGCGCTCGCTGCGCCACTGCAGCCGCTCGACCGCGCCCCAGAGCAGGCCGCGGTAGATGATCTCCTCGCAGATCGGCCCGAGCAGCCACAGGTAGCCGAACATCACCGCGGCGGCGGGCACGGACATCTTGCGGTCGTCGACCAGCGCGCTGATCGCCGACGTCGCGTCCGCGGTGCCGACCAGCTGGGTCCACACGTAGGCGCTCAGCGAGGTGAGCACGAGGCCGAGCATGCCGAATTTGAGCCCGGTCCAGACGTCCGCCCAGCGCCATTCGAGCCGCAGGTCGAGCTTCGGGCCGTTGCCGCGCACGACGGTGATCAGCACCGCGACGCCGGCGGCGATCATGGTGGGCAGCATCGTGCCGAGCAGCACCGTGCCGATCGGGAGCGGCTTGCCCGGAGCCGTGGGGCCGGCGAGCGCGCCGATGAACGCGGCCGACGCCAGCAGCACCGCCTCGACCAGCAGGAACGCCCCGAATCCCCAGCGATGCGCCGGGAACGCGGTCGGTTCGGCCACCAAGTCCTCCGGGGAGAGCGCGCGGGAGAAAGGTTCACGGGGCTGTGATGTGGTCACGCCCGCCTCCCCGTGCTCGCTCTGCTCACCGGTCGAGCCTAGCGGCCGAAATGGTTTCGCACAGTACTCGACCGGTCACCGGTTTCCCTCAATGCCCGGTGAAGAGAAGGACGGCGGGCGGCAGGTTGTTCGCCGCGTGCGCGAGCACGCTCGCCGAGGTCCGGCCGGAAAAATGCCGCGCCAGCCCGAGGACGAGACCCTGGCCGAACAGCGCGATCGTGCGCGTGGTCTCGCCGTGCAGCAGCGCGAACACCAACGACGTGAGCACGAGCACCACCCACGGCGGGATCCGGTAGTGCAGCAGGGCGTTCCACAGCGCCCCGCGCAGCAGCAGTTCCTCGGTGAGCGGGACGGCGACCACCAGCACCAGCGCGGTCGCGATCAGCCAGACCGGGCTGCCGCCGGACACGTCGGGCAGGTCGGTGAGCGGGCTGTCGGACACCTCGTCGCCGCCGAAGACCGCGATTTCGGCGGCGTTCAGCACGAAGCCGACGACGAGCGCGAGCAGGCCGCAGGCGAGGCCGATGCGGAGGTCGCGGCCCCGGGTGCGGAGCCCGAAGTCGCGTTCGAGGCCGGAGCCGTACCGCAGCGAGGCGGTCGCCGGGCCGAGGCCGAGGACCAGGTTCGGCAGGAACGCCAGCAGCAGCAACGGTCCCGCGTACGCCTCGACCGGGTCGTCGTCGCCGACGTGCCGGTTGAACGCGGCCGCGGTGAGGAGGGTGACGAGGTAGTAGCCGGCTACTCCGAAGAAGAACGCGGCGAAAGCCCAATGGGCGCCCAGAATTCGCTTTCCCCCACCGTCTTCGGCCACGGGTTCACGCTATGTGGCTGGGGCGTGGCGCATCGAGGCGGGGTCGTCTCGCGCTCCTCGACCGGACTGCCCCTCGCCCCGGCGCGGACGCGAGGTCCGTGAGGGTCGCCTTGAGGGAATCTGATTCCCTCAAGGCGACCCTCACGGACTTCTGCGGAGCGGGAAGGCCACTGGGCCACCTCGTGCCCCGACGGGTATCGCATGCAACGAACGCCACATTGGGTGCGTCGCATGCAACCAACGCCACATTGGGTGCGTCGCATGCAACCAACGCCACATTGGGTGCGTCGCATGCAACCAACGCCACATTGGGTGCGTCGCATGCAACCAACGCCACATTGGGTGCGTCGCATGCAACCAACGCCA
>NZ_JARACH010000042.1:0-74949 GCF_029087445.1 Amycolatopsis sp. La24
CCAGCCCCTCCCCCGCACCCCGATACGAAGCCTCCCTGCGGTCTGGGGGTGCTTGTCAAGGCATCTTTCCCGCCTTGACAAGCACCCCCAGACCGTCAGCACAATCAAGCTTCGGGGTGCCCCACGCCACCACTCAAAGCGATGTCGCCGCCAGGCGACGAGCCGCAACGCGACCCCCACCACACCAACCGAGATCCACCCCAGCCAGACCACCCCCCATACGGCAGCATGGACGACGTGCTCTTCGACAGGATCGTCCGCCCAGCGATGTACCGGCTCGCCTACCACGACCCCGAGGTAGTCCACGAACGCACCGTCACCTTGCTGAGCCGAGCCGGAAAATCCCTCCGCCCGATCTCGAAGCTGTACCGCACCGCCGACCCCACCACCGTCCTCGGCCTGACCTTCCCCAACAAGATCGGCCTGGCCGCGGGCATGGACAAGAACGGCCGCGCCCTCCACGCGTGGCCCGCCCTGGGCTTCGGGTTCGTCGAGGTAGGCACGGTCACCCGCCATCCCCAGCCGGGCAACCCCAAACCCCGCCTCTACAGCCTCCCGGCCACCGACGCGGTCATCAACCGCATGGGCTTCAACAACGACGGGGCCCAAGCCCTCGCCGACCGCCTGGCCGCGGACGGGAAACCCGCCGTCCCGCTGGGGATCAGCATCGGCAAGTCCAAGGTGACGCCGCTGGACGAGGCCGTCGAGGACTACCGCTTCTCGCTGCGCGCCCTGCACCCCTACGCGGACTACTTCGCGATCAACGTCAGCTCCCCCAACACCCCGGGTCTCCGTGCGCTGCAAGACAAAGCCGCGCTCGCCGAGCTGCTCGCCGAACTCCGCAAGACCGGCGCCGAACTGGGCGGCAACACTCCGTTGCTGGTCAAGGTCGCCCCCGACCTCACCGACGACGCGCTCGCCGAGCTCCTTGAGGTCTGCCTGGAGCACGGCGTCGCCGGAATCATCGCGACCAACACGACTCTCTCCCGCGAAGGCATCGACCCCACCGAAGCCGCGCTGGCCGCCGAAACCGGCGGGCTTTCCGGCCGCCCGCTGACCCGGCGTTCGGCCGAGGTCGTCCGCTTCGTCCACGAGAAGACCGAAAGCAAGCTGCCCATCATCGGCGTCGGCGGCATCCTCGGCCCGGACGACGCCCGCCGCATGCTCGACGCCGGGGCCAGCCTCGTGCAGCTCTACACCGGCTTCGCCCTGCACGGGCCAGGGCTCGTCCGCCGCGTCGGCCGGGGGCTCGCCGCCCGGTAGCACAGCGCCGAGCCCGAGTCCGCCCACGAAGACTCGGGCCCCCGCGCCGAAAGCGACCGCCCGGCCTCAGCCGGGGAACCGCGGTCCGCCAGTGCTGACGAACCGCAGGTACCCCCGCCAGGACGCGTACCGGTCCAGACCTTCCCCACCCGCCGCGGCCGCTGGTTCGCACAGCACCGCGAGCGGCGTGCTCCCGTCCTCCAGTTCGACCCGGCCCAGCACGAACGGCGCGGCCAAGCCGGCGGCGAACCTGCCGAACGCCGCGGGAGACAACCGCCAGCGCTCGCCGTCCACGCCCGCCGAGCCGGAGACCACCCCGGGCTGCGGCGGCGTGACCCCGTCGAGCAGCACCATCCGGTAGCGCTCGGCGGTCCGGACCAGACCGCCGAACCGGGCGCCGTGCAGTTCGTCGTGCAGCGGCTGGCCGCACAGATGCGCGCCGAACACCACGACGTCGACGCTTTCGCACGGATACGGATCCGGCGACTGCTCGCCGGTCAGCACCGAAGCCAGGTCAAGCCCGATCTGGTCCTCGAACGCCCTTGTCACCACCGTGATCCCGTACGGCCGCCGGTCCCCCGGCACGGTCACCGCAGCGAGATCCAGGGCGTTCAGCGTCGCGTCCAGGACTCCGACGGTCGGCAGGAGAACCGCGTCCAGCTCCGCCAGCAGCGAGCGCGCCGCAGGGGCGTTTCCGGCCCCGTAAAGCGCGCTGACGTCCACGGGGACCAGCACCGCACCCGAAGCCTCCAGAGAGGCCGCGGCGACGTCGAACGCCCTCCTCGCGGGCAGCGGGAGGCTGGCTTCGGCGGGGATGCCGAGGCGTGGGTGCTGCCCGGCGGCGAGCCGGACGTCGGCGGGCCATTCGCGGGCCGCCGGGTCCAGACCATCGGGGCCGAGCATCGCCGCGATCGCGCGCTGGGCGGACGCGAGGCGGTGCGCGGACACCGAAACGGTCGGGCCGGGGATGAGCCCGGGCGTCGGTTTGAGGGTGAGCACGCCAGGCGGGGCGGCGATCTCGCGGGCGGCGGAATTCAGTGCCAGGTCGACGATCTCGAGTCCCACGACCGCGTTTTCCGGGTCCGCGACAGTGGTTCCGAGGACCACCGCGCCGGCGTCGGTCAGCCGCGCGAGCGCGGGCGGGCCGTCGGCGTCGGCCGCGCAGACGATTCCGGCGAGCGGCAGGTCTTCTCCGGCGTGGACGCGTTCGTCGACGGTTTTCGCCTCGACGAGCACTTCCTCCATGGTCCGCACCGAAGCCCAGAGTCCGGGGCGGTCGGCTTTCGCGAGCCGCTCGAACGCGGTGCGGACCCGCTCGTGCGAGCTGGGCGGAGGGACGGGAACAGGATCAGGTTCCGGCGGGAGCGTAGTCACGAGGGCGTCCTTTCCTCGGCGGGATCGGAGGAGTCCACTGTGTACGTCCGGCGCCGCGAACCTCAGCCCGCGACGCCGGGCCTGGCGGGTGCCAACACCGACCTCATGAGAAAAACGTTAAACCGCAGACGTTTCCGTCACCAGCAGGATCGGATTACGCGATTGTTGCGGTGTGCGGGGGAAACTCACGCACCGTCGCGGCCGGACTGTCCGGTTGCGCCGACCGGAATCCCAAACTCGGCCATCAGGACGGCGGTTCCGCCCGATCGCTGCGATTCCCGGAGTCGTCGCGAAGCAGCAGGCCCGGACCACATTCACCCCTGGATCGGGCGTTTCGCAGCGGATTCCCCGGTCGCAAGTCAGCCCCCTGGCGCCCCACGGAACCAGGGTCAGCCGAGATCCTTCAACGCCAGCGCCAACCCGGCGAGCCGGTCCGTCGCGTCCGTCAGCGCCTCCCGCGACGTGACCATCCCGTCACTGCTCGCGGCCACCGCACGACCGGCCGCGGCGACCAAGCCGCCGTAGCCCTCGATGCCGTCGTCGAGTTGTTCGCGCAGTTTCGCGATCGCGGCCTGCAGCGCCGAACGTTCGCGCTCCGGCGCGGAATTGCGGCCCCGTTCGATCGCCTGGATCCGGTCGGCCAGGCCGCGCAGCGCACGGGCTGCCTCGTCGGCCGTCGCGCGGGCGTCGGCGACGGAAACCTCGGGAACCGCCGTGGTGCCCAGCGAAGTCGGGACCGAAAGCTGCTTCAGGAGTTCCCGCAGCGAAGCTTCCGACTCGGCCAGCCGCTCCATCGGCTCGCGCGCGGCCGAACCGGCGGCGGGCAGCGGCGGCGGGCCGCTGGGCGCGGCGGGCAGTTCGACCTTCTTGAGCTCTCGCAGCCGCATCCCGGTGCGGACGCTGAACGTGCCGAACACCAGCGTCGCGAATCCGGAGAACACCGCCTGCCCGATCTCCGGACCGGCCACCGCCCCGCCGAGCAGGCCGGTGGCGGTGAGCACGGTGAGGACCCCGAACAGGATCGTGACCAGCACCCACAGCGTCAGCACGCGCGAGGTGCGGCGGACCCGGCGCTGGTGTTTCGCGCTCGGCTCGTTCCAGCGCTGCCATTTCGCGCGGACCTCGGCCACCGCGGGCACCTGTCCGGCCACCGCGGAAAACGCGGCCGGGGCCGACGGGCGGCGCGGCGCCGGCGGCGAGGAGCCCGGACCGCGCTGGGTCCGGCCGTTCTGCTGCGGCTTCCCGCCCGCCTCGTCGGCGGGCGGGAAGTACCGCTGCAGCTTTTCCTGAGCGCGCTGGGCGTAGTCGGGCAACCGCTCGATGTGCTTCTCGAGCTTCGCGTTGAACTCGCTGAAGTCCCGTCGCTTGGTCATCCGGCCCTACCCCCTGCGCGCCGCTCGTGCCCGGCCGGTCAGGCCGGGTTCTTGCCCTGTTCCGCCTGCACGCGGGCCTGGATCTCCCGCTGGATGTCGCCGGAGGCGGCGGCCGGCTTGGCCGCGCCCGCGGACGCGCCGCCGTCGGTGACCTGGGCGACCGAGTCGCCGCGCATCGACGCGCGGATCTGCTCGAGCCGCGAGTGGCCCGCCATCTGGGTGGCCGACTCCTGGACCTCCATCATGCGGCCCTGCACCGAGTTCTGCGCCAGCTCCGCCGAGCCCAGCGCGGTGGTGTAGCGCTTCTCGATCTTGTCCCGGACCTCTTCCAGCGACGGCGTGTTGCCCGGCGCGGCCAGCTGGCTCATCTGGTTCAGCGAGGCGGAGACCTGCTCCTGCATCTTCGCCTGCTCCAGCTGCGAGAGCAGCTTGGTGCGCTCGGCCAGCTTCTGCTGCAGCATCGTCGCGTTGCGCTCGACGGCCTGCTTGGCCTGCGTCGCCGCCTGCAGCGACTGGTCGTGCAGCGTCTTGAGGTCTTCGATGCTCTGCTCGGCGGTGACCAGCTGCGCGGCGAAGCTCTCCGCCGCGGTCTCGAACTGGGTCGCCTTCGCCTCGTCGCCCTTGCTGCGGGCCTCGTCGGCCAGCACCAGCGCCTGGCGCGTCGAGGCCTGCAGCTTCTCGACCTCGCCGAGCTGGCGGTTGAGCTTCATCTCCAGCTGCCGCTGGTTGCCGATCACGGAGGCGGCCTGCTGCGTCAGCGCCTGGTGGTTGCGCTGCGCCTCCTCGATGGCCTGCTGGATCTGTACCTTCGGGTCGGCGTGCTCGTCGATCTTCGACGAGAACGCCGCCATCATGTACTTCCAGAACTTCACGAACGGGTTGGCCATCTCCTCCGCCTGCCTTCTTGCGTCCCACGGGCCCTGATTGCTTCGGGGCGGGGCGTCGCTCCCCTAGTCGCACAACGTACCGACCCCGGCGTTGGGTTCCATCGTGTCAGGTCGGCCTCCGCCGTTCCAGGCGACCCCGGGGGAATTCAGGGTCAGCCCTGACCGGCGGCCGGGACCGGCCCGGAGGGGAACCCCGCGCACGCCGACGGCCCCGGGGAGATCCCCGGGGCCGTGCAGCGAAACAGCGCCGGCGTTACGCCGCGATCGTGGACGCGAGCTTGGGCGCGCCGATCGTGGTCCGCAACGTCGTGTTCATCCGCGGCGCGGGCTGAAGCCGCAGGTCGGAGAGGTCGTCGCCGATCAGCTCCGACACCAGGCGGCCGCCTTCGAACCCGGCCTCGCCCCGGTCCGGAACAGTCTGGCCCGGCGCGGTCTCCACCTCTTCGACCGGCGCGACCTCGACCTTGTCGAGGGCCGACACGTCGGCGGCGACCTTGTGCAGCAGCTCGCCCAGCGGCAGCTCCAGCGCCTCGCAGATCGACGCCAGCAGCTCGCTGGAAGCTTCCTTCTGGCCGCGCTCGACCTCGGACAGGTAGCCGAGGCTCACCCGGGCGGCGCGGGAGATGTCACGCAGCGTCCGACGCTGGTTGGTGCGGGCATGACGGAGCCGATCACCGATCGCCTCGCGCAACAGCACGGTCATCACGCGCCTCCCTTCCCGAACTGGTGCCTCCTACGTTACCCAGAGCGGTACCCCGAGTGCAGGACTTGACACGTACGTACGCCAAGGGCGAACGCCGTTTTCAGTCTAATTGTTCCCCGAGCAGCGCGAACGCGGCGCGCACCGACGCGGTCCGGATCGTGTCCCGGTCACCGGTCTCGGCCAGCTCACGCACCGTGTCCACGCAGGGTCCGCTGAGCCCGACGTACACCGTTCCCGGGGCCACGCCGTCCTGCGGATCCGGCCCGGCGACGCCGGTCAGGCCGAGGCCCCAGGTGGCCCCGCAGCGCTCCCGCGCGCCCTTGGCCAGCTGCGCGGCGACGTCGGGGTGCACCGCGCCGTGCTCGGCCAGCAGCTGTTCGTCGACCCCGGCGAGCGCGGCCTTCAGCTCTGTGGCGTAGACCACCAGACCGCCGCGCAGCACCGCGCTCGCACCCGGCACCTCGGCGAGCGTGGCGCAGACGAGACCGGCCGTGAGCGACTCCGCGGCGGCCACGGTTTCCCCCCGGCGGGTGAGGGTCGCGACCAGTTCGCGCGCTCCGGTCATCACGCGCCCATCGCGCGCCGGCCGGCGGCGCGCAGCCGGATCGCACGGACCAGGTAGTCGACGCCGGTAATCACCGTCAGCGCCACCGCGATTCCCATCAGCACCCAGCGCACCGGGTCCGCTCCGGCCGGGAGCGGCAGCAGGTAGGTCACGATCGCGAGGATCTGCGCCATCGTCTTCGCCTTGCCGCCGCGGCTGGCCGGGATCACGCCGTGCCGGATCACCCAGAACCGCAGCAGGGTCACGCCGATCTCGCGCACCGCGATCACGATCGTGACCCACCACGACAGCTCCCCCAGCGCGCTGAGCCCGACCAGCGCGGCGCCGATGAGCGCCTTGTCCGCGATCGGGTCGGCGATCTTGCCGAAGTCGGTGATGAGCCCGTAGCGGCGGGCGACCCAGCCGTCGACCTGGTCGGTGGCCGAGGCGATGGCGAACAGCCCGGTGGCGATCGCGCGCCAGGTGGTGTCCTCGCCGTGGCCGGTGAACAGCGCGACCACGAACAGCGGGACCAGGACGAGCCGCGAGATGGTGAGCAGGTTCGCCAGGTTCAGCGTCGGGACCGGAGTCGCCTCGGGCAGCTGAGCCCCGCCCTCCGACGCGGCGCGGGGCACGCCCTCGCCAGCCCCGCTGGGCGCGGCACTCACCGGCCGGCGTCCGGTGCCGGACGGACGACCAGGTCGACGCCGGCGGAGTCGACGACCTCGCAGCGGACGATGTCGCCCACCGAGAGCGGCTTGGTCTCTTCGTCCTCGAGAATGACGCATTCCCCGTCGACCTCAGGGGCCTGGTGCGCGGCGCGGCCGACCGCGTCGTCGCCGTCCGTGCCGTCGTGCTCGACCAGCACGTCCACGAAGGTGCCGATGCGGTCCTCGGCGCGCTGCGCGGTCAGCTCCTCGACCAGCGCCGAGATGCGCGCGACGCGCTCGGCGACCACGGCCGGGTCGAGCTTGCCCTCGAAGGTCTCGGCCTCGGTGCCGTCCTCGTCGGAGTAGCCGAACACGCCGACCGCGTCGAGCCGCGCCCCGGTGAGGAACCGCTCCAGCTCGGCCAGGTCGTCCTCGGTCTCGCCGGGGAATCCGACGATCACGTTGGTGCGGATGCCCGCCTCGGGCGAGTACTCGCGGATCTGCTCGGTGAGCGCGAGGAACGAGTCGGTGGAGCCGAACCGGCGCATCCGGCGCAGCACCTGTTCGCTGGAGTGCTGGAAGGACAGGTCGAAGTAGTCCGCGACGCCCGGCGTGGTCGCGATCGCCTGCACCAGCTGCGGCCGCGTTTCGGCGGGCTGCAGGTAGGAGACGCGGACGCGCTCGATGCCGTCGATCTCCGCGAGCCGCGGCAGCAGCAGTTCGAGCGCGCGGGTGCCGTCGCGGCCGAAGTCCTTGCCGTACGACGTGGAGTTCTCGCTGACCAGGAACAGTTCCTTCGCGCCGTTCTCGGCGAGCCAGGCGGCCTCGGCGACGATCTCGTCGGGCTGGCGGGACACGAACGACCCGCGGAACGACGGGATCGCGCAGAACGAGCAGCGCCGGTCGCAGCCGGAGGCGATCTTCAGCGCGGCGACCGGGGAATCGTCGAGCCGCGTGCGCAGGACGCGCGGGCCCCAGCCGTGCTGCGCGTGCCCGGGCACCTCGACCTCGGCGGTCGCGGCGGGCCGCTGCACCGGGCTGATCGGCAGCAGCTTGCGGCGGTCGGACGGGGTGTGCGAGGCGATCGCGCGGCCGGCGACCACGTCGTCCAGCCGCGACGAGAGGTCGGCGTAGTGGTCGAAGCCGAGCACCGCGTCGGCCTCGGGCAGGCTGTCGGCGAGTTCGGTGCCGTAGCGCTCGGCCATGCAGCCGACCGCGACGACCTTGCGGCCGGTGTCGGCGGCGGCGAGCAGCGTGTCGACCGAGTCCTTTTTGGCCGATTCGACGAACCCGCACGTGTTGACCACGACGACGTCGGAGTCCTCCGGTTCGGCGGCCAGTTCCCAGCCGCCCGCGGCCAGCCGGCCCGCCAGCTCCTCGGAATCGACCTCGTTGCGGGCACAGCCCAAGGTCACGAGGGAGACACGGCGGGCGCGAGCGGAGTCAGCGGCTGGAGAAGGCACGACGTTCAGGGTAGCCGTCGCGTCCGGACCGCCCCGAGACGGAGTCGCCCAGTGCGGTGACCCGGTCTCCTCCGGCGCCGGGTTCGCCGTCCGTGAAGGGCCCATCGAGGGAATCAGATTCCTTCAAGGAGTCCTTCACGGACGGCAAACCCGGTCGTCCGAGCGGGTCATTCCGCGGCGGAGACGTCCGGGACTGTCAGCAGGGTCAGCTCCGCGTCGTCCAGCGCCTCCAGGTCGACGTCCGGGCCGGCCAGCCGCATCGCCTGCGCCCGGATCGCGCGTTCGAGCAGGCCGCGGGCCGAACGGCCGTTGGCGAAACCCGTTCCGCGGTCGAGGCCGGCCATGAACCCGGGCAGCGCTTCGACGAGCCCGGGGTCGAGCCGGTAGCCCTGTTTGCCCGCCATGGCGGTGAAGATCGCGGCCAGCTGGTCGTTGTCGTAGTCGGCGAAGTGCACCGTCGCGCCGAAGCGGGACCGCAGGCCCGCGTTGGCGTCGAGGAAGCGGTCCATGTCCGCCGGGTAGCCCGCGGCGATCACGATCAGGTCCTCGCGGTGGTTCTCCATCTGCACCAGCAGTTCCGCGACCGCCTCGCTGCCGAAGTCGGTGCCGTTCGAGTAGCTCTGGACCAGGTTGTACGCCTCGTCGATGAACAGCAGCCCGCCGATCGCCCGCTCGCACACCTCGCGGGTCTTCGGCGCGGTCTGGCCGATGTACTCGCCGACCAGGTCCGGCCGCGCGACCTCGACGAGGTGCCCGGACGGCAGCACGCCGAGTTCGCGGTAGAGCTGCCCCATCAGGCGCGCGACGGTCGTCTTCGCCGTGCCGGGGTTGCCGGTGAACACCAGGTGCCTGCTGCGCGCCCCGACCGGCAGCCCGGCCTTGCGGCGGCGCGCGTCCAGCCGCGTTTCCGCGACCAGCGCCCGGACCTGCTCCTTCACTCCGTCCAGGCCGATCATGCCGTCGAGTTCGGCCAGCAGGTCGTCCAGCCCGCGGCGCGGGCCGGCGTCGTCGCTGACCGCGACCCCGGCCTCTCCCGGCAGGTCCGCGGCCACCAGGACGGCCAGCTGGTCCGGCGGCGTGTCCGGGGCGGCGGCGAGCCTGCTGGACTGCCCGCTGATCGCGGCTTCCAGCAGGCCGCGCGCGGACCGGCCGTTCGCGAACCCGCGACCGCGCGGGATGCGGCGGATCGCCTCGGGCAGCGCGGCGGCGAGGTCGGCGGACAGCTCGTAGCCCTGGCCCTTCGCCATCACGGTGAAAATCCCGGCGAGTTCCTCGTTGGTGTAGTCCGGGAACTCGATCCGGCCGGAGAACCGCGACCGCAGGCCGGGGTTGGACTCGAGGAACTCGTCCATCTGCTTGGGATAGCCGGCGACGAAGACCACCAGGTCCTCGCGGTGGTTCTCCATCTGCACCAGCAGTTCGGTGACGGCTTCCTTGCCGTAGTCGTCGTTGTCGTCGCGCACGAGGTTGTACGCCTCGTCGATGAACAGCACGCCGCCCGCGGCCCGTTCGCACACTTCGCGGGTCTTCGGCGCGGTCTGGCCGGTGAACTCGGCGACGAGATCGCCGCGGCCGACTTCCACGAGGTGCCCGGACGGCAGCACGCCCAGTTCGCGGTAGATCTGCCCGACCAGTCGCGACACGGTCGTCTTCGCCGTGCCCGGATTGCCGGTGAACAGCAGGTGGCGGCTGCGGACGGCGACCTTCATGCCCGCTTCGCGCCGCCGCGCGTCGACGGCCATCTCGTCCACCATGGACCGCACGCGCTGTTTCACCGAGCCGAGCCCGATCATCGCGTCCAGTTCGGCCAGCAGCTCCGGCAGACTGCGCCGCGGCCCGGTGTCGTCCACCGCGCCCACCCCGGATTCGCCGGGCTGCGGGAGGTCGGCGGCGACGAGCGTGACCAGGTCCGCGCCGCCGTCGGTGGTCAACCGGGTGGACTGCTTCCCGATCGCCGCTTCCAGCAGCACGCGCGCGGACCGGCCGTTCGCGAAGCCGCGCCCGCGCGGGATCCGCCGGACCGCTTCGGGCAGCGCCGCGAGCAGGTCCGCGGACAGCTCGTAGCCCTGGCCCTTGGCCATCGCGCGGAAGATCCGCGCCAGCTCGTCGTTGGAGTAGTCCGGGAATTCGATGGACCCGGCGAACCGCGAGCGCAGGCCGGAGTTGGACTCCAGGAAGGCGTCCATCTCCTTCGGGTAGCCGGCCGCGAAGACCACCAGGTCCTCGCGGTGGTTTTCCATCTGCACCAGCAGTTCCGCGACCGCTTCCCGGCCGAAGTCGTCGTCCTTGTCGTTCACGAGGTTGTAGGCCTCGTCGAGGAACAGCACGCCGCCGACGGCCCGCTGGACCGCCGCGCGGGTCTTCAGCGACGTCTGGCCCACGTACTCGCCGACCAGGTCGGTGCGGGTCACCTCGACGACGTGGCCCTTGGGCAGCGCGCCGAGCGCCTGGTAGATCTTGCCGAGCAGCCGGGCGACGGTCGTTTTCGCCGTGCCCGGATTGCCGGTGAGCAGCAGATGGCGGCTGCGCACGGCGACCTTCATGCCCGCTTCGCGGCGCCGCGCGTCGATCGTCATCTCGGACGTCAGCGAACGGACCCGCTCCTTGACCGCGGCGAGGCCGATCATCCCGTCCAGTTCGGCGAGCAGCTCCTCGATCGAGGACCCGCCGCGCTGGCCGGCCGCGGCGACGAGCGGCTCGATGTCCGGATGGCCGATCTCGATCCGGGTGCCCGGCATCGCGCCCCGGCTGATCGCCTGCCGCGAGGCCGCGTCCAGCAGCGCCTCCACCGTGCGGGCGCTGGGTTCCTTGACGAGCGCGGCGAGGCGGTCGCGCACGTCGGCGGGCAGGCCGAACGAGCGCTCCCGGGCGAGGACGTCGAGCAGCGCGGCCGCTTCGGCGGGCCGGTCGAACCGGGGCAGCCGGTACTGCAGCATGTTCTGCACCAGGTCGGGGGCCTCGGCGCTGAGCTGTTCGAGGACCTTTTCGGTGCCGTCCAAGACGATCAGGCGGCAGCTGTCCTGGTCGCGCGCGTAGTTGCGGAGCAGCCGGACGGTGCCGGCGAGGTCCTTCTCGAAGAGCGCGTCGACCCGCTCGGCGAGCATGAGCGCGGAGCCGCCGTTCTCGATCTCGTTGATCGTCGTCGGCACGGAACGCTCGATCGGGTCGTCGCCGTACTCGGCGACCAGGACGGCGCAGTCGAAGAACTCGGCGTTGTCGAACCCGACTTCGGCCTCGGTCAGCGACGCCTTCAGCGCCCGGGTGAACCGGCGCTGGCCGGTGTTCGCCTCCCCGATCAGCAGGATGAACGGGTTCGGCTGCTTGGTGCCCGCGGTCATCCGGGCCGCTTCGCGCTTCTCCCATTCGGCGTAGGCCTTCTGCCACTCCTCGTAGGCCTTTTCGTAGCGGGACTGCTCCTTGCGCTGCCACATGCGGTTGCCCGCGGCGAGCAGGTCGAGCGTGACCGACCGGCTGTGCCGCGCCATGTCGCCGAGCACGTTGTTGCCGTTGCCGTCCGAACCCGGCCGTTCCGGTTCCGGCGGCGGCGGTTCGCCGGGGCCGTTCGCGGTGCCGTGCCGGGTGGCGTCCGCCCAGGCGACCACCCGGGTGGCGCGCGTGACGAACTCGGCCATCGATTCGGTCCCGGCGACGAACATCCCCGCCTGGCCGAGGCTCTCTACCCGGATCTGCGGCGGCTGAGCGGGATTCGGGGCGCTCGCGGGGACCGGCGGCACCGATCCCGGAGGACCTGCTGCGGGCAGCGGCGGAGGCCCCGCGGGCGCGGCGGGCGGCTGCGGTCCCGGAGGCGCGGCGGGCGGCGGCTGCGCGGGCACTTGTCCGGACCACGGGCCGCCCTGCGGCGGCTGGTAGCCGGGCGGCGGCGGCCGGTAGCCCTGCGGAGCGGGCGGCGGGCCGCCGAATCCGTTGCCTTGCGGCGCGGCGGGTCCGGGATAGGCGCCGGGGCCGCCCTGCGGTCCGGGATAGCCCTGCGGCGGCCCCGCGTACCCGCCGGGATTGCCCTGGGGCGCGGCGAAACCGCCCGGGTTGCTCGGCGGACCCGGATACGGCGGCCGGGGACCTCCGTTGCCGGGACCGGCGTAGCCCGGCTGGCCGCCCGGGTACTGCTGCGGCGCGCCGTAGCCCGGCGCGGGCGTGCCGGGAGCGGGCGGCGGCACGAGGCGGGCCGCGCCGCGGTAGCCGGGATCCGCGGGCGGCTGCGTGTACTGCCAGTTCCCGTCCGGCAGCCTGCGCTGCCACGCCTGGCCGGGGACGAGCAGCCATCCGACGCCGTCCGGGCCGGTCAGCGCGGCCGTCCGGCCCGCCGCCGCCTCGGACTGTGCGGCCTGGAATGCGTCCCACCCTGCGCGCGTCAAAAAGACCAGCTCCCCCTCAGGTGCCCGTGCGGCGATCCCGCCGCCGCCCCATTGTGCCCAACCCGGGACGCTCCGCGACGGCTAGCCGCCGAACTCGTCCCTTGCCGCCCCGCGCGCGGTCACCACCGCAGGGCTTGTTTGAGCTGTTTGACCGCGATCGGCGCGAGTGTCGTGTTGAAGGTCGCGGACGGATGGTTGTCGTCCATGTAGACCAGCACGTTCCCGACGACCGCGCGGCAGCGCTTCTGGTCGCAGTAGTAGTCGGTGAAGTCCAGGAAGGTCACGTTGTCCGGGACGTCCTCGACCTGCTCCCACGACGGCGTCGCGGCCACCGCGGCGGACCGCGGCACCGAGCACGACGGGTCGGCCGGGCTCTTCTGCGCGACGCAGCTGGCCATGTTGAACGTGTAGCGCGGGTTGTCGCGCACGGCCACGACCGGGATGCCCGCCTTGTCCAAAGTGGACCAGACGTCGGCGAAGCCCTTCGGCGTCGTCTCGTGCGGCCCCGGCTTCGAGTTGATGGTGCCGAGCATGATCACCGCGTCCGGGCGCGTGTCGAGCAGTTCGTCGGTGACGGCCTTGTTCCAGTCGAGACAGGGCTGGTCGCCGGGCATCAGCTCGGAGCCGGACGAGTACGGGCACGCGCCCTTCAGCATGGTCGAGACTTCCCAGCCGTCCGAGACGATCGCGGGCCGGAAAGACGCGAGGAACTGCTGGATGTGCGAATCCCCGACCAGCACGACCCGCTTCGTCGGCGGGCCCTCCGGGAACTCCGAGCAGATCTGCAGTTCCTTGTTGCGCGGCGAGATCGAGCACTGGTCCAGCGGCGTGCGCGCCCAGTCGTCGGCCAGCTTCACCGTGGGCGGCACGATCGACGGCGACGGCGTGCCGCGGTAGACGAAGCCCGGCGCGTGCGCGACCGCGCCCGGGTGGTCCGGGTCGCCGATCGCGATCTCGTAGTTCGCCCGCGCGCTGCTCACGCCCTGCCAGACGCCGCTCGCGACGAGCACCGGGGCCAGCGCGAGCACGCCGAACCGGTAGGCACCCCAGCGTTTCGTGGTGCCGATCTTCGACAGCCGGATCGGGTTTTCGATCAGGTGGTAGGTCAGGATCGAGAGCAGGAACGACACGCCGACGACGAACGTGCCGCCGAGAAGGCCGACCGCGACCCGGTCGCGGACGATCAGATAAAACACCAGCACCGGCCAGTGCCACAGGTACAGCGAGAAGCTGAGGTTGCCGACGTAGCCGAGGAATTTCGAGCTGAGCCAGCGGTCCGCGCCGAGCACGCTGCCGGTCTGCCCGGCGACCAGCACCAGGCCCGCCGAGACGGTCGGCCACAGCGCGATCCAGCCGGGGAACACGCTGTCGACCTCGAGCAGCACGCCGCACAGCACCAGCCCCGCGACGCCGACCCAGCCTGCCGCGATGCGCAGCAGGCGCGGCAGCGTGACCTGGTCGAGGAACATCGCCATCAGGCCGCCGAGCGCGAATTCCCACACCCGGGTAAGGCCGTGGAAGTAGGCCAGCGGCTGGTCGGCGGCGGTGAGGTACACCGAGTACGCGAGCGACGCGGCGAACAGGACGATCAGCAGCAGGTTCACCGTGCGCCGCAGCGACCAGCCGAGCCGGCGCACGAGCAGGCCGAGGCCGACGAACAGCAGCGGCCACAGCACGTAGAACTGGCCCTGGATGGACAGCGACCAGAAGTGCTGCACCAGGCTCGCGCTGTTGTGCTGGGCGAAGTAGTCCACCGAATCGGCCGCGAGCTGCCAGTTCTCGTAGAACAGCGCCGACGCGACGACCTCGCGGATGGTCTGGAACCAGCGGTCCTGCGGCAGCAGCAGCTGGGACACGACCACGACGGTGAGCAGCACGGTCATCGCGGCCGGGAAGAGCCGTTTGATCATCCGGGCCCAGGTGGCGCGCAGCTCGATGCGGCCGCGCAGCAGCGCCCGGTAGAGCTGCCCGGTGATGAGGAACCCGGAGACGAGGAAGAACACGTCGACGCCGCCGGAGATCCGGTCGAACCACACGTGGTAGACCACGACCAGCACCGAGGCCAGCGCCCGCACGCCCTGCAGCTCGGGCCGGAACCGCGCTTGCGCGCTCGGCCCGGCGGGAGGTTTGCCGGGCCGTTCCGGGGCAGCCACCGTGGTGCCGGACATGCAGGTTCCTCCCGGGGGCCGGCGGCGGGCCGGGCCGCCGACTACTGGTCATGTGCGTCCACTAGCTATACGTGACGGCTCGCGGCGTCACGCATCCGGGGTCCCCCGATGGAGCCGCTCGGCGCGGCCGGTCCTCGCGGTCGTTATCTTGACCAGGTGCCCGATTCCCGCTCCCCGTCCGTCCGCCGCGCGCGGATCGCCGACGTCCGCAAGATCAAGGCCCTCGTCGATTCCGACGCGGGCCGCGTGCTCCTCGAGAAAGATCTGGTCACGCTCTACGAGGCGGTGCAGGAGTTCTGGGTCGCGACCGACGAGGAGAACGGCACCGACGACGTGCTGGGCGCGGCCGCGCTGCACGTGCTGTGGGAGGACATCGGCGAACTGCGCACCGTGGTGGTCGACAAAGCGGCGCGCGGCCGCGGGATCGGCCGCGCGCTGGTCGGCAGGCTCGTCGAAGAAGCCCGCGAGCTGGGGCTGAAGCGGCTGTTCGTGCTGACGTTCGAGACGTCGTTCTTCTCCGGGCACGGATTCGTCGAGATCGACGGCGCCCCGGTGTCGCACGAGGTGTACGAGGAGATGCGGCGGTCGCTGGACCCGGGCGTCGCGGAGTTTCTCGACCTGCCCTACGTCAAGCCAAACACGCTCGGGAACTCGCGGATGCTGCTCGAGTTCTGAGCGCCGTCAGGAGAACCGCACGAGGATGTGGTTCCCCGACCCGTCCACCGCGGCCAGCTTCACCGTCGTCCCCGCGAACCTAGTCGTGTCCGGACCCTGACGGCCGGTATGAAGCTGGACGGACGTGTGCTCGCCCCGGCCCGGTTCAGTGAGGACCAGCGCCACCACGGCCTCCCCCGCCACGAAGCATTGCCTGCCCGGCTTGCAGCGCGAATCCGAGACCAGCTGGCGGTAGCGCACCGTCAGGTCCCGTCCGGCGACCTGCACCTCCTGGCCGGGCGTGAGCGCCACGTTTCCGCCCGGATCAGCGGCCGGCGGGCGCGACGGTGTCTGCGCGATGGCGGCCGTTCCGCCCGCGCACCCGGCCAGCGCGGCGGCCGTCCCGATACCCAGTGCGAGCTTCTTGAGGTCCATGCGCAGTGGACGGGCCGGACGCGCCGCCGGGTTGCACGCGCGGCTCAGAAGTCTTCGTCCTCGCCGCCGGCGGGCGAGCCGCCCGCGTCGGAGCCGCCGCGGATCATGAACAGCACCGACTCCAGTTCCTCCGGCTTGATCAGCACGTCGCGGGCCTTCGAGCCCTCCGACGGGCCGACCACGCCGCGGCTTTCCAGCAGGTCCATCAGCCGTCCGGCCTTGGCGAAGCCGACGCGGAGCTTGCGCTGCAGCATCGAGGTCGAGCCGAACTGCGACGTGACGATCAGTTCGGCGGCCTGCAGCAGGACGTCGAGGTCGTCGCCGATGTCCGGGTCGATCTCCTTCTTCTCGCCCGCCTTGGCGCTGGTGACGCCCTCGTTGTAGTCCGGCTGCGCCTGTTCCTTGGCGAAGTTGACGACCGCCGCGATCTCCTCGTCGCCGACGAACGCGCCCTGGATGCGGACCGGTTTCCCGGCACCCATCGGCAGGTAGAGCGCGTCGCCCATGCCGATCAGCTTCTCCGCGCCCGGCTGGTCGAGGATGACCCGCGAGTCGGTGAGCGACGACGTGGCGAAGGCGAGCCGCGACGGCACGTTGGTCTTGATCAGGCCGGTGACGACGTCGACCGACGGCCGCTGCGTCGCGAGCACCAGGTGGATGCCCGCGGCACGGGCCTTCTGGGTGATCCGGACGATCGCGTCCTCGACGTCGCGCGGGGCGGTCATCATCAGGTCGGCCAGCTCGTCGACGATCGCCATGATGTACGGGTACGGCTGGTACTCGCGTTCGCTGCCCGGCGGCGCGGTGATGTCGCCGGAGCGGACCTTGGCGTTGAAGTCGTCGATGTGCCGGACCCGGTTGGCCTGCATGTCCTGGTAGCGCTGCTCCATCTCCTCGACGAGCCAGGCCAGCGCGGCGGCGGCCTTCTTCGGCTGCGTGATGATGGGCGTGATCAGGTGCGGGATGCCCTCGTACGGGGTCAGCTCGACCATCTTCGGGTCGATCAGGATCATCCGGCATTCGGCGGGCGTCGACCGGGCCAGCAGCGACACCAGCATCGAGTTCACGAAGCTCGACTTACCGGAACCGGTGGAACCGGCGACCAGCAAGTGCGGCATCTTCGTGAGGTTCGCGGTGACGAACTCGCCCTCGATGTCCTTGCCCAGCCCGATCAGCATCGGGTGGTTGTCCTTGACCGTGGTCGGCGCGCGCAGCACGTCGCCGAGGCGCACCATCTCGCGGTCGGAGTTGGGCACCTCGATGCCGACCGCGGACTTGCCCGGGATCGGCGCCAGGAGGCGGACGTTGTCGGTGGCCACCGCGTAGGCGATGTTCTTGGTCAGCGCGGTGATCTTCTCGACCTTCACGCCCGGGCCGAGCTCGACCTCGTACCGGGTGACCGTCGGGCCGCGGGTGAAGCCGGTGACCTGCGCGTCGACGTTGAACTGGTCGAGGACGCCGGTGATCGCCTCGATCATCTGGTCGTTGGCCTTGCTGCGGGACTTCGGCGCGTCGCCGAGCTTCAGCAGGTCGGGCGGCGGGAGCGCGTAGTCGCCCTCGACGGTGCGGGTGACCGACAACGCGGGTTCCGGAGCCTTCTTCGGCTTCTTCTCCGGCACGTCGGCGGGCGGCGCGACCGGCTTGGGCGGCCGGATCGGCGTGGCGGGTTCGGCGAGCGCGGCGTCGATGTCGAGCTGCTCGCCGTCCTTGTCGGCACTGGCCTGGCGGCGGCGCGAAGGTTTGCGCAGCCGGACGGACTTCGGGTCTGCCTCAGGCTCGGGTTCGGGCTCGTCGTCGTGCTGACCGGCCTCGTATTCGGCCAGCTCCTGCTCGTCGAGGCCCCAGGTGCGCAGGCGGTGCGGAATGTCGCGCACCGGCGTGCCGGTGAACACGAGGACGCCGAACAGCAGCGCGAGGATCAGCAGCGGCACCGCGACCCAGGTGGTGACGCCCTTGGTGAGCAGCCCGCCGGAGAACGCGCCGAGAATGCCGCCCGCGTACATGCGGCCGTCGTTGGTGTCCGGGAGTGCGGTGAAGATGTGCAGCATCCCGAGCACGGACAGCACGACCAGCAGCGTGCCGATCACCATCCGCGGCCGGGTCTCCGGACTCGGCTCGGACCGCATCAACGCGACGGCGACCACGAGCAGCACCAGCGGCAGCGTCACCGCTCCCGCGCCGAGCACCGTCCGCGTGGCGATCTCGACCCCGGCCCCGATCGGCCCGGCCGCCCGCCACCAGACGCCGACCGCGGCGACGATGGCCAGCGCGATCAACCCGAGAGCAAGCCCGTCGCGCCGGTGTTCGGCCTCGAGCTCCCGCGTGCGCCCGACCGTGCGGGCCAGCGAACCGACGCCCTTGGCCACGAGGTTCCAGGTGCTGCGCACGCCGCGCCCGAACGCGCCGTTCTTGCGCCGGGGTGCCGGACGCCGGGCACTGGACGTCCGCGGCCGGGAACTCCCCCTGGTCGAACGGCCTTTCGACGACCTGCTCGACGCGGCGGCCCGAGACTTCGCCGGCGTACGCGAACTACGCGCCGGTGCCTTCCCGCCGCTTCCCGCAGTGCTCCGCTTTCTCGTCGCCGACCCAGCCATGCCTCCACGGTAACGGGCGAGGACCGATAGTCACATGTGCCACTCGCAGCGCACCCGAAACAATCGTCCCGGATCACAGTGAGCTGCGACGTTCGAGCAGGTCGGCCGCCGCGATCAGCTGAGCGGCCAGCGCGCGAGCAGCATCGGGGGTGAACCAGCCCGATGCACCGCTTGCGTCGTCCTCGGAGTCCGCGAACAGATGCACACTTACTGACTCAGCACCGTCCTCTTCATTGGCCCAAGCTTCCGCAACCGCAGATGGCGTTGGGTCTCCTGCCAGGCGAGGCACCCCGATCACGTAGTCGGCACCTGCCCCGCAGTTGTGGCGAGTTCCGGGGCGCTGGTAGTTGCACCAATCCGGATGCCGGAACACTCGGTCCAGCTCCTTCTTCTCCGCGTCTGCAAGCACTACTAGGTCGGATATATGCGCGCGCGTCGCGCCGGTCGCCTTCAACTGGCGGACAGCAGCTCCCAGAGCGCTCGACCGCGACGAAGCCGCCGCGCGTACAGGGTCGAAACCCGGCCGCTGAACGAAGTCGGAAGCAACAGCTGAGTCAGTCATGGGTGCCTCTCCATATCCCGACGAGAGTGAGGTCCTTCTCCCGCATTCAGGAGAAGCTGCTGCCGGTAGCCCCGCCATCGGCAGCAGAGAGAACCACCCGATCTGGTGCGATTTGCCCCCCGTGAAATGCTCTGCTCATGTTCGCGCTCCAACAGGACGAGGCTCCGCGCCGTGCCCCCGCGATCTGGCGGACGATGCTCAACCTCGACCGAGGGCTGGTGAATCTCGTCGGGCGGCTCACGGTCACCGGGGCGGTGCCGCGGGAGCTTCGGGGGAAGCCGTTGCTCATGGCGGCCAATCACATCGGCGTGTTCGACGCCTTCGTGCTCATGGCGGCGTGCAAGCGGATCGGCATCAATCCCCGGTTCATGCTCGCCGGCGGGATTCTCGACGCGCCGGTGATCGGGCCCGCGCTCAAGGTCAGCGGGCATTTGCGCGTGGACCGGGCCAAGGCGGCGACCGCGATCGGGCAGTTCGCCGAAGCCGCCGAGGCGTTGCGGACCACTCGCGAGCCGATCGTCGTTTATCCCGAGGGGCGGATCAGCCATGACCCGGGGCTGTGGCCCGAGCGCGGCAAGACCGGGGCGGCGCGGCTCGCGCTCGCCGCGGGGGTGCCGGTGATCCCGATCAGCCAGTGGGGCGCGCACGAGGCCGTCTACTGGGGCACGGAGACGGTGAACGGGCCCGCGGACCTGCTGCCGCTGGCGAAGTCCGGGTTGAGCGCGCCGTTGCGGCGGCCCCGGTTCAAGGTGCATTTCGGCGCGCCGGTGGACCTCTCCGACGTCGAGCCGGAGCGGCCGGGCGCGGGCGTTCGCGCGCACGCCAAGATCATGCAGGCCATCACGGACGGCCTGGTTCCGTTGCGCCGCCACGAACCCATCCGGCCGCGCTTCTACGATCCGACCCGGCCGACCGACACGGTCAGTCCCTGGAAGCCGCAGCGCTGAGTCCGGATCGTGGGACGCCTCGCTGAGCCCGGCTAGGGTCGCGAGGTGTGAGCACCCGCATTCTGGTCGTTTACTACAGCGCCACCGGGAACACCGCTGTCCTCGCCGGCGCGCTCGCCGAGGGGGCGGGCGAAGCCGGGGCGGAGGTCCGCGTCCGCACCGTGGCCGAGACCGCGCCGCCGGAAGCGATCGCGAGCAACCGGCGCTGGCAGGCTTGGGTCGATTCCGGGCCGCACCACGAACTCGCCACCCTGGCCGATCTCGAGTGGGCGGACGGGCTCGCGCTCGGCAGCCCGACCCGGTTCGGCGGGCCCGCCGCGCAGCTGAAGTCCTTTGTGGACACCACGGGCGGCCTGTGGGCGCAAGGGAAACTGGCCGACAAGGTGGCGACGTCGTTCACGTCGGCGTCGACCGCGCACGGCGGCCTCGAAGCGACCGTGCTGGCCATCAACAACATCTTCTACCACTGGGGCGCGATCGTCCTCCCCCTCGGCTACGCGGACCCGCACCTCATGGAGTCCGGCAACCCGTACGGCGGCTCGTTCGTCTCGCGCAAATCCGCGGCGCCGGATGCCACCGCACTGCAGGCACTGCGGATTCAGGGGCGGCGGCTGGCAACCATCACGACACACGTCGCGACAGGCCTGACTGTGCCGATCATTACTAATCCGACCACAGCCACGGCCGAATGGCTTTCGTAGCAACGGTTACGTACCGCGGTCGGGGTCGGCCTACTTTTGGTCGGATTAGTAAAACCGGGGAATAACTCAGTTTCGCTCGGTCGTCCCGCTCCGTAATGTCGCGCGCGTGACCACCGAACTCCCCGTCCTGGAACAACCCCGGGTGATCCACCGCGGCCGCGGGCTGTCGCTCGTCCTGCTCGCCGCGGTCTTCTTCAGCACCTCCGGGACGCTCGCGAAACCGGTCATGGGCGCGGGCATGACGCCGGAACAGGTGGCGGTGCTGCGAATCGGGACGGCGGGAGTCCTGCTGCTGATCGGCACCGCGCTCTTCGCGCCGCACACGTTGCGCGTCCGGCGCGGGGAATGGCCGATGCTCCTGGCGTACGGGGCGCTCGGCGTGGCCGGTACGCAGCTGCTGTATTTCATTGCCGCGCAACGGATCCCGGTCGGCATCGCGATCCTGCTGGAGTTCCTGTCGCCGGTGCTGATCGCGTTGTGGGTGCGCGTGGTGCGCAAGAAACGGCTGCCGCGCATGCTGTGGTTCGGGATGGCGGTCGCGATGGTCGGGCTGGCGCTGGTCGCGCAGGTCTGGCAGGGGCTGCGGCTCGACGCGATCGGGCTGCTGGCCGGCCTCGGCGCGGCGCTCTGTTCGGCCGGGTACTTCCTGCTCGGCGAACGCGCGGTTGCCGACCGCGAACCGCTCGGGCTGGTCACCTGGGGCATGGTGATCGGCGGGGTGCTCGTGAGCGTCGCCGCGCCGCCGTGGACTCTGCCGCTGGGGATGGCGGGCCAGACCGTCCCCTTCGGAGCGTGGGCCCCGCCGCTGTGGCTGCTGCTGCTCGGCCTGGTGATCCTGTCGACGGCGATCCCGTACGTCGCGGGGATCTCCGCGCTGCGCCACCTGCCCGCCTCGGTGGCGAGCGTGGTCGGGCTGCTCGAACCCGTCGCGGCGGCGGCGTTCGCATGGGCGCTGCTCGGCGAAGCCCTCGCCTGGCCGCAAGCGGTCGGCGCCGCGCTGCTGCTCGGCGGCGCCTACCTGGTCCAACGACAGACCGCCGAGGTCGCCTGACTCCCTCTGCGGACGGAGACGGGAACCAACCTCGAGCGGGATGTGTCCTATCCGCGGGCCCGCCACACTGGAGCGAGCCGCACGAGACACCTGGGGGATCTCATGGACCACCGACCGAGCCGGGCCGAACAGCGCAGAGCCCGCAACGCGCTCGCCCGCCAGGCAGCGATCGTCGTGATGGCGTTGCTGCTGGCGGGCGCGCGGCGCTGAATCAGACCGGGATGACCGTCGGCACGATCATCGGCCGCCTGCGGTAGGTGTCGGCGACCCACCGGCCGACGACCCGGCGCACCGCCTGCGCGATGCGGTGGGTGTCGGTGATGCCCTCGGCCTCCGTCCGCGCCAGCTCCATCTCCACGAGCGGCACGACGGCGTGCAGGGCCTTCGGGTCGTCGGAGAAGCCGCGGCCGGAGATCGTCGGGCTGCTGACCGCGCGGCCGGTGTTCGAGTCGATCACCACGGTGATCGCGATGAACCCGCCCTCGCCGAGCACCAGCCGGTCGGAGAGGGTCGACTCGCCGACGTCGCCGACGGACAGCCCGTCCACGTACACGTGCCCGACCTCGACCCGGCCGGTGCGCGAGGCCTTGCCGTCGACCAGGTCCACGACCACGCCGTCCTCGGCGATCACCACGTTGTCCGGCGCGACGCCGGTGCGGATCGCGAGCTCTCCGTTGGCGCGCAAGTGTTTCCACTCGCCGTGCACCGGCATCACGTTGCTCGGCCGGACCGCGTTGTACAGGTACAGCAGCTCGCCCGCGGACGCGTGGCCGGACACGTGCACCTTCGCGTTGCCCTGGTGCACGACGTTCGCGCCGAGCCGGGTCAGGCCGTTCACGACGCCGAACACCGCGGTCTCGTTGCCCGGGATCATCGAGCTGGCCAGCACGACGGTGTCGCCCGCGCGGATCGAGATCTGCCGGTGCTCGCCGCGGGCCATCCGCGACAGCGCCGACAGCGGCTCGCCCTGCGAACCGGTCGACACGAACAGCACCTTGCTCTCGGGCAGGTTGCTCGCCTGGTCCAGGTCGACGAGCAGGCCTTCCGGCACGTTCAGCAGGCCCAGTTCGGCCGCGATGCCCATGTTCCGGACCATCGACCGGCCCACGAACGCCACCCGGCGGCCGTGCCGGACGGCGGCGTCCAGCACCTGCTGCACGCGGTGCACGTGGCTCGCGAAGCAGGCGACGATGACGCGCTGGTCCACGCGCCGGACGACGTCGTCGAGCACCGGGCCGATGTCGCGCTCGGGCATGACGAACCCGGGCACCTCGGCGTTGGTCGAGTCCACGCAGAACAGGTCCACGCCCTCGTCGCCGAGCCGCGAGAAGCCCGCGAGGTCGGTGAGCCTGCCGTCGAGCGGCAGCTGGTCGAGCTTGATGTCGCCGGTGTGCAGCACGACGCCGGCCGGCGTGCGGATGGCGACCGCGAGCGCGTCCGGGATCGAGTGGTTCACCGCGAAGAACTCGAGGTCGAACGCGCCGACCTTGCGCTTCTCCCCCTCGCGCACCTCGATCAGCTTCGGCCGCTGGCGGTGCTCCTTGGCCTTGGCCGCGAGCAGCGCGTTGGTGAAGCGCGAACCGTAGATCGGGACGTCCGGGCGCAGCCGGAGCAGGAACGGGACGGCGCCGATGTGGTCCTCGTGCCCGTGGGTGAGCACGAGGCCGTCGATGTCGTCGAGCCGGTCCTCGATCGCGCGGAAGTCGGGCAGGATCAGGTCGACGCCCGGCTGGTCGTCCTCGGGGAAGAGGACGCCGCAGTCGACGATCAGGAGCCTGCCGTCGTATTCGAAGACGGTCATGTTGCGCCCGACCTCGCCGATGCCGCCGAGCGCGACGACGCGCAGGGCTCCCTCGGGAAGGGCGGGCGGGAGGTGCGTCGGGCCGGGTCCGGCGGGAAGTGAGGTCACCGGGGCATTGTCCCAACGCTGGTGTGCGAGGTGGGGGCGGTGTAGGCCGCCTGCGAATCTGCTTGTGCCACCCGTGCACCATGCCAGTCCGAGGCCGCGCTGTCCTCCAGCGGCACGCCGCCCTGGGCGAGATCGGCCGCGATCTGCTCGAACTGGTCGTCGAACGGGGCCACGATCGGCAGCCGCGGGTCGCCGATGTCGAACCCGCGCAGCCGCAGCGAAGCCTTGCTGAACGCCACGCCGCCGACCCGCGACATCGCCCGCAGCACCGGCAGCATCGCGCGGTGGTTCGTGCGCGCGGTCGAGGTGTCGCCCGCCTCGTAGGCCTCGATCATCGCGCGGATCCGGCCCGCCACGACGTGCCCGATCACGCTGACCACGCCGACCGCGCCGACCGACAGCCACGGCAGGTTCAGGCCGTCGTCGCCGGAGTAGTAGGCGAGGTGGGTGTTCGCGATGACCTCGGAGCCGGCGATCAGGTCGCCCTTGGCGTCCTTGACGGCGACGATCCGCGGGTGCTCGGCCAGCCGCTGCAGCGTGTCGACCTCGATCGGCACGATCGAGCGCGGCGGGATGTCGTAGAGCATGACCGGCAGCTCGGTCGAGTCGGCGACCGTCGTGAAGTGCGCGTACAGCCCGGCCTGGCTCGGCCGCGAGTAGTAGGGCGTGACGACGAGCAGGCCGTGCGCGCCCGCCTCGGCGGCGGCCCGCGCCTGCTCGATGCTGTGCGCGGTGTTGTTGGTGCCCGCCCCCGCGACGACGGTCGCGCGGTCGCCGACCGCCTCGACGACGGCGCGGACCAGCGCGGCCTTCTCCTCGTCGGAGGTGGTCGGGCTCTCGCCGGTGGTGCCGTTGACGACGAGGCCGTCGTTGCCGAGGTCCACGAGGTACTCGGCCAGTTCCTGGGCCCGCTTCACGTCCAGCGCCCCGGCTCGGTCGAAGGGGGTCGCCATCGCGGTGAGCACGCGGCCGAACGGACGTCCGGGCGCGGCGGCAGGTGAGGTGGACATGGCCACGACGGTACCTCGTCGGAGCGCCGAACCCGGCCTCGACCTGGTGTGCCACCGGCAACTTCGGAGATTTTCCGCCGCCGCGCCGCTCCCGGCGGAACTTCTCGCGCGGCTACTTGACCTTGGCGGTGATCTGCGCCGGGATCTGGTCGTTGTTGGCCCGCGACAGGACGCAGTAGATCTTGCGGTTCGGGCCGCTGCTGCTGTCGCTGTCCGGCTGCACCTGCCACCCCTGCTGGGTCGGCACGATCGCCCGGTACGACAGCCCGGCGCGCTGCTGCTGCGGCACCACCGAGGAGTGGAACGTCGCCGCGCAGCGGGCCTCGGCGGCCCGGCTGATGTCCTCCAGGCCGGGATACGGGGCGACGGCCGCGTCGTCGTTGCTCCAGTTCTCCAGCGGCAGCGGGTCGGCCGCGTCGTAGACCTCGAGCGTGTGGTTCTTCTTGCAGTCGACATTGTTGTCCGAGCTGATCACCACGCCCGGCTGGACGACCGCGTTGTAGCAGATCTCGTACGAGGAGAACTTGGCTTTGAGGTAGCCGTCGGGACCGTAGGTGACCGTTTCGGCCTGCTGCTCGTCCTTCTTCGGCGACCACACCGGTTTGCCGAGGAAGAACCCGCCGACCAGCGCGGCGATCACCAGCACCGCGATCGCGCCCGCCCACAGGCCGCGCCTGCTCTTGCCTTCCGGCTTCGCCGCCAGCCGGGTCGGCTGCCCGCCGACGCGGGTCTCCTGCTGCGGCATCACCGCGGTGGCCGGACGCTGCTGCGGACCGGTGGCGTGGGCGAGCTGCGCCCGCGCCTGCGCCGCGGTGAGCCGGGCTTCCGGGTTCGCCACCAGCAGGCCGAGGATGACCGCGCCGAGCGGCCCCTGCACGCGGGTCAGGTACGGCACCTCGGTCATGATCGCGTGCAGCGTGGCGGCCGTGGTGGGCCGTTCGAACGCGACGATCCCCTCGACCGCGAAGTACAGCGTCGCGCCGAGCGACCACAGGTCCGATTCCGGCATCGCTTCGCGGCCCTCGACCCGCTCCGGGGCCATGAACGCGGGCGAGCCGACGATCATCCCGCTCGTGGTGAGCCGCGGGTCGTCGATGGCGTGCGCGATGCCGAAGTCGGTGAGCTTCACCCGGCCGTCCGGCGCGACCATGATGTTGGCCGGTTTGACGTCGCGGTGCACGATCCCGGCGGCGTGCGCGGCCTGCAGCGCCGACAGCACCCGCTCCCCGATCACCGCGGCCTGCTGCTCGGGCATCGGGCCGTGCGTGCGCACCAGGTCGGCGAGCGTGGGCGCCTCGACCAGTTCCATCACGATCCAGGTGGTGCCCTGGTCGGTGACCACGTCGTAGACCGTGACGACGGCCGGGTCGTTGAGCCGCCCGCCCGCGCGCACTTCGCGCAGGATCCGCTCCGAGAACACCGCGGCGCCTTCTGCTTCGGGCAGCCGCAGCTCCTTGATCGCGACCTGCCGCCCGATCACCTGGTCCTGCGCGCGCCACACGATGCCCATGCCGCCGCGGCCCAGTTCGCCGAGCAGCAGGTAGCGGCCGGCCACCACACGGCCGGCGGGGGCGGTGCGGTTCGGGTCGTGCGGGCGGGTCTGTTCGTCGGTCACGGGGTCGGGCTCCTCGGTCGGCTTCGCGCAGATGCTAGTCCGACCGTCCGACAGCCTTGCCGGTTCCGTCCGGTCAGGACGGCGTCAGCCGGTGAAGGTGAGCACGATCAGCACGACGTTGAGCAGGATGATCACCGCCGCGATGACCGCGGCGAGCACCGTGGTGGTCCGGCGGTTGACGTCCGTGCCCATGAGCCCGCGGTCGGAGGTAAGCCGGATGAGCGGGACGAGCGCGAACGGGATGCCGAACGACAGCACCACCTGCGAAACCACCAGCGCGGCACTCGGATCGGCACCCAGCGCGAGCACGACGATCGCCGGAGTGAGCGTGACGAGCCGCCGCACCACGATCGGAATCCTCTTGCGCAGCAAGCCTTGCATGATCATCGCGCCCGCGTACGCGCCGACCGAGGTCGACGCCAGCCCGGACGCGAGCAGCCCGATCGCGAACAGCAGCGCGACCCCTGGCCCGAGCGCGGCGGCGACCGCGCCGTGTGCGCCTTCGATGGTGTCGACGCCTTGCTGGCCTTGGAGATTCGTCGCGGCCACGAGCAGCATGCCGAGGTTCACCGCGCCGGCGAGCAGCATCGCGAACCCGACGTCGTAGCGGGTCGCCCGCAGCAGCCGCCTGCGCCGCTCGGGTTCCGGTTTGCCGTGCCGGTCGCGGACCAGTCCGGAGTGGAGGTACACCGCGTGCGGCATCACCGTCGCGCCGAGCATCGCGGCCGCGATCAGCACGCTGTCGCCGCCGCTGAAGCGAGGGATCAGGCCGTTCGCGATCCCGGCTGCCGACGGCGATTCGACGAACAGGCTCGCCAGGAACCCGACCGCGATCACCACCAGCAGGCCGGTCACGACGCATTCGAACGGGCGCTGTCCGCCTCGGTCCTGCACCGCGAGCAGCACCAGCGACACGAGTCCGGTGATGAGCCCGCCCGCGACCAGCGGGAGCCCGAAAAGGAGGTTGAGCGCGATCGCGCCGCCGACGACCTCGGCCAGGTCGGTGGCGATCGCGACGATCTCCGCCTGCGCCCAGTACGCGAGCCGCGCCCGGCCGGACAACCGGTCGCGCAGTGCCTCGGGCAGCGACTGGCCGGTGACGAGACCGAGCTTCGCCGACAGGTACTGCACCAGCACGGCCATCAGGTTCGCCGCGACGATCACCCACACCAGCAGGTAGCCGTAGCGCGCCCCGGCGCTGACGTTGGCCGCCACGTTGCCCGGGTCGACGTAGGCGATCGCGGCGACGAACGCCGGTCCGAGCAGCGCCCAGCCGGCGCGCAGCCGGGCCACGCCGCGCGGACGTGCCGCTTCCGCCACCGCCATGTGCGCCACTCCCTGGTATCGGTCGCCCCAACTCGAAGTTTAGGCATGCCGAACTTTGCGGGGCAAGGGTGTGCTGCGCCACGCCGCGCCCGCCCTCGCAGACGTCGGCATCGCGCGTCGGGCGCGGCGGGGCGGTCCGTGAAGGGCTCCTTGAGGGAATCAGATTCCGGCAAGGAGCCCTTCACGGACTTTCGTCAGGCAGGCAGGAGCACTTCGTGCCCGGCGTCGCGGAACGCCGCCACGGCGCGGTCGAGGTCGTCCGAGCGCACGAGGATGTGATCGGTGTCGAAGGTGGACAGCGAGAACAGCGCGACGCCCGCCGCCGCCAGCTCCGAAGCGAGCGCGGAGATGATGCCGGTGAGGGTGAATTCGAGCGGCCCGCGCACGGTGAACAGCCGCCAGCCGTCCTCGACGGTGCCGCCTTCGGGTTCACGGCCGGTCGGGCAGATCACCGACAGCTCGTCGGGCGTGCGGGTGACCGACACGAGCGCGGGCTCGCCGGGTTCGAGCAGTTCGGCGGGAACGGCGGCGTCGGCGGGCAGCCGCACGACCGAGTAGGGGCCGGGGCGGAGGTCGATCGTCAGGTGTTTCATCAGTGCGTTGTCAGCCTTCCAGCACTTTCGGGCTCGAGGCGATCTCGGTGCCGTCGGGCAGGGTCGAAATCGTGAAGTCGGCGAACACGTTGGCCGCCGCCTTGTGCAGCTGCCGCAGGCATTCGATGGCCAGCGAACGGATCTCGACGTCCGCGTGCTCGGTGGCGCGCATCGCGATGAAATGCCGCCAGGCTCGGTAGTTTCCGGTGACGACGATGCGGGTTTCGGTCGCGTTCGGCAACACGGCGCGGGCCGCCTGGCGCGCTTGCTTGCGGCGCAGGGTGGCGCTGGGCGTGTCCGCGAACTTCTCCTCCAGCCCGGCGAGCAGCTCGTCGTACGCGGCCGCGCTGGCCTGCGTCGCCTTGACGAATTTCTCGTGCAGCACCGGGTCTTCGGCGATGACGTCCGGCTCGACGAACTCGGCGTCGCGCTCGGGAACGTAGCGCCGGGAGAGCTGGGAGTAGGAGAAATGCCGGTGCCGGATGAGCTCGTGGGTGAGCGAACGGGAGATCCCGGACAGGTAGAAGGTGACCGACCCGTGCTCCAGCACGGCCAGGTGGCCGACGTCGATGACGTGCTCGAGGTATCCGGCGTTGGTCGCGGTCGCGGGATTCGGCTTCTCCCAGGACTGGTAGCAGGCGCGCCCGGCGAACTCGGCGAGCGCTTCGCCTCCGTCGGCGTCGGTGGACCAGGGCACGTCCTCGGGCGGGAAGAACTCGGTTTTCGCGATCAGCTGCACCTTGGGCGGCACCGGTCTCGCTCCCCTCATGTCGGCTCCGCCAGCCTAACCCGGCGGCACGGGTGACATCACCGCGCCTTGACGTGACGTCATTGGTGACGCCATAGTGGTGTCATGGACTTGACGCCGTATATCGCGAACCTTCGCGAAGACCTCGCGAACACGGCCTCCGCCGGGGACGAGCAGACCCGGCGGGCGGCCGCACTGCTGTCGTCTGCTCTGGAGCCGGCGGTCCGGCTGACGCTGATGAACGCGCTGGCCGACCTGGCGGCCGAGGTGACCGCCGCGCTGCCCGGCCAGGTCGTGGACGTCCGGCTCGACGGCCGGGACGTGCGCGTGGTGGTGACCGGCGGCGAGGACCGTTCTTCGTCCGCGCCTCCCCCGCCGCCGCCACCGCCCGCCCCTCCGATCGACGGCGGCGACATCTCGCGGATCACGCTGCGGCTGGTCGAGCAGATCAAGGGCCAGGCCGAACAGGCGGCGGCCGCGCAGGGGGTTTCGCTGAACACGTTCGTGGCGCAGGCCGTGCAGGGGGCGCTCGGCCAGGCGCAGCAGCACCAGCAACGGCACCAGCGCTGGCACGACAGCAGCAGCGGCGGGGGCCGCACCGAGACCAAGCTGCACGGCTGGGTCGAAGGCTAGAAGGGGGCACCACCATGGGCGAGAACCGGGAAGACCAGGGGAAGAACGCCGAAGACCGGGTTGGGGAACCTGGCTTCGGGACGGAGGAAGCGGCCAGCGCCGACGCTGCTTCGACGACATCCGCCGAATCTGCCGCTCCCGCGGGCGAGGCTGCGTCCACTTCGGACAGCTCGGCGGGCGACGGCGCTTCGGAGGCGGCCAGCGAATCTGCCGCCCCCACGGGCGAAGCGGCGTCCACTTCGGACAGTTCCGCGGACGACGCTTCGGCGGGTTCCGACAGCGCGGAACCGGGTCCGTACGTGCGGCTGCAGGACTTCGAGGCGGACGGTCCGGTCGAACTGGACCTGGGCGTCACGATCGGGCGGGTCGAGGTCGTGCTCGGGCGGGAGTCCGGGGTGACGGTGCGGTTGCAGCACGACGCGGGCGATCAGCCGTCGTGGGTGAACGGGGTCAGCAGCCTGCTGTCGTGGGTCGGCGAGAAGTTCGGCGACCAGTTCGGCGGCGTGCCGGAGTTCTCGGTCGCCGACGCGGTGCGCCAGGCGCGGATCGAGAAGACGGGCAACCGGATCGTCGTGCGGGCGGCCAAGGCGTGGCAGCTGCGGAACGTCCCGGTAGCGGTGACGGTGCACGCGCCGGCCGGGTCGCACCTCGAAGTGCGCGCGGGTTCGGCGGACGTCACGGTGACCGGCGCCGCGGGCCGCGCGGACATCCTCACCGGGTCCGGCGAAGTGTCGCTGGAACGCGCGGACGGCGCGGCCACCATCCGGACCGGAACAGGAGCCGTGAAACTCGGCCCGACCCTGGCCGGACTGCAGTTGCGCAGCGGAAGCGGCTCGGTCGAAGCGGCGTCGATCGCCGGACCGGCAACGCTCGGCACCGGCACCGGAAACGTCTGGCTGGGCGCGGTCGAGGGCGACGTCATGGCCCGCACCGGCAGCGGCGACCTCTCGGTGGCCGACGCGGCGTCCGGCTCGCTCGAACTGATCACCGGCTCGGGAGAGGTGCGCGTCGGCATCCGGAGCGGAGTGCGAGCGGAAGTGGAACTGGCGTCGGCGGCCGGGCGGGTTTCGAGCGAACTGGACGTCTCGGAAACGCCGCCGGAGGGCGCGGTCGCGCTGAAAGTCCGCGCCCGCACCGGAACCGGCAACGCAGTGGTGACCCGCGCGGCGGGCTGACATCCCGTCTGCTTTGGCCTGCACACTCCACTACCCCGAGTGCGCCGAGCAGACGGATGCAAGGGGGAGGCGGCGGGCCGCACCGGAGGCATCCCGGGGCGGCCCGCCGCTTCGTGCTGCACGGGGTTTTCCTGGCGGGGCAAAGCGTTTCTGGCGGTGATGGGCTGGACGCGGGGTGCCGCAATGGGTTCGGGACGGGTCAGGGTTGTCCTGCGGGCGCGAGGCCTGCTTCATTCAGCCGGGTCGAAGCTCGGCGGCCGTTTTGGCCTGCGAGTCCTCCGCAGCCGAGCACGCTTTCTCACGCCCGGCAGCTGCCGCAAACTTCCGCGCGCCACGCCATAACCACCGGGAACTTCCGCGAGCCGCCGGGAACCTCCCGCATGCCAAGCAAGGACCTCCGCGCCCGCCAACCTCACCCGCCGCGGCAAAGACTTCCGCGGCCGTCGTGAGTGGCAATTCCGGTAAGCACCAACACCCACTAGCCCCCGCTTACTTCACCGCTCGTCGCAATGCCCGGGCCAGGTCCCCCCGCTCCCCCACTGCCACGCCGTCCAGGCCTTGCCATTCCGCCATCGTTCGCAGTTCTCCGGCCAGTTCCGCTGCCACTCGCGGCTGGTCGGCACCGGGTTCGGCGAACGCGCCTTGCACCCGCAGCACCCCGGCCGCCCGGTCGGATTTCAGGTCCACTCGTGCGGACAGCGCGCCGTCCAGCAGGAACGGGAACACGTAATACCCGTACTCCCGCTTCGGTTCCGGCACGTAAATCTCGATGCGGTACCGGAATCCGAACAACCGCTCCGTCCGCGCGCGTTCCCAGATCAGCGGGTCGAACGGGCACAGCAAAGCCCGCCCGGACACTGCCCGCGGCGTCCGCGCGTCGGCGTGCCGGTACGCGACCGCGCGCCAATCGGCCACCTGGACCGGCTCCAGGACGCCTTCCTCGACCAGCTCCTGGACAGCTTGCCGAGAGACGTCCGGGCCAAGGCGGTAGTAGTCGCGCAGATCGGTTTCCGTTGCCACGCCCAGTGCCCGCGCCGAACGGTCGATCAGGCCGCGCGCGCCCTCCTCCGCGGAAACCTTGCGGGACAGGATCTCCGGCGGCACGACTCGCTCCGTCAGGTCGTACAGCCGCTCGAAGGACCGCCGCGTTCCGGTGCTCAGCTGGCCGACGCCGAACAGGTACTCGCACGCCTTCTTCACCACCGAGCGTTCCCACCACGCACCCGGCCCGCGCCGGACCGCCTCGGTCTCCAGTTCCTTCTCGATCGCTCCGGCGCCGATCGGGCCGTGTTCCTTGACGACCGCCAGCACGTCGTCGAGCAGGCCGGGCATCGTGTCGACCACCTTGGTGTAGTTCCGCCACCAGCCGTCCCGCTTCGCGCCGGACCGCAGCAGCGGCCAGTCTTCGATCGGCAGCAGGCTCGCCTCGTGCGCCCACGACTCGACCAGCAGCCGCGGCCGTCGGGCGCGGTGGCTCCACGCGGCGTCGTCGACCAGCGCCGGGTCGTACGCGCCCAGTCGCGAGAACAGCGGCATGTAGTGCGCGCGCACGGCGACGTTGACCGAGTCCAGCTGCAGCAACTGGACCCGCGACAGCACCTTGGCGAGGTGCCGCCGGGTCGGGTCGGAGGCGGGCCGCGGGTCGGCGAACCCCTGCGCGGCCAGAGCGGTGCGGCGGGCGGCGGAAAGGCTGATCGTCTGCATGATTCCGCCATGGTGCCAGCCACCCCCGACAGTTTCGGTACATTGCCCGCGTGAGTGCCGCCGAAGTCCGTCCCGCGAACCCGTCCGACGCCGCGGAGATCGCCCGCATCCAGCGGCTGACCTGGCGGGCCGCCTACGCCGGCCTGCTGGGCGACGAAGCCATCGACGAACTCGACAAGGCCGACCTCGAAGGCACCTGGGCGGAGACGATCGAGTACCCCGGCTCCCGCGTCTACCTGGCCGCCGAGGGCTCCTTCACGGTCGGCTACTGCGTCGCGGGCCCGGCCCCGCAGGACGAAGCCGCCGCGGCCGACGGGTCAGCGCCCGAGGACGCACCCGGCCTGATCGCGTCGCTGGTGGTCGAGCCGCGCTGGGGCCGTCGCGGGCACGCCGGGCGGCTGCTCGCGACCGCCGCCGCCGACCTGCGCGCGAACGGGCTCAGCCGCGGCATCACCTGGGTCGCGCAGTCCGACCACGCGACGCTCGGCTTCTACCGCCGCGCCGGCTGGTCTCCCGACGGCACCGTCCGCACCCTCGACACCGGCCGCGGCACGCTGCGCGAGGTCCGGCTCACCGGCACCCTGGAACTGGAACTCACACACTGACCGGCTCTTCGCGCTTCGCGAAGACCACCCAGCGCATCACCGAGTACATGAACACGCCCTCGCACGCCCCGGCGATCAGCCGCGACAGGTGGTATTCGACGCCCAGCGCGGCCAATCCAGCGCCCAGCCCGAGCAAAAACGCCAGGTAGTTCACGGCGATCGCCGCCACGTACAGCACCGCCTGGCGGCCCACCGGCGCGTGCGAACGGAAGTTGAGCGCTCGGTTCAGCACGAAACTCAACCCGAACGCGACCACGTATGCGACGCTGATCGACAGCCACACCGGCCACTTCAACCCGCCGTGAAACAGCGTCAGCAGCAGAAGATCGACACCGAAGGTGAAGCCGTTGATCACCGCGAAACCGAGGAAACTCGGCGCGACGATCCGCGGCAACCCGAATGGCAGTACGCGCACGACGGCGGCACACAACCCGGCGAAACGGTCGGCGATCGGCACCTCAGGCACGGGTTCGAGAGTGGCAGCAGAAGGTGTCCGAGACCGGTCGGCCAGGTGATCTTCTGGGGTTGGCTCCCCGGGAAAGAGTGGGGTTAACCCCCGTGATCTTTTCGTGATGGCTGATAGCTTGGAGTGAGCACGGACACGGAGGGGGTGGCGCGATGGGATGGGTGCTCATCACCCTCGGCGTCGCCTTCGGCTCGGCGATCGTGCCGCTGATCAACGCCGAGCTCTTCGTCATCGGCCTCTGCGCGAGCCAGCCCGGCGTGCCCTGGCTGTGGCTGGGCGGCGCGGTAGCGGTCGGGCAGATCGCCGGGAAACTGATGTACTACCTGGCCGCACGCGGCTCGATCCGGCTCCCGAAATTCCTTCACGACCGGCTGCACCGCGAACGCCCGATGACGCCGCGACGGGTCCGCTGGCAGCTGCGCACCAAGGTGATCCGCGGCAAGATCGAGGCGCTGCGCGAACGCTGCCAGCGCCATCCGCACTGGATGACCGGCACCTACGGGGTCAGCTCGCTCGTCGGGCTGCCCCCGTTCATGGCGACGAGCGTGCTCGCCGGGATGGTCCGGATGCGGCTGACGACGTTCCTCGCCGCGGGCCTCGCCGGGCGGTGGGTGCGGTTCAGCCTGCTGGCGGCTTCGCCCGCGATGTTCGCCGGCTGGCTGCAGTAAGCGACTAGACGTACGTGAGGGGCACCCTGAGGGAATCTGATTCCCTCAGGGTGCCCCTCACGAACATCAGCGGGAGTGCGGTGCCGGCGCTACTTCCGTTCCGCCGCTTCCAGTTCGATCGCCTTGCGCATGGTCGCCCGCGCCCGCCGCCGGTCGCCCGCGATGTCGTACGCGTACGCCAGCCGGTACCAGGGCCGCCAGTTTTCCTGGTCCGCCTCGACCTCCGCGCGGCGTTCGTCGAACCACGCATCCGCGGCGTCGCGGTCCACGCGGCCGGACGGGCGGCGCGGCAGGTCCGACACGTCCGGCAGGCCGCCCTCGGCGTCCAATCGCCGCGACAGCCGCTGGATCTGCAGGCCGGAGCGCCACGTCACCACGACGATCCACACGCCCAGCAGCGGCAGCAGGAACACGCCGATGCCCAGCGCGATCCCGGCCGGCGTCCCGGTCTGCAGCAGCGCCACGGCCCGGTCGGCCAGCAGGACGAGGTACACCACGAGCGCCGCCGTCATCAGCAGCGCGAAATTGCGAGCTTTCACAGGTCGAGCACGTTCTCCAGGCCGACCGTCAGGCCGGGACGCGACACCACCGAGCGCACGCCGAGCAGGACGCCGGGCATGAACGACGTCCGGTCCAGCGAATCGTGCCGGATGGTCAGGGTTTCGCCCTCGCCGCCGAACAGGATCTCCTCGTGCGCCACCAGGCCCGGCAGCCGGACCGAGTGCACGTGGACGTCCTCGACGGAGGCGCCGCGGGCACCGTCCAATTCGGACGTGGTGGCGTCCGAGCCGGGAGTGACCCCGGCCTCGGCCCGCGCGGCGGCGATCATCCGCGCGGTGTGCGCGGCGGTGCCGGACGGGGCGTCGGCCTTGCGGTTGTGGTGCAGTTCGATGATCTCGGCCGAGGCGTAGAACTTCGCCGCCTGCGCCGCGAACCGCATCGCCAGCACCGCGCCCAGCGCGAAGTTCGGGGCGATCAGCACGCCCACCGACGGCTTGTCCGCCAGCAGCCCGCGCAGTTCGGCCAGCCGCTCCTCGCTGAAGCCAGTAGTCCCCACGACCGCGTGCAGGTCGTGCGCGATCAGCCAGCGCAGGTTGTCCATCACCGCGTCCGGATGCGTGAAGTCCACGACCACCTGGGCGTTCTCGAGCGCGGCGAAATCGTCGCCCGCGTCCAGCGCGGCCACCAGTTCCTGGTCCGCGGCGCCTTCCACGGCTTTCACCACGGTGGCGCCCATGCGGCCGCGTGCGCCCAGCACGCCGACGCGGATCGGGGACTCGGTCATAACGCGATCACCTCGTGCAGATCGTCCGGCAGGTCGTCGGCGTGAGCGTACGGCCCCACCACCGCCGCGGACGACACCCCGCCGGGGCGCCGCAGCAGAGTGCGAGCGAGCGCACACACGTCTTCGGTCGTGACCGCGTCGATCCGCGCGATCGTGTCGTCCACGCCCAGGTACCGGGCGTAGTTCAGCTCGTTCTTGCCGATCCGGGACATCCGCGACGACGTGTCCTCCAGGCCCAGCACGAGCCCGCCGCGCAGCTGCCCCTTGGCGCGCGCGACCTCGGCGTCGGACAGCCCGTCCGCGGCGACCGAATCGAGCACCTCGCGGATCACGCCGGCGACCTGGCCGAGGCGCTCCGGCTGGCAGCCCGCGTACACCGACATGTGCCCGAGGTCGGCGTAGCTCGCCACCGACGAATACACCTGGTACGCCAGGCCTCGCCGCTCCCGGATCTCCTGGAAGAGCCGCGAACTCATGCCGCCGCCGAGCGCCGCGTTGAGCACCGACAGGGTGAACCGGCGCTCGTCGTGCCGCGGCAGCGCGCGGAAGCCGAGCATCACGTGCGCCTGTTCGGTGTCGTCCGGGTGCAGCGCCAGCTTCGGCACCGTCTTGAGCCGCGCACGGCCGGACCGCGGCGCGACCGGCGTCGCCGTGCCGCCCAGGCGATCGTTCAGTGCGCGCTTGACCAGCCGCAGCACCTGGGCGTGTTCGACGTTCCCGGCGACCGCGAGCACCATCCGCGGCAGGGTGTAGCGACGGCGGTAGAAGCCGCGCAGCGCGACCGGCGACATCTCGGTGATGGACTTTTCCGTGCCCAGCACCGGACGGCCCAGCGGGTGGTCGCCGAGGATCGCGCTGACGAACTCCTCGTGCAGCAGGTCTTCCGGGTCGTCGTCGCGCATCGCGATCTCTTCGAGGACGACGCTGCGCTCCATGTCCATGTCGCGATCGGTGCACTGCGCTTCGAAGACCACGTCGGTGACGAGGTCGAGCGCCAGCGGCAGATCCGCGTCCAGGACCTGGGCGTAGTAGCAGGTGTGCTCTTTCGCGGTGAAGGCGTTGAATTCGCCGCCGACCGCGTCGATCTCCTCCGCGATCTGGGTGGCGTCGCGGTGGGCGGTTCCCTTGAACAGCAAGTGTTCCAGGTAGTGCGCCGCGCCCGCGACCGGCGACGGCTCGTCCCGCGAACCGACCCCGACCCACAGCCCGACCGTCGCCGACCGGGACGCCGGGACGTGCTCGGTGATCACCCGCAGGCCGCCGGGAAGGACGCTCCGCTTGACGACCGCACCGTCCGAAGTGGACTCGAGCGTACGGGTCGTGCCGACGGGCTGCTCGTGCCCGGAAACCTGCCGTGCCAATGGATTCCTTTGCTCACATGCGGTGAAGGCCCCCTCCCCGGCCGGAGAGGGGGCCTTCACGGACCAAGCTGTGCGGGGCGCGAGCCTTACTTGGCTTCGGCCTTCTCCGCCTCCGCGTCGCCTTCAGCGGGCTTCGCCGCCTCTTCTTCCTTGACGACGATCAGGCTGATCTTGCCGCGGTTGTCGATGTCGGCGATCTCGACGCGGATCTTGTCGCCGACGTTCACCACGTCCTCGACCTTCGCGATCCGCTTGCCGTTGCCCAGCTTCGAGATGTGCACGAGGCCGTCCTTGCCCGGCAGCAGCGAGACGAACGCGCCGAACGCGGCCGTCTTCACCACGGTGCCCAGGAAGCGCTCGCCGACCTTCGGCAGCTGCGGGTTGGCGATGGCGTTGATCTTGCCGATCGCCGCCTCCGCCGACGGGCCGTCGGCCGCGCCCACGTAGATCGTGCCGTCGTCCTCGATCGAGATGTCGGCGCCGGTCTCCTCGGTGATCGAGTTGATCATCTTGCCCTTCGGCCCGATGACCTCGCCGATCTTGTCGACCGGGATCTTCACCGACGTGACGCGCGGGGCGTACGGGCTCATCTCGTCCGGGCCGTCGATCGCCTCGGCGATGACTTCCAGGATGGTGAGGCGAGCGTCCTTCGCCTGCTTCAGCGCGGCCGCGAGCACCTCGGACGGGATGCCGTCCAGCTTGGTGTCCAGCTGCAGCGCGGTGATGATGTCCTTCGTGCCGGCGACCTTGAAGTCCATGTCGCCCAGCGCGTCCTCGGCGCCGAGGATGTCGGTGAGCGCGACATAACGCGTCTCGCCGTCGACCTCGTCGGACACCAGGCCCATGGCGATGCCCGCGACCGGAGCCTTCAGCGGCACGCCGGCGTTGAACAGGCCCATGGTGGACGCGCAGACCGAGCCCATCGAGGTGGAGCCGTTGGAGCCCAGCGCCTCGGAGACCTGGCGGATCGCGTACGGGAACTCGTCCCGCTTCGGCAGCACCGGCACCAGGGCGCGCTCGGCGAGCATGCCGTGGCCGATCTCGCGCCGCTTCGGCGAACCGACGCGGCCGGTCTCGCCGGTGGAGAACGGCGGGAAGTTGTAGTGGTGCAGGTAGCGCTTCGTCGTCTCCGGCGACAGCGAGTCGATCTGCTGCTCCATGCGGAGCATGTTCAGCGTGGTGACGCCCAGGATCTGGGTCTCGCCGCGCTCGAACAGCGCCGAACCGTGCGCCCGCGGGATCACGGCGACCTCGGCCGAGAGCTGGCGGATGTCGGTCAGGCCGCGGCCGTCCATCCGGATCTTCTCGGTGAGGACGCGGGTGCGCATGATCTTCTTGGTCAGCGCCTTGAACGCACCGCCGACCTCCTTGTCGCGGCCCTCGAAGGCCTCGCCCTCGCCGAGGCCGAGCTTCTCCAGGACGGCGGCCTTGACCTCGTCGGTCGCGGCGTCGCGCTCCTGCTTGCCGGCGATCTGCAGCGCCTTGGCGAGCTCGTCGGACGCGATCGCGGCGACGGCCTCGTAGATGTCCGGCTGGTAGGCCGGGTACAGCGGGAACTCGCCGGTCGGCTTCGCGGCGTCGGCGGCCAGGCGCTGCTGCGCCTCGCACAGCACGCGGATGAACGGCTTCGCAGCCTCGAGGCCCTGCGCGACGGTGGTCTCGTCGGGCGCGGTGCCGCCGTCGGCGATCAGGTCGAGCGTGTGCTCGGTGCCCTCGGCCTCGACCATCATGATCGCGACGTCGTCGCCCACGATGCGGCCCGCGACCACCATGTTGAAGGTGGCCTTCTCGAGCTGCGGCCAGGTCGGGAACGCGACCCACTGGTCCTCGATCAGCGCGACGCGCACGCCGCCGACCGGGCCGGAGAACGGCAGGCCGGCGATCTGGGTGGAGGCCGACGCGGCGTTGATCGCCAGCACGTCGTACGGGTCGTCCGGGTTGAGGCTCTGGACGGTGATGACGACCTGGATCTCGTTGCGGAGGCCGTCGGCGAAGGACGGGCGCAGCGGGCGGTCGATCAGGCGGGCGGTGAGGATGGCGTCGGTCGACGGGCGGCCCTCGCGGCGGAAGAACGCGCCCGGGATGCGGCCGGCGGCGTACATCCGCTCCTCGACGTCCACGGTCAGCGGGAAGAAGTCGAAGTGCTCCTTCGGGTGCTTCGACGCCGTGGTCGCCGACAGCAGCATGGTCTCTTCGTCCAGGTACGCGACGACGGCGCCGGCGGCCTGCTTGGCGAGCCGGCCGGTCTCGAACCGGACGGTGCGGGTGCCGAACCGGCCGTTGTCCAGAACGGCTTCGGTCTCGAACACGGTGACTCCGGTGGAGTCGGTCATATGGTCAATCTCCTCTTTGGTTCCTTCGTACGGCGAGAGTCTCCCACTGTGGGACCCGGTTCGCCCGAGGACGCTCGAGGAGGTGTGAGGCCGGTCTTCGATCGAAGCCCCCGGGTCCGTTGCCCGGGAACCACTACCGAGGACCGGCGAGATCGTTCCTCCAGCGCGCTCGCGCCGTGTGGGGGGTGTGCTTGCGGCGAGGGGGAGCGGCCGAAGCCGCTCCCCCTCGTCAGCACGCTATCGGCGCAGGCCGAGACGCTTGATCAGGTCCCGGTACCGCGCCACGTCCACCTTTTCCGTGTAGTTCAGCAGCCGGCGGCGACGGCCGACCAGCAGCAGGAGACCGCGACGGGAGTGGTGGTCGTGCTTGTGGGTCTTCAGGTGTTCGGTGAGGCCGATGATCCGCTTGGTGAGCAGCGCGACCTGGGCCTCGGGGGATCCGGTGTCCGAGTCGTGCAGCCCGTACTCGGCGAGGATCGTCTTCTTCTCTTCGGTGGACAGCGCCACTGGTGGTGCTCCTTGTGCATCTAGTGCCGTGAGGCCCGCACCGCGCCACGCGGCCGGGTGAGACGGTCGCGGCCGCCACGGACTGCAGCCGGACCCGATTGCGAGGTTACCAGCCGGTTGAACTGCGGCTTCAGCCGCGTGCGGCTAGCTGGGCAGCGTCGGCTCGCGGCCGGCTCCCGCGCGGCGCAGCGGCCAGGACCGCAGCGTGCGGTACGGGCTGCCGCCGCCCATCAGCTCGACCCGGTCCGCGGTCCAGGCCCGGCCGCGGAAGCCGGCGAGGTGTTCCGTCCACGCCGTCGGCGGCCGCGTGCGGGAGCATCGCGCCAGCGTCAGGTGCGGCCGGTACGGGCGTTGTTCGCCGGAGCCCATGGTGGCGGCCGCGGCGAGATCGGCGAGGTCCTCCCCCGCCACTCCCAACCACAGCACTCCCGGGAATGTTCCCGAACCGGCGAGCCGGACGTCAACGGATTTTCGGCCGTCCAGTGCCCGGTCGAGGAAGGCGGCGCATCCGGCGGGGTCCGCCTCGCCGTAAAAGGCCAGCGTGATGTGCCAGCCGGCCGGATCGGACCAGCGCAGCAGCCGGTCCCGTTCGCCGAGCGCGTCGGCGATTTCCGCCGCGACGTCGGCGGGCGGGCGCAGCGCGGTGAACAGCTGCATCGGCTACTGGCCCGCGGCTCCCGCGCGGCGGAGCAGGTCGGCGATCGCCGGGAAGTCCTCGTCGAGCAGCTTCGCCGCCTCGGCCAGGTTCTCGTCCTCGGCGACGTCCCGGATGCCCGCGAGCACGATCTTCTCGTCGGAGTTGACCGGGATGTTGTCGCGGCCGACGGTGGGCCGCGAATCGCGCACGTCCTCGAGCGCGGCCTGCATCGCGTCGCGGTCGCCCGCGGCGACCTCGGGCACCAGGATCTTGCGCTCGAGCATGATCATCCTGGCCAGCACGACCGGATTGCCGATCTTCGCCCGCCGCCCGCTCATCACCTGGCTCAGCATCGGCGCGCTGATCCCCAGCACCTCGGCCAGGAACGCCTGCGACACGTCGAAGGCCACGACCAGCCTGCGCACCCGATCGCCCAGCGGCTCCCCGTACCACTCCCGCTGCAGCGCGATGTTCCGCTGGACGATCTTGTGGTCCTCCACCTAGCTCCGCTCCCCTAGCGCTGTCGTCCCCGCGGCCCGGTGCTGCCGGCCCACTTCGCTTCCCCGGCCCGGCGCCGCCGGCCCATCTTGCCACTCCGGGCGTCCCCCGCGGGCCGGAACGCCCGATTCGCCCCGCGCCCGGCCTGTCCCGGGACCGGGTCCGCTCAGCTGTCCGAGCCGAGCGCTTCCCTGGTCCGGGCCACGTCCTCGTCGATCTTCCGCACGAGATCGGCCGGCGCGCCGAACCGCGCCTGATCCCGCAACCGGGTGACGAAGTCCAGCGCGACGTGCTGGCCGTAGAAGTCCTCGTCGACGTCCAGCACGAACGCCTCGACGGTGCGCTCGCGCCCGGAGAACGTCGGGTTCGTGCCGACCGACACCGCCGCGCGCAGCCGCCGGTCCGGATCGGACAGCCGGGTGAACCAGGCCGTGTAGACGCCGTCCGCGGGCACGGCGGCGAACCGCGCGGTGGACAGGTTGGCCGTCGGGTAGCCGAGGTCGTGGCCCCGTCCGTCGCCGCGCACGACGATGCCTTCCAGCCGGTGCGGGCGGCCGAGCGCGTCGGCCGCGGCCACCACGTCGCCCGCGTCGATGCACGAGCGCACGTACGTCGAGGAGAAGGTGATGTCGTTGGCGCCGCGGTCGTCGTCGAGCGAACGGCCCTGCAGCTCCGCGCCGTAGGCGACGAACCCGAAGCGGCGGCCGAGTTCGCGCAGCAGCGCGACGTTGCCCGCGGCCTTGGCCCCGAAGGTGAAGTTGTCGCCGACCAGCACCGCGGCCGCGTGCAGCCGGTCGACCAGCACCTCGTGCACGAACTCGTGCGGGCTGAGCCGGGACAGCTCGAGGGTGAAGGGCAGCACGCAGAACACGTCGACGCCGAGCCCCTCGACCAGCTGGGCCTTGCGCCGCAGGGTCGTCAGCTGCGCGGGATGGCTGCCCGGCCGCAGCACCTCGGACGGATGCGGGTCGAAGGTGAGCACCACGCTGGGCACGCCGCGTTCGGCGGCCGTCGCGACGGTGCGCTTGATCAGTTCCTGGTGCCCGCGGTGCACGCCGTCGAACACGCCGATGGTGACCACGCACCGTCCCCAGCCGCCCGGGAGGTCCCCGAGCCCACGCCACCGCTGCACTGTTGTCAACTCTCCCCGAGCGAGGTGCCTTTGCCTCCCACCCTATGCGGGCAGGAGGACCACCACCGAACGGGTCACTCCCTCGGTGTCGGAGGCCAGCGCGAGCACGTGGCCGTCCGGCGCGAAAAGGCCGTACGTGCCGGTGATCCCGGCGGCCGGGATGCGCCTGCCGTACTGGACGGCTTTGGCGGTGGCGGCGTCGAGATCGCGGCGAGGGAACGCGGCGGCGACGGCGGCGTCGAGGTCCAGCGACAGTTCCGGTTTCTCTTCGAGCTGGTCGAGCGTGCGCGCGCGGGCGAGCGTGAACGGCCCGACTGTGGTGCGGCGCAAGGCTTTCAGGTGCCCGCCGACGCCGAGCCCGGCGCCGAGGTCGCGAGCGAGCGCGCGGACGTAGGTGCCGGACGAGCATTCGACGATCGCGTCGAGTTCGATCCGGTCGTCCTCGCGGCGGAGACCGAGAACGTCGAACCGGTGCACGGTCACCGGCCGCGGCGGGAGGACGACGTCCTCGCCCGCGCGCACCCGGGCGTAAGCGCGCTTGCCGTCGATCTTGACCGCGGAGACGGCGCTGGGCACCTGCTGGATGTCCCCGGTCAGCGCGGCGATCCCGTCGGCGATCTGCTCGTCGGTGACAGCGGCCAAGGTTTCCGGCGCGGCCTCGGCGCCGAGCGGTTCGCCTTCGGCGTCGTCGGTGGTGGTGGACCGGCCGAGCGACAGGGTGGCGAGATAGGTCTTGCGGTCGAGGGCGAGGTGGCCGAGCAGTTTGGTGGCGCGCTCGATGCCGAGCACCAGCACCCCGGTCGCCATCGGGTCGAGCGTGCCGGCGTGGCCGACCTTGCGGGTGCCCATGATCCGCCGCGCCCGCGCGACCACGTCGTGCGACGTCATGCCCGCCGGTTTGTCGACGATGAGCAATCCGGGAGGAGGGGCGGGACGACGCGGTTCTTTCGGGCGAGACACGGCGGAAACCCTACCTAGACCGGATTCCGCGGCTGGCGCCCGGTTCTGGGCGTGGGGTGCGGGGTGGTGGGGACTGGAGGGGGTTGGGTTCGGCGTCTGGTCCGGGCGGTTGGTCGGCTGGGCGGGCGGTTCGGGCGGGTGGTCCGGGCAGTGCCCTGGGCGGTCGACCGGCTCGGGCGGACGATCCGGGCGATCGCGCTGGGAGTCGAACCGACTGGGCCACAACGTGCCCGAGCAACCGGCCCGGGCACGTGCCCTGGGCAGCTGACCGGCTCCAGCGAATGAGCCGGGCAGGCGCCCTGGGCAGTCGACCATCTCGGGCGGACGATCCGGGCAAGTGCCCTGGGCAGTCGACCTGGTCTGGGAACCGACCGGGCGAGCGCTCAAGGCCGCCGATCTGCGCAACCGGCCAGGGCGAGTGTCCCGGCCGACCGCCCTGGACGATCGGCTGACTGGGCGGGCGCCCCAAACGGACGGCCCCAGTGAGTGACCTGGCTGCCTGAGCAGGGCGACTGGCTCGGGCGGCCGCCCCGGACGCATGCTCGGGGCGGTCGAACCGGGTCGGCGCGGGTGGCTCAGGCGGCGGCCACGGCCTCTTCCGGGGCGCGGTCCCAGCGGTGCCGCCGGATGCGGACCGGGACCTCTTCGCCTCGGGCTTCCGCGGCGAATACGTGGGCGCGGGCCCGGCGCCACCACACGAGCATTCGCGAAGCGCCCAGTGCCAGCATGGCCACGACGACCAGCAGCGCGATCCGGAAGTTGCCGCCGGTCGCCTGGAGGAGGATGCCGATCAGCAGGGCGGTCACGGTGGTCGCCAGGAAGCCGCCGACGTTCACCACTCCGGTCGCGGTTCCGACGCGGGACAGCGGGTTGTAGTCGCGGGCGATGGCGAAGCCGATCATCGACGCCGGGCCGCCCAGGGTGAGGAAGGCGAATGCGGGGACGAGGACGCCTACCGGGATGTGGCCGTTCCAGCCGAGCAGCACTGCCCACACGATCGCCGCTCCGGCGAGGTAACCGATGACCAGCGGCACTCGCAGCACTGGGGCCCGGCCGATCACCGCGCCCAGGAGCGGGCCGCCTGCCATGGAGCCGAATACGAAGACGGTGAGCAGCGCGCTGGCGGTCGCCGCGGGCAAACCTTCGCCCTGCACCAGGAAAGGCACGCCCCACAACAGGGTCAGCACGTTCGGCGCGAACATCGTCGAGAAGTGCACCCAGAAACCCAGCCGGGTGCCGGGAGTCCGCCAGGCCAGTTTGACTTGCCTGCCGAGTTCCGCCGGGCGCACGGGTTCGCGTTTGCGTTCCGGTACGCCTTCGGGGGTGTCGCGGACGCGCAGCGCGACCGGCACCGCATAAAGCACCGTCACCGCGCCGACGGCGAGGAAGGTGACTGTCCATCCTGGACCGTCGAGGAGCAGGGTGAGCGGGACGGTCGCGGCGAGGTTTCCGATGTAGCCGACGCAGGAGGTGAACGACGCGAGCAGTGCGTACCGGTGCGCCGGGAAGTGCGCCGCGACGAGGCGCAGGACGCTGACGAAGGTGAGCGCGTCACCGAGGCCGAGGACGCCGCGGGCCACCAGGCCGAGTGCGTAGGTGTCGGCGACGCCGAGCAGCAGCTGCCCGGAGCCGAGGATCAGGACGGCGGCGGTGAGCACGCGGCGCGGGCCGTAGCGGTCGACCAGCACGCCGGTCGGGATCTGCATGGCCGCGTACACGCCGACCTGCAGGACGGTGAAGATGCCGAGCGCGGCGGACCCGACGCCGAAGCGTTCGGCCGCCTTCAGCCCGGCGACGCCGAACGAAGTGCGGTGGAAAACGGCGAGCAGGTACACCGTGACCGCGGTGAGCCAGATGAGCCAGGACCGGACAGGGGCGCGGCCGGCGGGCGTCAAGAGTTCCTCCAGTAAGCAGGCGAGCGTCGGACTAGGAGGACGACGACGCTGCCGCCTCGATAGTTGTATCGCCTCAGCAACCTCGAGACATAGCCGTGACCGGGGTGTGCTTCACCACAGATCCGCTTCGCCCCGGATGCCGACGACTGTTTCGCCGCCGACCCACACGTCGTCGCCGTCCCGTTCGACGTGCACCCGCCCGCGCCTGCCGAGCCGCGTTCCCTGCGCCGCGACGTACGACTCGGGCGCGATGCCGTCGCCGATCAGCCACTGGCCGAGCGCCGCGTTGAGGCTGCCGGTGACCGGGTCCTCGACGGTGTCGCTGAACGCGCGGACCTCGAAGGCCGTGTCGGATCCGGCCGGCTGCGCACCGACGACGCCCACCTTGAAGTCGCCGAGCGCGGCGAAGTCCGGCTCGATGGCGAGGACGGTCGCCGCGTCGCGCAGCAGCAGCGCGACCCAGCCGGGGCCGTTGTCCGCCCAGCGCCCGTCGAGGACGTCGGCGTCGCCGAGGTGCAGACCACGCTTCACCTCGGCGAGGTCGGCCTCGTCCACCGGACCGCCGCGGCGCAGCGGAGGCGCGGCGAACGCCAGCCGGTCGCCGTCGCGGCGCACCCGGACGAGCCCGGCCCCGCATTCCTGCACGAGGTGCCCGGCTTTCGGCTCTCCCCCGGCGGCCAGCCACGCCCGCGCCGACCCGAGCGTCGGATGCCCGGCGAAGGGCAGCTCGCCGTGCGGCGTGAAGATCCGCACGCGGTAGTCGGCGGCCGGGTCGGACGGCTCCAGCAGGAACGTGGTCTCGCTGAGGTTCGTCCAGCGGGCGAACGCCGCCATCCGCTCGTCGGACAGCGCGTCCGCGTCGTGCACGACAGCGAGCGCGTTGCCTCGGGTGAGCTCGTCGGTGAAGACGTCGACCTGGGTGAACTTCGGCATGCGCCCACCCTCGCATCCGCCGGGCGCCGGCGGCGAGCGGGTTTCGCCGTCATGCCATCACGCCTCCCGCACCGCGCCGACCACGGCCCACCGCCCGGACCGCCATCGCGCCACCACGGCCGCCAGCCGGAACACCATGAACAGCGACAACCCGCTCCAGATCCCGCTCAGCCCCCAGCCCAGCGCCAGCGACAGCCAGATCAGCGGCAGGAACCCGAGCCCGGCGCTGACGAGCGTGGCGGTGCGGAGGAAGGCGGCGTCACCCGCGCCGAGGAGGACCCCGTCGAGCGCGAACACCACGCCCGCGATCGGTTGCAGCGCCACGAAGAACCACCAGGCGTGCGGGATTTCGCCGAGCACTCCCGGATCGGACGTAAACGCGTGCGGCAGGACGCTCCACAACGCCGCGAACAGCACGCCGAGGAAACAGCCGAAAATCAAGCCGTATCCGGTGATCTGCGTGGCCACCCCGCGCGCCTGCCGCGCCGCTCCCGCACCGAGCGCCGCGCCGACGAGCGATTGCGCGGCGATCGCGACCGAATCGAGCACCAGGGACAGGAACGTCCAGAGCTGCAGGACCACCTGGTGCGCCCCGACCGCCTCCGTCGAAGTGCGCGCGGCCACCGCGGCAGCGGACACAAAGCACGCCTGGAACGCGAAACTGCGCAGCACCAGGTCCCGGCCGAGACCCAGTTGTGCCCGCATCACCGGGAAATCCGGCCGCAGCGGCACCTTTTCCCGCACCAGCGCGGCGACGAACATCGACGCGGACACGACCTGCGCGACGACGTTCGCGATCGCCGACCCCTCCAGCCCGAGATCGGCGACATACACCAGCACCGGGCACAGAACGGCGGAAATTCCGTTGCCCGCCAGCACATAGCGCAGCGGACGGGTGGCGTCCTGCACGCCGCGCATCCAGCCGTTGCCCGCCATCGTGACGAGGATCAGCGGCGCGCCGAACAACGCGATCCGCAGCCACGACACGGCCGCCGCGGCGATCTCGTCGCTGCCCGAAAGCGCGCGGGCGATCGGCCCGGCCAACAACTGCCCCGCCACCAGCAGCACCAGCCCGACCAGCACGCCCAGCCAGGTGGCCTGCACGCCTTCGCGGACCGCGTCGGCGCGCCTGCCCGCGCCGTGCAGCCGCGCGGTGCGCGACGTGGTGCCGTACGACAGGAAGGTGAGCTGCGTGGAGACCTGCGACAACACCACGCCGCCCAACGCGAGGCCGGCGAGCGGCAACGCCCCGAGATGGCCGACGACGGCGGTGTCGACCAGCACGTAGAGCGGCTCGGCGGCGAGCACGCCGAGCGCGGGCACGGCGAGGCCGAACACTCGGCGGGGCGGGATGCGGTCACCGCTTACGGCGGTGGTCGTGGCGTTTTCGGACACGGGAGGAGAGTAACTACCGGCACCGACAATTCCGGCGGCCCGGACCGCGAGGACGCTCCTAGGCGGGCAAGCAAGACACGGGATTCGCTTATCAGGCAAGGGAATCGCGGAGAGGCGGGAATCCTCTGTGGCGTGCTCCGGCACGGGCGGCGGGCTGTCTCAGCCACGGCCGGACAGCAGGATTTTCGCGCCACCTCGTGCAGTACGATTGAATCGGAGACAATCTCCGCTTGCTGACGGGAGGGCAGCGCATGACCGCGGGCAAGCCGCTGCGGGCCGACGCCCAGCGCAACCGCGATCTCCTGGTCGCCAAAGCGCGCGAGATCTTCGACGCGGGCGAATTCTTCGACCTGCGCTTCGACGACTTCGCCAGCCTGGCCGGGGTGGGCACCGGCACGCTGTACCGCCACTTCCCCACCAGGGAGGCGCTGGCCGAGGCGGTCTACCACGGGGAAGTCGCCGCGCTGTGCGACCGCGCCCGCGAGTTGCAAGCCACGCTTCCCGCAGCGGAGGCGCTGGCGACCTTCCTGCGCGGCATGGTCGACCACATCGACGCCCACGCGGGCCTGGCCCGGACGCTGGCCACACTCATGGCCGACCGCTCGAACGCGCTGGCCGGGGGCAGCCAGGCGCTGGAGGAGGCCGTCACCGACCTGGTGGCCGCTGCTGTGCGAGACGGTGCTGTGCGCGACGACGTGGATGCCGGGGCCGTGATGATGGCTCTGCACGGCATCGGCGCGGCCCACGACCGTCCTCGGTGGCGGGCCGAGGCCGACGACGTCATCACCCTCGTGCTGGACGGCCTGCGCCGACCAGGCTGACCAGGCTGACCAGGCGCGAACGGCCGCGAGCACTGGACCCGGTCAGCAGTACGACACGGGTCCAGCGAAGCTTCCGGACGCGGCTGCGCTCATGCTCCCGTCGAACGCGCCCAGCCCGGTTCAGGAAGCCCGCAACAGCGGTGCCCGCCCCAGCGCCTTCCGCAGCCGGTCCAGCACCTCCTCCGCCGGACCTTCCGCCGTGCACCCCGCCGCCATCCGGTGCCCTCCCCCGCCGAACTCCGCGGCGGCCGCGGACACGTCGATGTCGCCGGCTGAGCGCAGCGAGACCGTCCACACTGGACCCGGCCCGGCCTCCTTCAGCACCGCCGCGACGCCGGCCTCCCGGGTCGCGCGCACCACGTCGATCACGGACTCCACCTCTTCGAGCCGCACCGTCGCCGCGGCGGCCGCGCGCACCACCGTGTGGACGAAGCCGAATCCTTGCGCCCCTTCGGGTTCCAGCCGCGCCTCGGACAGGACCGTCGACAGCATCGGCAGCCACGCGAACGGGTGATCATCGACGATGCGACGGGCCACCTCGCCTGGGTCGGCCCCAGCTTCCAGGAGACGGGCGGCGATCCGGTGCGTCTCGGGGCTCGCCCGGCGGAAGCCGCTCGTATCGGTGACCACCCCGGCGTACAGGCAGCGCGCGGCGGCCGCGTCCAGTTCGACCCCCATCGCCTCGACGATCCGCGTGACCAGGATTGCCGTCGCTTCGGCGGTGTCGTCCACGACGTGGTGGGTGCCGTAGCGGGCGTTGGTCGCGTGGTGGTCGACGACCAGGACCGAACCGCCCGCGTCGCGGACCGCGGCGACCCGCGGGGCGAGCCTGCCCAGGCGGGCCAGGGTCGGGGTGTCCAACGCGACCAGCAGACCGTCCGTCGAAGGGAGGGCATCGACGGGAGTGATCAGGCCGTCGACGTCCAGCCACGCCAGTGTTTCCGGGGCCTCGTCCGGCTCGCCGAAGGCGACCCGCACGTTCGCGCCGCGGCGATGCAGCACGTGGCCGAGGGCCAGCGCACTGCCGAGAGCGTCCGCGTCGGGGCGCACGTGGCCGAGCAGCGTCACGTCGGTGGCCCCGGCCAGCAGTGCGGCGGCGGCCTCGATGTCCTGTACCAGGGAAGCTGTCACGAAGTGTCACGCTACGCTCTGCGGGATGCCTGAGTACGTGATCCTCGTTCTGCCTTCCGCCAACCGCGTGTACGCCGCCTCGTCGCCGGCGCTGCTGCGCGCCGAACTGGCGGCCTTCGGCGCCGGTCTGTCCGCCGAGGTGTCGGCGATCGAAGAGATCGAACTCGGCGGGGTCGGGTACGTGAAATTCGCCTGCGCCGCCCCGCTCGGCGAGCGCGACCTGGCGCTGCTGTCGAACCTGTCCTCGCTGTACGCCCTGTTCGAACTGGGCGACGGCGTGCTGCGGCCGGTCGCCGTGCACCCGCTGGCGAAGGCGGACTCCGACCTGCTGACCATCCAGAAGTACCCGGGCAAGACCAACGAGCAGTTCACGAAACTGCTGCTCAACCTCACCCTGCTGGCGACCTCGCGGCCCGCGGACTGGCCGGACCGCGAACTGCACGTCCTCGACCCGCTGTGCGGGCGCGGGACGACGCTGAACCAGGCCGTGATGTACGGCTTCGACGCGACCGGCCTCGACGTCGACGCGCGCGATTTCGAGGCGTACGAACAGTTCGTGAAGACGTGGCTGCGCACGAAGCGCGTGAAGCACACCGCGGAATCCGGGCAGCTGCGCCGCAACAAGGTCCGCCTCGGCCGCCGGCTGGACATCGAGTACGCGTTCGACAAGGACGACTACAAGTCCGGCCGCACCCGCCGGCTCAGCTACCTGAACGCGGACACGCTGACCACGGACGAGGTCCTCCGCCCGGCGTCAGTGGACTTGATCGTGACCGACGCGCCGTACGGCGTGCAGCACGGCAGCCACCGCGAGACCGGTCTGGCGCGCAGCCCGCGCGACCTCCTCGCGGCGGCGATCCCGGTGTGGAACCGCGTGCTGCGGCCGGGCGGGGCCATCGGGATCTCGTGGAACACGCATGTGCTGCCGCGCGAGGAACTGGTGGCGATCCTGGAACGGGCGGGGCTGGCGGTGCGGTCCGGCGGGCCGTACGAAGAGTTGGCGCACCGCGTGGATCAGGCGATCGTGCGGGATCTTGTGGTGGCGGGAAAGCCGGTCTGAATTCGCGCCGGACTGGCAGATCCCGCTACGCCAGCCGCGGTCCGAGGAATCGCAGGACTTCCGGCAGGACTCCCTGCCAGTACTCCGCCGTGTGCTTGCCCGCCGTGATTCGCGAGACCTCCGGCTTGGCGCTGGTGATCAGCTTCCGGTTGGCCGCCAGGAACGGATCGCCGTCGCCGCACCACACGCCGAGGCCTCGGGTCGGGAGTTCGTCGACGTGCCGCAGCGGTTCGGCGGCGGTCCAGTCGTCCTCGGACGCGAAGATGTGCCGCGACCGGGCTTCCGGCCACGTGCGGAACAGGGCCGCGCTGCAGGTCGCCACGGCGGTCACGTCGCGGCGGTGGAGGGCAAGGTTCAGGGCGCCGAAGCCGCCCATGGAGATGCCGAGGAGGCCGGTCATCGGGCGGAGGCCCGCCTCGGACAGCCAGCCGGGGAGTTCGTCGGTGAGCATGCGGTGCGGGTCGTCGTCGCCGTCGGGCATCCAGTAGTGGCTGCCGTCGACCGCGACGACCGCGAACGGCGGGGTGCCCGAGCGGACCGCGGCGGTGAGGGCCGCGGGCGCGCCCAGGTCGAGGAACGTGCGGGCGTTCGACCCGCGGCCGTGCAGTGCCACGCAGACCGGCAGGCCGGTGCTGGGGACGTCGTCCGGCGTCATGAGCACGACGTCGACGTCCCGGCCGCGGGCCGCGGAGTGCCTGCGGTGGATCGTGACGGACGCCTTCAGGGGCGACGGGCTGGAGGCCGGGGCAGCCGAGGTCGGCGCAACCACCGGGGCGGAGCGCCCGGTGCAGGCGGAGACGAGCGCCGCGGCACTGCCGAACAGCAGGCCGCGTCGCGTGACACCGGGCTTTGACCGCATCGCTTCAGCCGCGCGTCTCCTCTTCTGCCTGCTCCTCGTCCTCGTCGGCCCGAGGAGCTTTGTAAGGGTCCGCTTCGCCCGCGGGCTGAGCTCCGGTCGCCCGGCGGGCCACCTCGGCGTCCGATTCGCGGGCCTTCGCGAGCAGTTCTTCGATGCGGCGGGCGTCGTCCGGGACGCTGTCCGCGACGAAGGTGAGCGTCGGGGTGTAGCGGACGCCGGTGCCCTGTCCCACCTTCGTGCGCAGGACGCCGCGCGCGGCTTCCAGGGCGGCCGCGGCGCTCGCGAAGTCCGGCTCCGCGTCGAGGCTTTCGCCGAGCACCGTGTAGTACACCGTGGCGTCGTGCAGGTCCGCAGTGACGCGGGCGTCGGTGATGGTCACCGAACCCAGTCGCGGGTCCTTGACGTCGTGTTCGATCGCCGAGGCCACGATCTGCGAGATCCGCTTGGCGAGCTTGCGTGCCCGAGCGGGATCGGCCATGGCTGAGGTCTCCTTCTCCGGATTTCCGGGTGTTCTAGTCGTCCGGGCCGAGCAGCCGGCGGCGCGCGGACAGCAGTTCGAACTCGGGGCGGCCCGCCGCGAACCGCTCGCACGCGTCGAGCACGTCCCGGATGTGCTCGCCGTCGGGGGCGACCGCGGCGACGCCGATGAGCGCGCGCCGGTGCAGGTCCAGATGTCCCGCCTCGGCGACCGAGACGGAAAAGCGTTTCCGCAGTTCGGCCACCACCGGCCGCACCACGGATCGTTTCTGCTTCAACGAATGCACGTCGTCGAGCAGCAAGTCGAGCTCCAAAGCTCCAACGAACAAAGCTAGTCAGCACCTACCAAACTCGACGGACAGCCCGACTGGACCCCACGCGGGGGTCCAGGGGGCTTGCCCCCTGGCGGGGGCGCGGGGGTTCGACCCCCGCACAACACGCTGACGGCGGGGAGGGGCGAGCGCAGCCTGCGAGCACGCCCCTCCCCCAGCGGAAGCCGTCAGCTACGGGGCTTCTCCCGCTGTTCGTAGGTCTCGATCACGTCGTCGACCTTGATGTCGCTGTACGAGCCCAGCGTGAGACCGCACTCGTACCCTTCCCGGACCTCGACCACGTCGTCCTTGAAGCGGCGCAGCGAGTTGATCGGCAGGTTCTGCGCGACCACGTTGCCGTCGCGCAGGAGGCGGGCCTTGGCGTTGCGCCGGATCTCGCCGGACATGACCAGGCAACCCGCGATCGTGCCGATCTTGGAGGACTTGAAGACGTCCCGGACCTCGGCGCGGCCCAGTTCGACCTCTTCGTACTCCGGCTTGAGCATGCCCTTCAGAGCCTGCTCGATCTCTTCGATCGCCTGGTAGATGACCGTGTAGTAGCGCACGTCGACGCCCTCGCGGGTGGCCCGCTCGGTCGCCTTGCCCTGCGCCCGGACGTTGAACCCGAGAACGATCGCGTCGGACGCGGTCGCCAGGTCGATGTCCGATTCGGTCACGCCGCCGACGCCGCGGTGGACGACGTGCAGTTCGACGTCTTCGCCGACGTCCAGCTGCAGCAGCGCCGCTTCGAGCGCCTCGACGGTACCCGAGTTGTCGCCCTTGATGATCAGGTTGAGGCTGCTCGTCTCCTTCAAGGCGGAGTCGAGGTCCTCGAGGCTGACCCGCTTGCGGCGCGACGCGTTGAGCGCGTTGCGGGTGCGAGCGGAGCGGCGCTCGGCGATCTGCCGGGCGACGCGGTCCTCGTCGACCACCAGGAAGGTGTCGCCCGCTCCCGGCACCGAGGTGAACCCGATGACCTGGACCGGACGCGAGGGCAGCGCCTCGGTGACGTCCTCGTTGTGCTCGTCGACCATCCGGCGGACGCGGCCGTAGGCGTCGCCCGCCACGACCGAGTCGCCGACGCGCAGCGTGCCGCGCTGGACCAGGACGGTGGCCACCGGGCCGCGGCCGCGGTCGAGGTGCGCCTCGATCGCGACGCCCTGCGCCTCCATGTCCGGGTTGGCCCGCAGGTCCAGAGCCGCGTCCGCGGTCAGCAGGATCGCCTCGAGAAGCCCGTCGATGTTGATGTTCTCCCGTGCGGAGATCTCGACGAACATCGTGTCGCCGCCGTATTCCTCGGCGATGAGGTTGTACTCGGTGAGCTGCTGCCGGATCTTGTCCGGGTTCGCGCCCTCCTTGTCGATCTTGTTGATCGCGACCACGATCGGGGCCTTCGCGGCCTGCGCGTGGTTGATCGCCTCCACCGTCTGCGGCATGACGCCGTCGTCGGCCGCCACCACGATCACCGCGATGTCGGTCGAGTTCGCGCCTCGGGCACGCATGGCGGTGAACGCCTCGTGACCCGGGGTGTCGATGAAGGTGATGAGCCGCGGCACGCCTTCGAGCTCGGTCTCGATCTGGTAGGCGCCGATGTGCTGGGTGATCCCGCCGGCCTCGCTCTCGCGGACCTTCGTCTTGCGGATCGTGTCCAGCAGCCGGGTCTTGCCGTGGTCGACGTGACCCATGATGGTGACGACCGGCGGACGGACCTGCAGGTCCTCCTCGCCGCCCTCGTCCTCGCCATAGGTGATGTCGAAGGTCTCCAGCAGCTCGCGGTCCTCCTCCTCGGGGGAGACGACCTGGACGACGTAGTTCATCTCGCCGCCGAGCAGCTCGAGGATGTCGTCCGACACGGACTGCGTCGCGGTGACCATCTCGCCGAGGTGGAAGAGCACCTGCACCAGCGAAGCCGGGTTGGCGTCGATCTTCTCGGCGAAGTCGGTCAGCGAAGCGCCGCGCGGCAGCCGGATCGTCTCGCCGCTGCCCTTGGGCAGGCGGACGCCGCCGACGCTGGGCGCCTGCATGTTGTCCATGTACTCCTGGCGCTTCTGCCGCTTCGACTTGCGGCCCTTGCGCGAGGGCCCGCCGGGACGGCCGAAGGCGCCGGCCGTGCCGCCGCGACCGCCGGGGCCGCCGCGACCGCCGCCGCCGCCGCGGAAACCGCCGCCGCCGGCCGGGGCGCCACCGCCGCCGCCCGGACGGAAGCCGCCACCGCCGCCGCCACCGGGACGGAAACCGCCGCCACCGCCGCCGCCACCGGGGCCGCCGCGGAAGCCGCCGCCACCGCCGCCGCCGCCGGGACGGCCGCCGCCGCCACCGGGACGACCGCCGCCGCCAGGACCGCCGCGGCCGCCTGCCGGTCCGGCCGGACGGGCGCGGCCCGGCATCATGCCGGGGTTCGGGCGCGGGGGCATGTTGCCCGGGCTAGGCCGGTTGCCGCCGCCCTGCCCGCCGGGACGCGGCGGACGCTCTCCGCCGCCCTGGCCGCCGCCCGGACGCGGGGGACGGTTGTCGCCGCCCTGGCCGGGGCCGGGACGCGAGGCGGGCGGGCGCGGGGCTGGGGAACCTGAACCGACGCCGAACGGGTTGTTGCCGACCCGCGGGGTGCGCGGACCGGGCTTCGGGCCGCCGGGCTTGGGGCCCTGCGGCTTGGGCGGCACGACCGAACCGGCGGACGACGAGTCCTGCTGCTTCGGGGCCGGCTTGGGCGCGGCGGGCTCGGCCTTGGCGGCCGGGACCTCCTGCGCCGGGGCCGGCTGGGCCGGGGCGGGCGGACGCGGGCCGGGGCGCGGGCCGCCGGGCTTCGGGCCCGGGGACGCCGCCGGCTTGGCGGCCTGCGGTCCCGGCTTCACGGCCGGGGCCTGCTGCGGCGCGGGGGCCGGAGCGGACGGGGCCTGCGAAGCGGCGCTCTGCTGCTGCGGAGCGGGCGGCTTCGGGGCCGGAGCGGGCCGCGGTCCCGGAGTGGGGCCGGGCTTCTTCCCGCCCTTGGCGGGGTACGCGTCGCGGAGCCGGCGGGCGACGGGCGCCTCGACGGTGGACGACGCGGACTTCACGAACTCGCCCTGCTCCTTCAGCTTGGCGAGAACTTCTTTGCTGGTGATGCCGAGCTCCTTAGCGAGCTCGTGTACACGGGCCTTGCCTGGCACAGCTCTCCTCATCTAGGGGAGGCCAGGCGGGGACCCGCTGACCTCGTCCTTATCGTCGCGCGTTCATGGCTTCAGCTTCACGGCTGACTCATGACGGGTCGACCTGCTTCCTTGTTTCCCGCGACCCCGGGAGCGTCCCGGCGTCGTTGTCCTCGGCGAACGCCGCGTGGCGGTGCAGTCCCGCGGCCTCGAGCGCGCCCTGGGCCCGGAGAGCCCGGGGGAACGCCCGCTTCCGCTCGGCTTTGGCCAGGCAGCCCGGTCCCGGGTGCAGCCACGCACCCCGTCCCGGCAGCCGCCGACGTTCGTCGACGACCAGCCGCCCGTCCGCCGCGACCACGCGCAGCAGTTCGCCGGTCAAGTCCCGTTTCCGGCAGCCGACACACGTGCGCACCGGCGAGTGCCGGTGACGCGGGAGGTCGGGGGTGTCCCCAGTGGCCCTTCGCGGGACTTGAACCGTTGTCGAGTCTAGCGCCTGCACCTTCAGTCGGCCGAACCGGTCGCCGCGGCGGGCCGCGCCTGGCCGGCGTGGTCTTGCTCACCCTGCGCCGGACCGGCCGGCTCGGCGGGGGCCGCGTCGCTGCGGATGTCGATCCGCCAGCCGGTGAGCCGGGCGGCGAGGCGGGCGTTCTGGCCCTCCTTGCCGATCGCCAGCGACAGCTGGAAGTCCGGCACGACGACCCTCGCCGTCTTGGCGCGCTCGTCCACGACACGTACCGAAACAACCTTCGCCGGCGACAATGCATTCCCGACGAACCTGGCCGGGTCGTCGGACCAGTCGATGATGTCGATCTTCTCGCCGGCCAGCTCGCTCATCACGTTGCGCACGCGCGCGCCCATCGGGCCGATGCAGGCGCCCTTGGCGTTGACGCCCGGGATGGTGGAGCGCACGGCGATCTTCGACCGGTGCCCCGGTTCGCGGGCGACCGCGGCGATCTCGACGGTGCCGTCGGCGATCTCCGGGACCTCCAGCGCGAACAGCTTGCGCACCAGGTTCGGGTGCGAGCGCGACAGCATGATCTGCGGGCCGCGGTTGCTGCGCGACACGCCGAACACGAACGCCTTGATCCGGGTGCCGTGCTCGTAGGACTCCCCCGCGACCTGTTCGGCCTGCGGCAGCACGCCCTCGGTGTCGCCGACCTGGATCACGACCATGCCGCGGGCGTTGGCGCGCGCGTCGCGCTGCACCACCCCGGCCACGATCTCGCCCTCCTTGGCGGAGAACTCGCCGTAGGTCTTCTCGTGCTCGGCGTCGCGCAGCCGCTGCAGGATGACCTGGCGCGCGGTGGTGGCGGCGATCCGGCCGAAGCCCTCGGGCGTGTCGTCCCATTCCTCGTCGACCTCGCCCTCGGACGTGAGGGTGTGCGCGAGGACGCGGACGAGGCCGGTCTTGCGGTCGATGTCGATCCGGGCGTGCGGCTGGTGGCCCTCGGTGTGCTTGTACGCGGTGAGCAGCGCGGTCTCGATGGCCTCGATGACCGTGTCGAAGGGGATGTCCTTGTCCCGTTCGATCGCCCGCAGCGCGGCGATGTCCACGTTCACTTCGACTCCTCCTTCTTCTCGTTCTCGTCCGCGGTCAGGGCTTTGAGGTCGTCTGCGGGCGGTTGCTTGAATTCGACTTCCACGACGGCCTTCGCGACGGACTGGTAGTGCACGTCCTTGATCCGGCCGTCGACGAGGACGCGCACGCCCTTCTCGCCGGCGTGGCCGACGCGGCCGAGGTAGGCCGAACCCTCGACGGGCGTGATCTTGACGAGGCGGAACCGGGCGCGCCGCCAGTGCCGGCGCTGGGTGAGCGGCCGGTCGAGGCCGGGCGAGGTGACCTCGAGCGTGTAGGCGCTCGCCAGCACGTGCTCGTTCTCGTCGAGTGCGGCCGAGACGGTGCGGCTGACCTCGGCGACCTCGTCCAGGCCGACGCCGTCGTCGGAGTCGACGACCACCTTCACCAGCTGTCGCCTTCCGGCTTGCTGCACCTCGAGCGAGTCGAGGTCGAAACCCGCGGTCGTGACGGCTTCGGCCACGATCGGCTCCAGCCGGCTGGCGAGTTCGTTGGGCACGTGGAGCACTCCTGTTCGGCCTGTTGGTCGGTGAAGGTCAAGCTTATCCTGCGCCCCCGCGAAGACGCGCGAGCGGCGGCGCACCCGGGCGGCCTGGCAGGATGGGCCGACGTGACCGCAGACCTTTCCCGGCGCGCCGTGCTGCGTCTGGGCGCGCTGAGCGCCACTGTCGCCGCGGCTGTGCCGCTCGCCGCCTGCTCCGGCGGCTACGACGACGCCCCCGATCCCCTGGCCCCGCTGCTGGCGACGGCCGAGGCGGACGCCGCCGCGGCCAGGAAGCTGCCCGCCGGCGGCGACGCGGCCGGACAGGTCGCCGACGCCAGAGCCGCGCAGGCGGCCGCGCTGAAGACCGAGGTGGACCGGCTGAACCGGCCGAAGAAGGCGGCGGACGTCCCCGCCGCGCCGGCTGATCTCGCCGGGTTCAAGGACCGGCTCGCCGCCGCGCGCAAGCAGGCGGAGGACCTGGTGCCCGCGCTGCCGGCGTACCGGGCCGGGCTGGTCGCGTCGGTGGCCGCCGGGTGCGCCGGGCTGCAGCGGGTCGCGCCGGAACTCGGGCCGGGGGCCGACGCGAAGGCCGCGGCCGCGCCGTCGTCGGTGCCGAAGGAAGCGGTGGATTCGCTGCAGAAGGCGCTGGCGGCCGAGCACGCGTCGCTGTGGGTGTACGGGTTGGTGACGGCGTTCCTGCCGGGTGACTTCGGGGAAGCGGTGAAGGCCGGGCGCGCGGAACACACCGCGCGGCGGGACGTGGTCACGCAGATGATCACGTCGGTGTCGGCGACACCGGTGGCTCCTGAAGCCGCGTACGTGCCGCCTAAGCCGGTTACCGACACCGCTTCGGCGGCTGCGCTGGTGGCGAGCGCGGAGGCGGACACGGCGGCGGCTTGGCTTGCCGTGCTTACGCATACCGACGATTCGGGGCTGCGCGGGATGGCTTTGCAGGCGGTGATCGCGGCGGCTCGGCGTGGGATGCCCTGGCGGCAGGAGGCGGGTCTGAAGCCCGCCGCCGTTGCCCTCCCCGGGCAGCCCTCGTAGGGCGTCGTGAGTGTTCGTGCCGGTTAGAACCGGCGTGAACACTCACGAGAACACGCCAGCTTGCGGCCGCGTTGCCGGGCAGCGCCACGCGGGCGTGGGACGCCTTGACGGCAGGAAGCTGGTCCGTAGCGCCCCCATGCCAGGAACTTAAGGCGGTGCCGCCGGTGCGTTGCGGCGCGGCTGCCCAGTTCGAAGGGGTTGGCGACCGCAGTGACTACTGGCGGGGACCGGTACACGGATTTTGCAGTCCGTGAGGGGACCCCTGAGGGAATCTGATTCCCTCAGGGGTCCCCTCACGGGCCTCGAGACACGGTCAGAATGGGATTAATCGGGCATTTCGGCGGCGAGGACGTCTCTTGTGGACGAGCTGCGGGCTGAACTGTCGCGTCTTAATTTCCTAGCATTGAGTCAGAAGCCCGTTGCCCTCCCCGGGCAGCCCTCCTAGCACAAGCGCGCAGGCCGGGCCGAACCCGAGCCTGCGCGTTTCACGAGAAGCTCAGCGGAGCTTCCCGGACAGCTTCAACGCGTTCTTCGCGATCCGGTTGAGCAGCTGCTTGTCGTGGTGGCCGTAGTAGAAGTCGGTCAGCACGATCGTCACCTCGGCTCCGGTGGCCTTCGACTCGTACTCCGCCTCGTTGCCGCTCAGTTTCGGGGCGTCGGTGTCGTGGAAGGTGCCGTCGCGGACCAGGTCGCTCACGTTGCCGGTGCCGTCGCGGTCGGTGAGCTGTTTCAGCTCGGTCGCCTTCGCCGCGTCCGGCATCGTCACCAGCACCACCGACACCAGCGCCTTCGCGTCCCCGGACTGCACCGTGTACAGCGCCCGCGCCAAGGACTTGCACTGGTTGTCCTGGAAGAACTTCTTCGCGCCCGAGTACGCGTTGGCGGCGCAGTCGGTCGCCTTGACCGGGCCTTCGGCCAGTTTGTAGTCGAACGCGGGCTTCGCCGTGGTCGCCGGTGGTTCGGCGACCGGCTCGTCCGGCGTGCTGTCGTGCCGGATCAGGTACCAGACGAGCCCGGCCACGACGGCGATCGCCACGAGCCCGGCGCCGCGCAGCAGGAGGGCGCGGTTGCGCGACGGCCCGGGCGGCGGACCCGGCTGCGCGGGCACGGCCGGGATCGGGGCCGTGTCCGAGGGTCCGGGGGTGAAGTGCGGATGGGACACGCGAACACCGTAGTTCACCGCCCGTGCGGCCTTCAGCCAGACGCTGCGCCCAGGGCGTCCAGCACGCGTTCGACGTCGTCAGGGCCGTTGTAGAGGTGGAAACCGACCCGTACCCGCCCGTTGCGGACGCTCGCGACGATCCCGGCCTCGGCGATCCGCGCGGGATCGGCTTCCAGCGCCACGATCGCGCTCCCCTGCGGCTCCAGCCCGGCCGCGGTGCGCAGGGAATCGGCCAGTCCGGCGTTGTGGTCGCGCACCGCGGCGAGGTCCAGTGACGCGAAGTAGTCGAACGCTTCCGCGGCGCCGACGTGCGACAGCCACACCGGCGAAAGGTCGAATCCGCGCGCGTTTCCGGCCAGGCGCAGTGGCATTCCGTATACCGAGGACCACGGATCGTCGCCGGCGTACCAGTTCGCGGCGACCGGGCGGGTCCGTTCGTGCGCCCGCGGGTGCACCGCGAGCCAGGCGCAGCCGCGCGGCGAGAACAGCCATTTGTAGCCCGCGCAGACGATCCAGTCCGCCCACGCGACGTCCAGCGGCAGCCAGCCCGCGGCTTGCGTGACATCGATCATGACCGGCACGCCCGCGGCTTCGGAGGCGGCCCGCAGCGCGGCGGTGTCGAGAAGCGCGCCGTCGGCGGACTGCGCGAGGCTGACCGCGACGAGGTCGTGGCCTTCGACGTGCTGCGCCAGCTTGGCGAGCGGCGCTTCGGTGACGTTCGCCCGCTGCGCGAACGGGAACGTCACGCTGGTGAACTCGCCCTCGGCGACCAGGACGCGGGCGTCCGGGGCCAGTCCGCCCGCGACGTTCGCCGCCAGCTGCGACACCGACGCGCCGATCGCCACCCGGTCCGCCGGGACCCCGGCGAGCCGCGCGAATCCGGCGCGGGAGCGGGAGACCGCCTCGTCGAAGTCCGACGGGGTGTCCTTGCCGGTGCGCCACCGGCTGACCGCGGCCTCGACCGCGTCGGCGACCGGCGTCGGCGGGATCCCGATGCTGGGGGTGTTGAGGTATCCGGCGGGGACAGCGAAGTCGGTGTTTCCTCCGAAGATCATGTCCCCCAGGTTACGGGAGCAATGCGGTGATTTCGCCGTACGAAGGCGGCTTCATCGGCAGTTCGGCCCCTTCCCGCGCTGCGTCTACTGTGGACAGTGCAGCGGATAGTGCTACCCGGTAAGGAGTCGAGCCGAGACTGACCCTCGCCACGCCCAGGGAGGCCAATTCGGAGAAAGTGGCTTTCCCGGGCAGGTGCAGGAGGTTCACCGGCACCTCGACCGCTTCGACCAGCTCCGCCACGTCCGCTGGCTCGTGCAGGCCGGGGACGAAGACGCAGTCCGCACCGGCGTCGGCGTACGCGCGGACCCGGGTGATGGCGTCCGCGACCGGGCCGGCGCCGAGCCAATGCGTGTCGGTGCGGGCGTTGAGGAACATGCCCGGGACGCGTTCGCGCACCTTGGCCAGCAGCGCGGCCTGGACGACGATCGGAGCGAGCGCGTCGGCTCGGCCGTCTTCCAGGTTGATGCCGACCACTCCCGCGTCGGCGAGTTCCGCGACGAGGTCCGCCACTTCCCCGGGGTCGGCGCTGAAGCCGTCGGCGAGGTCGACGCTGACCAGGATGTCCAGCGGTGCCAGCGATTTCGCCAGCGCGACGGTCGCGGCGCGGGACTCCGGGGCTCCGTCGGCGAGCCCGGCGGCGGCCGAGACGCCGAGGCTGGTGGTGCCGACCGCCGGGTGTCCCGCGGCGGCGAGGGCGGCGGCGAAGCCGAACTCCCAGACGTTCGGCAGCAACAGCGGACGGCCCGGGACGTGCAACGCGGCGAAGGAGGTCATGTCCGCCACGGTACGACGTCCACGCTTCGGCGGCGGCCGAACTGTCGGTCAGCCGCCGGAACCGCCGGAGAACGCCGCGATCCGGGCTGCCCGTCGGCCCGCTACCGCCTTGCGCAACGCCGGAAGCACTGGTCCCGCGAGCTTCTCCAACTCCTTCAGCCGGTCCGCGTGGCGACGCGCGTCCGAGCGGGACATCCCGGCTCCGGACGCCGCGGCGAGGGAAGCCAGCGCCGCGGCGGAAGCGTCCACTTCGGACAACGGGGCGGTCAGCGCGTGGTCAAGCTGCGCATGCGCATCGCGTACCCGCGCCGGGTCGGCAGGCACCAAGACCTTGCGATGCAGGATCGAACTGCTGCTCTCTTCGAGCAGACCCGCCGCGGAGAGTTGCGTTTCCAGCGACTGCACCGTGTCGTTCCTGCCGCGGCGGAGCAATGCGCGCCACGACGCGGGGCTGTGCGTGCGGAGGTCGGCGAGCAGGTCGTCGAGCAGGAGGTCGCCGGTCGGGGCGGCGGCGGTCGGTTCGGCGTGGCCGCGCTGGTCGCGGAGGTTGCCGCGCAGCACCAGGTCGGTCACCGCGGCCGCGCGGACCAGCAGGGCCGCGTTGGAGCGGCGGGAGACCGGGCCGCCGTCCGGGTCGCAGGCGAGGAAATACGCTCGCGCGGGCAAGGAGTCGCTCATTGTTTCTTCACCTCTGGCCAGATCGTTTCCCAGGATTGCTTTCGCCCGGTGTACAGCCACATCAGCCCGGGCACCACTTCAGTCACCGAAGAGAAGTACGGCCGCAGCAGCGCCGGATCGAAGCCCGCGAAAAGCACGTTGCGCGCGGAATCCGGCGGCCGGTCGAAGTACCAGTATCCTCGGTGTCCGCTGTAGACATTCTTGATTCCGTACCGCGGGCCGTAGTACTCCACGGCCGCGGCGAACGGATAGATTTCCCCGTATACGGCGGTTTCCCGGCGCATCGGCTCGGGCAGGGATCGATACGTCTGCCCGACCCCGTCCGCCAACTGCTGCTGCGCGGTCTCCCCGGCCGCGAACACGGTGCCGAGCGGAAATGGACCGAACGACGTGGCTTTCATCGAAGCTGGCCATACCGGCAGCCCGGCAATGGTGACCGCCGCCGAAAGCGTGAACACGATTCCGACCGGGATCTTCCACCAGTGCACCAGATTTCGCCGCGCAAGCTCTGTCGCGGCCGCGGCGAACGGCAGCGAATACAGGCTCATCAAGTAATACGAGCGGCCGTGCGTTCCGATGATCACCGCCACGACCAGCAGCAACGCCACCGCGAGGTACCGGTACGGCACCAGGTCCGGCGAACGGAACAGCCGCCACATCCCGTACAGCAGCGCCAGCACGCCGATTCCCATTCCGGCCCCGAGCAAGCCGTCGCGCGCGAAGGTGAGGTAGCCGGGGAATTCGGCCGCGACGACCTCGCCCATCCGGGTGTAGGCCCAGCCGTGCGTGGCTTGCCAAAGGAACGTCGGCAGGGTCGCCACGACGGCGATCAGCGCGCCCAGCCACAGTTTCGGCCGGGACACCAGGTTGCGCGGCCCGAAGACGAGCGCGGACACCAGCACCGCGCCCCACAGCGCGGGGATCAGGAATTTCGTCTGCAGCGATATCGCGGTGACCACTCCGGCCCACACGAGCAGGCCGTCGCGCCGGGTCCGGGTCCAGCGCACCAGGAGGAACACCACGAGCGTCCAGAAGAACGGGTCCAAAGCGTAGGTGGCGACCCAGTGGCTGATGATGATCAGCCCCGAAGTCGCGTACGCCCCGGCCGCCATTGCCTGCGCTCCGCGACCGCCGCCGAGTTCGCGGGCGGTCAGCGCGGTCACGATCACCCCGGCGCCGGCCGCGAGCGCCATCGGCAGCCGCAGCGCGACCAGCGAACCGGGGAACCACTGGTCGAGCGTGCCGGCCAGCAGCGGGACGAGCGGCGGCTGGTCGAAATACCCCCAGGCCAGATGATCTCGACCGGCCACGAGGAAGTACAGCTCGTCGAAGCCGTGCGCGTACCGGGTGCTCGTCGCCGCCAGCAGCGCGACGGCGCCCGCCGCGACCGCCAGCACCGGCAGCCGGGCGAACCGCGGGATTCCTTCGCTCGTCATGGCGTCGAGTCCACCGCGCCGGGCGGGTTCGGCGTAAGCGTGCTCGGTAGCTGCCCGCAGCGACGAAAGTGGATCGCTTCCGATCGAGCCGCAACTTTCGGCGGTAACCCGCCACCCGGGCGATGCGGATCCGGCGCGGCCGGGCAGGCGACCGGATACCGTGGCCGGGTGACCAGCACGTGCCGTCCCTGGCCGCGGTCGACCGACTGGTTCTGGCTGGCCGGCACCGCGCTGGTGTTCGCCTGCCTCGACTTCGGCCTTTTCCTCGCCGCCGGGCCTGCCACCGGCTTTCTCGGCCCGTACGCGACGCTCGTGCTGGAACTCGTCTGCGACGCGTCCCTGCTGCTCCTGGCGCGCTTCCCGAACGGCGTCGCCGGTCTGCTGATCGTGGCCTCGCTGGCGATGCTGGCGTCCGACCTCTTCTCCCCCGGCCTGCTCGTGCCCGTCCGCCAGCCGACGCTGATGACCGTCCCCACGATCACGCCGATCGTGCTGGCGCAGCTCGTGCGGCAGCTGGACCGGCGACGGCTGCTGTGGATCGCCGGGTTCCTGGCACTGCTGGCGACGCGACCGTGGAATCCGGCTTGGAACACCACGCCGTTCGGGCTGCTGAGCACCGCGCTGCCGGTGGCGATCTCGCTGTATTTCGAGGCGCGGCGGCAGCTGCTGAGTTCCTTGCGCGACCGGGCTGAGCGCGCGGAACGCGAGCAGCATCTGCTCGCCGAACAGGCGCTGGCGGCGGAGCGGCGACGGCTGGCGAGCGAGATGCACGACGTCGTCACGCACCGGTTGAGCCTGATGGTGCTGCACGCGGGCGCGCTCGGCGTGACGTCGCCGGATCCGTCGGTGAAGTCGGCCGCCGAGGACATCCGGCGCGAGGGCGCGCACGCGCTCGACGAACTGCGCGACCTGGTCGGCGTGCTGCGCAACGGCACCGGCATCGAACCGCCGGTGCCGAATCCGCCGCTGCCGGGCGAGGTGGCGGATCTGGTCGCCGAATCGGTGGCGGTCGGGATCGCGACCGAGCTTTCCGTGACCGGCGACCGGACCTCGGTGTCGCCGACCGTCGCGCGCACCGCGTACCGGGTGGTGCAGGAGGCGCTGACCAACATCCGCAAGCACGCGCCGGGCTGCTCGGCGACGGTTTCGCTGCGCTATCACCCGGGCGGACTGGACGTGGCCGTCGCCAACACCCGCGCGACCCGGCCGCCGGACGCGGCGCTCGCGGGGAGCGGCTCCGGCGCGGGGCTGAGCGGGCTGCGCCAGCGGGTCGAACTCGTCGGCGGGACCTTCGAGGCGGGCCCGGTGCCCGGCGGCGGGTTCAAGATCGGTGCGATACTGCCCGCCTACGTCCCGACCACGGAAGGTGCTGCCCGGTGATCACGGTCGTGGTGGCCGACGACGAGCCGATGGTGTGCGCGCACCTGCGCACGATCCTCGGTTCGGCCGGCGACATCGAGGTAGTCGCGCAGGCGCGGGACGGCGCGGAGGCGGTCGAGGAAGTGGTCCGGCACCGGCCCGCGGTGGTGCTGATGGACCTGCGGATGCCCGGTGTGGACGGGCTCGCCGCGATCGAGCGGATCTGCGCGCTGCCGGATCCGCCCGCGGTCGTCGCGCTGACGACGTTCGACGCGGACACCTACGTCATCCGGGCGCTCCGCGCGGGCGCGGCCGGGTTCCTGGTGAAGTCGACGCCGCCGGAGGACCTGATCGGCCTCGTTCGCGTCGCGGCGGACGGGCACACCGTGCTGTCGCCGTCGGCCGCACGCCGGTTGGTCGCGCTGTCGTCGGACGGCCACCGCCGCGATGACGAAGCCCGCCGCCGGACCGCCGGGTTGACGGAGCGGGAGCGGGATGTGCTGGCGTGTCTGGGAGAAGGACTGTCCAATGCGGACATCGCCGGTCGGCTGCATCTGGCGGAGGCGACCGTGAAGAGCTACGTGTCACGGATGCTCGTGAAACTCGACTGCACCAACCGGACCCAGGCCGGACTGCTGGCCCACGAAGCCGGGCTCGTCGGCCGCTAGGTCATTTCAGCATCGAGCCCAGCCGCTGCGCGGAAGCCACCACCAACCGGCCCAGTTCGTCCGGGTCCGGAGCTTCGAACAGAGACAGCCCGATGCTCGTGCCCGGCGCGTCCCGGCCGGTCGGCACCACCGCGGAGATCCCGGTGATTCCCGGCGCGATCTCTCCGACCGACACCGCGTAACCGCGCGAGCGGGCGCGGGTGATCTCCTCGCGTTCGCCCTCGACCGGCGGTTCCGCCGCGAGCAGCGCGAGCCCGGCCGAACCGCGGCCGATCGGGTCCAGCTGGCCGCTGCGGAACGACACATGCATCCGCGCTTGCCGCGGTTCCACGATCATCAGCATCCGCACCTGCTCGGCGTTCTCGCGGACCACCAGGTGCGCCGACGCGCGGCCGGCGTCCGAAAGCTCCTCCAGCACCGGGCGCGCGAGCGTGCGCAGGTCCTGTTCCACCGGCTCGGCCAGGCGCACGAGGCCGGTACCGAGCGAGATCCGCTTGAACCGGTCGCGGCGGCAGAGGTGGTGCGCCTCCAGCGTGCGGACCAGCCGGTGCGCGACCGTGCGGTGCACGCCGATCCCGTCGGCGATCTCGGTCATCGTGAGCCCCTGCGGGTGCTCCACCAGCAGCTCCAGCACCTGAAGCCCGTGGCTCAGCGTCTTCGACGTCCCCGATTCGGACACACGACTCCCTTGACGACAGCTTGTCCGGCGACCTACTGTTCCTACATATCGCACGGTACGTGCGAATATAGCACGTTTGCCGTTCGAGGCAACCACCCCGCGGATCGAGGTTCGGACATGAGCGAAGTCCCCGTCGAGGACGTGCTGGCGGTGCATCAGCTCTACGGCCGCCAGAGCCACGCCATCGACTCCGGGCAGGCCGCGCGCTGGGCCGCCACGTTCACCCCGGACGGGGAGTTCGTCTCGCCCAGCTACCCGGAACCCGCCGCGGGCACGGCCGCGCTGACCGCGTTCGCCGAGCGGTTCCACGTCGGGTGCGTCGAATCCGGCGAACGGCTGCGGCACGTGGTGTCCACCGTGGAGGTCCAGTTAGGGCAGTCCGAGGACGCCTTGCGAGCGCTCGCCTATCTGCAGATCGTCGGGACCCCGGAAGGCGGTTCCCCGCGACTGCACCGGCTCACCGTGCTGGACGACGAACTCGTGCGCACCGCGGAAGGCTGGCGCGTGCGCCGCCGCACCGTGCATCGCGAGCCCTGAGAAACAACGAGGAGAAAACCCAGATGACCACTCTCGAGCCCACCGGCCCCGGCCGGGTGCTGCACCAGCCCGCGACCGCGCGCTACCCGGAGATGCCGGGCAAGGTCGCCGTGGTCACCGGCGCGGCCCGCGGCATGGGCGCGCGCTTCGCCGCAGGTCTCGCCACGCGCGGGGTGCACGTGGTGGGCGGCGATCTCGACGCCGCCGCGATGACCGCCACCGCCGACGACCTCACCGTCGCGCTCGCTGCCGAGTCCATTGAGGACAAACCGGGCCGGATCGTCGCGTCCGCTGTGGACGTCACCCGCGCCGAGGACCACGTCGCGCTCGCCCAGCGCGCGATCGACGAGTTCGGCCGCATCGACTTCTGGGTCAACAACGCCGGGATCTTCCCGTACGCCGAGGTTCCGGACATCACCCCGGAGCAGATCCGCTCGACGCTTTCGGTGAACGTCGAGGGCGTGCTGTTCGGCGCGCAGGCCGCCGCCGCGCGGATGGAACCGGGCAGCGCGATCGTCAACATGGCATCGGTGTCCGCGGTCCGCGTGCGCAAGGGCCGCGCGGCGTACTGCAGCTCGAAGGCCGCGGTCGCGCACCTCACCGAATCGCTCGCGGTGGAACTCGGCGACCAGGGCATCCGGGTCAACGCCATCGCCCCGGGTTACATCGACACCGAAATGACCCGCTGGATCCAGGACGACGCGCCCGCGCTGGCGAAGGCGCTCGACGCGGTGCCGCTGCACCGGATCGGCTCGCCCGAAGAGGTGTGCGGCGTGCTGCTGTTCCTGCTTTCGGACAGTTCGCGGTACGTCACCGGGCACAGCCTCGCGGTCGACGGCGGCTCCCGGCATGTCTGACGCCACCGAAGCCGTGCGCTACCCGGACGTCGTGCTCGTGACGGGCGCGGCGAACGGGATGGGCGCGCAACACGCCCGCGCGCTCGGCGAACGCGGCGTGCACGTCTGCGTCGCGGATTTCGCTGGTGCGGACGAAATCGCCGACGAGATCCGCGCGGCGGGCGGGGCGGCGACTCCGTACACCATGGACGTTGTCGAGCCGGCACAGTGGACTCGCGTGCTCGACCGGATCCGCGCCGAGCACGGTTCGCTCGGCGGTCTCGTGAACAACGCCGGGATCTCGCGGAGGCTGGAGTTCCAGGACACCACCGCCGAGGTGTGGGACCGGGTGCTGGCGGTGAACCTGTCCGGGCCGTTCCACGGGATGCGCGCGGCCGCGCCGCTGATGCGCGATTCGGGCGGCGGTTCGATCGTGAACATCTCGTCGATCTCCGGCCAGATCGGCTACTTCTCCCCCGCTTACTCGGCGAGCAAATGGGGGTTGACCGGACTGTCGAAGTCCGCCGCGGGCAATTTCGCGAAGTGGCGGATCCGGGTCAACTCCGTCCACCCGGGACTGGTCGACACCGGGCTGCTGGCGGGCGCGGACGCGTTCGTCAAGTCCGCTGTGGACAGTGTGCCCGCCGGAAGGATGGCCGACCCCCGGGAAATCACCGACACGGTGCTGTTCCTGCTCTCGGACCGGTCCACCTACTTGACCGGAAGCGAGGTCACCGTGGACGGCGGTCTCGTCTCCAACGGTCTCTACCATCGCATTCTCGCCGAAACCGGAGGTGATCTCGGATGAGCGTCGACGCTGACGTCGTGGTGATCGGCGGGGGCGGCGCGGGCCTCGCCGCGGCGGTGTCCGCTGCCGAGCACGGGGCCTCGGTGATGCTGTTCGAGTCGGAGAAGGAACTCGGCGGCTCGACCCAGCTGTCCGCGGGCATGCTCACCGCCGCGGGCACGAGTGTCCAAAGTGCACTGGGCATCGAGGACACGCCGGAACAGTTCTTCCAGCACTATCTCGACCTCAACCAGTGGCAGCTGAAACCCGGACTGCTCAAGACTTTCTGCCGCGAGGCCGGTCCCGCGGTCGAGTGGCTGATCGGGCTCGGCGCGGAAATCCCGGCGAAGGTGTCGCACGACGCGCACACCCCGGGATTGACGCGCGCGGGCGTCGAGGACGTCTGGCGCGGGCATGTGCCGAAGGACCAGGGCTACGGCCTCGTCCAGGTGCTCGACCGCGCGCGCCGCAAGGCCGGCGCCGAAGCGGTGCTGAACACCCGGGTCGAACGACTGCTCGTGGAGGACGGCCGGGTCGCCGGTGTAGTCGCTGACGGCATCGAGGTCCGCGCGAACTCGGTGATCGTGACCAGCGGCGGGTTCGCGCAAGACCCCGCCCTGCGCTCGCGGTATTACCCGGACGCCGACGCGGCGGGCGAGGATCTGTTCGTCGTCGCCGCGCCCGGCTCCCGAGGCGACCACTTCGCATTCGGCGAGCAGGTGTCCGCCTCGATCACCGGCGAGGGCTGGGGGCTCCTGCTGCCGACCGCGTACTTCCAGCGCCTGCACCACTGGCAGTCCGGTTTCCCGCCGCGCTCGCGCGTGCTGGTGAACGCGCACGGCCGCCGATTCATGGACGAGGACGCGTCGTACGCGGTGTCGAGCGGCATCATCTCGGCGCAGGACGGTCCAGTGTGGATGGTCTTCGACGACCGAGCGCGCCGCGATCTTCCGCCGGGCTACGCGCACTGGAACGCCGAGTACGTTCTGTCCGAAGCGGACGCTGGCCGTACTCTGCGGGCCGACACGCTGGAAGAACTGGCAGGCAAGATGAACGTGCCCGCCGACGCTCTCCAGGCCACTGTGGACAGATGGAACACCCAGCTCCCCACCGGCGAGGACCCGGAGTTCCTGCGGCACGAAACCTTGTCCGCCAAGGGTGCGGCCGAACCGCCCGCGAAAATCGCCACCGGACCGTTCTTCGCCGCGCGCACCCTGCCCGCCGAACTGGTCTGCACGCACGCCGGGCTGGAGATCGACTCCAGTGCCGCGGTGCTCGACGTCCGCGGCGACCGCGTGCCCGGGCTGTTCGCCGCGGGCGAGGCCGGGGCCGGAGTGCTCGGCTTCCGCTACGTCGGCGGCGGCAACGCGGTCGCCAACGCCGTCACCATGGGCCGCATCGCCGGCCGCTCCGCCGCCTGATCCTTCAGAGTTACTGCTCACCGTCGAGGAGAACCCCCATGTCCGTCCCCGCCGCAGCCGCCACCACGGCGGACTCCCCGCTGGCCAGACGCACCGTCCGCAAGGTCGGCGTCCGCGTCATGCCGATCGTCCTGCTGCTCTACATCTTCAACTACATGGACCGGGCGAACATCGGCTACGCCCAGCTCGGCATGGCCAAAGAGCTCACCATCACGGCCGCGACCTTCGGCGTCGCGTCGGCGATCTTCTTCCTCGCCTACGTGGTGTTCGAGGTGCCCAGCAACATGATCATGAAGAAGGTCGGGGCCCGCCTGTGGCTCAGCCGGATCGCGGTCAGCTGGGGCATCGTGACCGTGCTGACCGGGTTCGTCGCGAGCGTGACGCACCTGATGATCGCGCGGATCCTGCTCGGCATCGCCGAGGCGGGCCTGTTCCCCGGGCTGCTGCTGTACTTGACCTTCTGGTTCCGCGGCAAGGAACGCGGCCGGGCCATCGCGACGCTCGCGCTCGCGCAGCCGATCGCGCTGATCCTCGGCAGCCTGTTCGGCGGCTGGATTCTCGACCACGTGCACTGGTTCGGGATGAGCAGCTGGCAGTGGGTGTTCATCCTCCAGGGCGCGCCCGCGGTGCTGATCGGCCTGCTGACCTTCTTCTACCTCCCGAACAAGCCCGCCGACGCGAAGTTCCTGACCGCCGAGGAAAGCTCCTGGCTGCAGGCCGAGATCGACCGCGAGTACGTGCCGGAGGAGAAGGAGACGTTCCTCGGCCAGCTGCGCGCGGTGCGCGACGGCAAGGTCCTGCTGCTGGCGATTTCCAACCTCTTCATCGCCTGCGGCCTGTACGGGCTCACGTTCTTCCTGCCGCTGATCGTGAAGCAGCTCGACCCGAAGTACTCCTCCACCAACATCGGCCTGCTCGGCGCGATCCCGTACGTCGTCGGCGCGGTCGGCATGCTGCTGCTCGCCCGCAACTCCGACCGCACCGGCGAGCGCAAAGGCCACGTGATCGCCACCGTGCTGGTCGCGGCGATCGGGTTCTTCGGCGCGATCCAGTTCAAGACCGTGCCGGCGTTGTCGCTGATCAGCCTCTCGCTGGCGGCGATCGGCGTGCTCGGCTACCTCGCGCCGTACTGGGCGATGGCCGCACGCGTGCTGTCGAAGGAACACACCGCGGTCGGCCTGGCCGCGATCAACTCGATCGCCGCGCTCGGCGGGTTCTTCGGGCCGTACGCGATCGGGCTCGCGGCGACCGAGAGCGACGTGACGATCGGGCTGTACTTCCCGATCGGCTGCCTGATCGTCGCCGCGGCGATGCTGGCCTTCCTGAAAGTGCCGCGCGACGCGGGCGCCCGCCTGGCTCGTCCGGTGAAGTAGTTTCGAGTTTGATTATCCCGGCGGCGCGGTTACAGTGCTGTCCATGCAGGACCCCGCCGCGCCGCCGGACCCGGACTCGCTCGACTTCTGGTCGTTCATCGCGCTGGCCAACCGCAGGCTGGCCGACGAGTTCGGGTTCCGCCACCAGCTGGCGACCGAGGTGCTGCTGACGCTGAACCGGGCGTCGAACCTGGTCACCTACGACCTCGAATCCGCCGTGCACCGGCCGCGCGGGCGGTCGTGGTCGGCGTTCCGGGTGCTGTTCGTCGTGTGGCTGGCCGGGCCGCTCGAACCGTCCGCCGCCGCGCGGCTCACCGGCATGAGCCGGGCGGCGGTCTCGAATCTCGCGAAGACCCTGGTCAGCGAGGGTTTGCTGACCAGGACGCCGGGCGAGACGGACGGCCGATCGGTGCGGCTTTCGCTCACCGAGGCCGGGCACGCCGAGATGCTCGAGGTGTTCGAGGCGCAGAACGAACGCGAGGCCGGGTGGGTCGAGGTGCTCACCGAGGCCGAGCAGCGCGTGCTGGTGATGCTGCTCGACAAGCTCATCTCCGGCCGGGCGGGCTTCGCGACCCGCCGCTAGCCCGGCGCCACTGTCCGTGAAGGGCTCCTTGAGGGAATCTGATTCCGTCAAGGAGCCCTTCACGGACGGCCGCCAGCCCTTCCCACGGCTCGGCTGGGGGACTAGGCTGGTCGGAAAGTAGTACATACTTTGATTACTTCGCGCCGAGGAGGCGACCCATGGCCTACTACCGCAGCGCGGGCAGCATCCCGCCTAAGCGGCACACCCAGCACCGCACGCCCGAAGGCGGGCTCTATTCCGAGGAGCTGATGGGCGAGGAGGGCTTCTCGTCGGACTCGTCGCTGCTGTACCACCGCGGCATCCCGTCCGCGATCGTCGACGCGACGCCGTGGGAACTGCCGGACCAGACGCTCACCGAGAACCGGCCGCTCAAGCCGCTGCACCTCAAGCTGCACACGCTGTTCCCCGGCCAGGAGTGGAAGAGCGCGGACGTCGTGAACAACCGGCGGCTCGTGCTCGGCAACGGCGACGTGCGGATCTCCTACGTCGCCGCCGGCGAGGCTTCTCCGTTGTACCGCAACGCGATCGGCGACGAATGCGTGTACGTCGAGTCCGGCGAAGCGGTCGTCGAGACGGTGTTCGGCGCGCTGCCCGCCCGCACCGGCGACTACGTGATCCTCCCCCGCGCCACCACGCACCGCTGGGTGCCGAAGGGGCCGGAACCGTTGCGCGCCTATGTGATCGAGGCGAACTCGCACATCGCGCCACCGAAGCGCTACCTGTCGCGCTACGGCCAGTTGCTGGAGCACGCGCCCTACTGCGAGCGCGACCTGCACGGCCCGGCCGAACCGCTGGTCGTCGAAGGCACCGACGTCGAGGTGCTGGTGAAGCACCGCGGCTCGCGCGGCGTCGTCGGCACCCGTTACGTGTACCCGACGCACCCGTTCGACGTGGTCGGCTGGGACGGCTGCCTCTACCCGTACACGTTCAACGTCTCCGACTTCGAGCCCATCACCGGCCGCGTGCACCAGCCGCCGCCCGTGCACCAGGTGTTCGAGGGCAACAACTTCGTCATCTGCAACTTCGTCCCGCGCAAGGTCGACTACCACCCGCTCTCGATCCCGGTGCCGTACTACCACTCCAATGTGGACTCCGACGAGGTGATGTTCTACTGCGGCGGGAACTACGAGGCGCGCAAGGGATCCGGCATCGGACAGGGCTCGATCAGCCTGCACCCCGGCGGCCACAGCCACGGCCCGCAGCCGGGCGCGGTGGAACGCTCGCTCGGCGCGGAGTTCTTCGACGAACTGGCGGTCATGGTCGACACGTTCCGCCCGCTGGAGATCGGCGAGGGCGGCCACGCGAGCGACGACCCCGGCTACGCCTGGACCTGGGCAGGACGGGGACCGCAGTCGTGACCGACGCACTGACCCGCGGCCTGCTGGACGACGCGGCGGTCTTCCCGCCCGGCCTCGCGCCGCTGCCGGACGCCGTCGCCGCCCACGACCGGCACACCGCTTCGCCGTACGCCGCGATGGTCGGCCCGCTGGTCGTCGCCGCGTCCGGCTTGGCGGAACTGGCTGAAGTCGTGGCAGGCCGCGAAACCCCGTTGCCGCTCACCGTGACGCTGCCCGCCGGGCCGGGCGGGATCACCGACGTGCTCAAGGCGGTCGACGGGCTCCCGGTGTCGGTCGAATCGCTGGAAATCGCGGTGCCGCAAGGAATGCCTGTGGACGAGTTCCTGTCCGCAGTGGACGGTTGCCCGGTGCCGGTCGCCGTGGAGATCCCGCGCGACGAACGCCGGGTTCCGTTGCTGCGGGCGCTTTCCGGCACCCCGCACAAGGCGAAGTTCCGCACCGGCGGGACGTCGGCCGAGTACTACCCGGACGAAGCCGAACTCGCCGCCGCGATCCGCGCGACCGCCGAGGCGGACGTGCCGTTCAAGGCGACCGCGGGCCTGCACCACGCGATCCGCAACACTGACCCGAACACCGGTTTCGAACAGCACGGATTCCTGAACCTCTTGCTCGCCGCCGAAGCGGTCGACCGCGGCGCCGAGGACGAGGAAGTCGTTGCCCTGCTTGCCGAACGCGACGGTGCCGCGGTCGCCGACCGGATCCGCGCGCTGGCCCCGGAACGCCTGGCAGCGGCGCGCGCTAAGTTCACCTCGTTCGGGACCTGCAGCATCACCGACCCGCTCACCGAACTGACAGATCTAGGCCTGATCGGAGCCCCCGCATGACCGTGCTCGACATTCCCGCCGGCTCCCCCTTCGGCGTCGAAAACCTGCCGTACGGCGTCTTCTCGGCAGGCGGCGGCAGTCCCCGGGTGGGCGTGCGCGTGGGCGAGCACGTGCTGGACCTGTCGATCGCCCTCGGCGACGAGGTGTTCGCCGAGCCGACGCTGAACGCCTTCATGGCGCAGGGTTACGACCGCTGGGTCGAGGTCCGCACGCGGCTGCAGACGCTCGTGACCGGCGAGGTGCCCGCCGAAGCCGTGCACGCGGTCGCCGACGTCAAGCTGCACCTGCCCATCGACGTCGCCGATTACGTGGACTTCTACGCCTCGGAACACCACGCGTCGAACGTCGGCCGCTTGTTCCGTCCGGACGCGGAACCGTTGCTGCCCAACTGGAAACACCTCCCGGTCGGCTACCACGGCCGCTCCGGAACGGTCTACGTGTCCGGCACCGACGTGGTCCGCCCGAGCGGCCAGCGCAAGGGCGAGGACGGCCCGGTCTTCGGCCCGAGCACCCGCCTGGACATCGAAGCGGAACTGGGCTTCATCGTCGGGGCGGGCACTCCGGCCAACACCCCGATCTCGCCGGACGACTTCCCTCGCCACGTTTTCGGCGCGGTCCTGCTGAACGACTGGTCGGCCCGCGACATCCAGGCCTGGGAGTACGTGCCGCTGGGCCCGAACCTGGGCAAGAGCTTCGCGACGTCGATCTCGCCGTGGGTGGTCCCGGTGCTGGCGCTGGCCGAGGCCCGGGTGCCGCTGCCCGGGCAGACCTCGCCGGAACCGCTGCCCTATCTGCGGGAATCGTCGCCGTGGGGCTTGGACATCACGCTGGCCGTGGAGTGGAACGGCCAGGAGGTGGCGCGCCCGCCGTACCGCGAGATGTACTGGTCGCCGGCCCAGATGCTGGCCCACCTGACCGTCAACGGCGCCTCGGCCCGCACCGGCGACCTCTACGGCTCGGGCACGATCTCCGGCGCGGACCCGGCGGAACGGGGCTCGTTCCTGGAACTCTCCTGGGGCGGCCGGGATCCGCTGACCGTCAAGGGCGAATCCCGCACCTTCCTCCAGGACGGGGACGAGGTCGCGATCACCGGTGCCGCCACCACCAGCAGCGGCGCGAAACTGGGCTTCGGCGAGGTCCGGGGGCGCATCCTCCCCGCGCAGTAACCAGCGCAAAGTACGTGAGGGGGCCCCTGAGGGAATCAGATTCCGTCAGGGGCCCCTCGCGTACGTCCCCAATGCCACATTGGGTGCATCTGACGCACCCACATTGGGGATTTTTCATCCTGGTTTGTGCTGGTCATGGCGGGTTGACGGGGTGTGGTAGTTGTCAGGCCGGGGTGGGCTGGGCGGTGTCGCGGACGGCTTGTTCGTGCTGGGTGAGGACGAGCAGGGCGC
>NZ_JARACH010000043.1:0-74430 GCF_029087445.1 Amycolatopsis sp. La24
GGGCGCTCGGCTGGGGTTTCGGCTGGGCGGCGTGTTTGGGGCGGTGCGTCGGCGCGGGGGTTGCTGTGCTGGCGTGGGGTTGGGGTTTCGGCTGGGTGGGTGCTTCGCGCGGTGAGCCGGGGCAGGGCTGTTGTGCTGGTGCGGGGTTAGGTTGCGGCTGCGCGGGGTGCTTCGGGCGGGGAGTCGGACGAGGTTGCGGGGGCTGGGATTGTGGCTGGACGGCGGTGGGTCGCGGGTGGCTGAGGGGTGCCCGGACGAGCGAACCGGGTGCGTTGCGGGGATGGCGTTGCGGGGGCGATTGCGGTGTCGACCTGCTGCGAGAGGGCGGGCGAGCTGTTGTGGCGGGCGGGTTTCGAGGCGGGGCGAGCGGTAGGCGGCCAGACCCCGTTGTGGTCGCGGGGTTTCCGGGCGAGGCGGGACAGCGGGGCGGGCGAGCCGGTGTGGCGAGTCTCTCCGGAGGTCGCGAATTCGCTGCCCCGCCAGGGTTGCCGGAGCACTTGCCCGGATGGTGTTGGGGCAGTGGGAAGACCGCGTTTCCCGAGGTCGGCGGCCTGTTCGGGCTCCGGGGAGAACCCGCCGAATTGCTGATAAGACAACAGATTCGGGGCCGTCCGGGAAGGCGATCGGATTCCCCGAAGAGGTCGGTCCGGGAGGGCTAATCCGACGCCCGGAGATAAATCCCCGCCGGGGGTAAATAAACCCCGCGAGCGTGTCTCGGACGTCGCTTATGCCGGACCCGGGATAACTGCTGAGCGGCGCTCAGCAATACCGGTCTCTATAGAATCCGAATGGCTGAAGAGCGCACACGAGAAGGGGCCCGGCGCGCACGCCGGGCCCCTGGTGAAAAAAATCAGCCTGCCGAAGGCACCGGAGCGGGCAGCGGGCTCGGGTAATAGTCCGCGCCCACCAGAACCGGTCCGTCGTCGCCGGGGGAGAACGACAGGACCCACAGCGAGCCCTTCTTGCTCGGCACCACCCCGTCGCGGGCGGCGGGCAGTTCCAGGCCGTCCCGGTCCGCCAGTGCGCTCACCAGGTCCGGGATCACCCCGCCCTGGCTGCTGATCAGCGGGGTGCCCCCGTCGGCCGCGATCGCCAGCAGGCGGCGGATTCCGAGCAGCGGGTCGGGCCAGTAGCCCTCTTCCGACAGCAACGGCTCGTGCCGCACCTCGACGCCGAGGGCGTCCGCGATTCCGCCGACGGTCTGCACGCAGCGCAGCCGCGGCGCGGAGAACACCCGGTCGGGGCCGAAGAGCGGCAGCAGGTCTCGCAGTGCGGCCGCTTGGCGTTGGCCGGCTTCCGACAGCGGGCGGAGGTCGTCGTCGCCGGTCCAGTCTTCGCGTTTGCCCGCTTTCGCGTGCCGCACCAGCAACACCGTCGTCGGCGCGGGCGGGAGGGCGCAGAACTCGCGCAGCACCCGGACATCCGCCGGCCGGGTGAGCAGCTGCTCGGCCGCGATCGGGTCCAGCCAGCGCAGTTCGTCGACCTCTTCGTTGGGCGCGAAGGCTCCCTCGACGGCTTCGCCGCTGAAGTAGTCGACGCTCTTGCGCAGCAGCCGCCCGTTGTTCTTCGCGGGGACTTCGTACCTCGTCTGCGCGACATAGCGGCCCAGCACCGCGCGGAACCCGGTCTCTTCGGCGATCTCGCGCACCGCGGTGGCCGCGATCGTCTCGCCGGGGTCGACCTTTCCCTTCGGCAGCGACCAATCGTCGTAGCGGGGCCGGTGCACGACGGCTACCTCGATCCCCGCCCCGGCACGGCGCCAGAGCACCGCGCCCGCGGCCCGGACGTCCACGCTCATCCGACGGCCCCGTGCAGCTTCGCGAGTTCGAGCTGGTGGTCGCGCACCTGCGAACCGGCGGCCGGGAACGGCTGCCATTCGCCTGAGGAACTGAGCACCCAGCAGCGCGTGTGCGGATCGAGCGCCGAATCGAACACCTCGTCCAGCTGCCGCGTCAGCCTCGGGTCCTTGACCCGCACCAGCGCCTCGATCCGGCGGTCGAGGTTGCGGTGCATCATGTCCGCGCTGCCGATCCAGTGCGTGCCGCCCGCGCGGAAGTTGAACACCCGCGAATGCTCCAGGAACCGGCCGAGGATCGAGCGGACGCGGATGTTCTCGCTCAAGCCCTCGACGCCCGGCTTCAGCGAACAGATCCCGCGCACCACCACGTCGACCGGAACGCCTGCCTGCGACGCGTGGTACAGCGCGTCGATCACTTGCTCGTCCACGAGCGAGTTGCACTTGATCCGGATGCCCGCGTCGAGCCCGGCGCGCGCGAGTTCGATCTCCTCGCCGATCGCGCGCACGATGCCGCGGCGGATGCCGTGCGGCGACGTGAGGATCGTGCGGTAGGTGTCCTGGCGCGAGTAGCCGGTGAGGACGTTGAACAGGTCGGTGATGTCCGCGCCGATGCTCGGGTCCGCGGTGAGCAGGCCGAGGTCCTCGTACAGCCGCGCGGTCTTCGGGTTGTAGTTGCCGGTGCCGATGTGGCAGTAGCGGCGGATGGTCGAACCCTCCTGCCGCACCACCATCGACACCTTGCAGTGCGTTTTGAGGCCCACCAAGCCGTACACGACGTGCACGCCCGCGCGTTCCAGCGTGCGCGCCCAGGTGATGTTGGCCTGCTCGTCGAACCGCGCCTTGATCTCCACCAGCGCCACGACCTGCTTGCCCGCTTCGGCGGCGTCGATCAGCGCGTCCACGATCGGCGAATCGCCCGACGTCCGGTACAGCGTCTGCTTGATCGCCAGCACCTTCGAGTCGGCCGCGGCCTGTTCGATGAACCGCTGCACGCTCGTGGAGAACGAGTCGTACGGGTGGTGCACCAGGACGTCGCCCTCGCGCAGCGTCGCGAACACGCTCTTGGGCGTCTCGCGTTCGCCGAACGCCGGATGCGTCGCGGGCACGAACGGCCGGTCCTTCAACTCCTTGCGGTCGACCGCGGACAGCTGGAACAGGCAGGTGAGGTCGAGCAGCCCAGGCACCTCGACGACGTCCTCGGGATCGACTTCCAGCTCGCGCAGCAGCAGTTCGAGCATGTGCTCGCTCATGTCCTGCGCGACCTCGAGCCGCACCGGCGGGCCGAACCGGCGCTGCGCCAGCTCGCGTTCCAATGCCTGCAACAGGTCCTCGTCGCGGTCTTCCTCGACCTCGAAGTCGGCGTTGCGGGTGACGCGGAAGACGTGGTGCTCGGTGACCTCCATGCCGGTGAACAGATCGCTCAGGTGCGCGGAGATCAGTTCCTCGAGCGGCAGGAAGGTCGCGGTCCGGTTGCCGCGTTCGGTTTCCACGCGCATCAGCCGCGGCACGTTGCTCGGCACCTTCACGCGCGCGAACCGTTCGAGCCCGCCCTGCGGATCCCGCACCGTCACCGCGAGGTTCAGCGACAGCCCCGAGATGTACGGGAACGGGTGCGCCGGGTCGACCGCGAGCGGCGTGAGCACCGGGAAGATCTGCTCGGAGAAGTAGCTCGACAGCCGGAGCTGGTCGGCCCCGGACAGGTCGGACCAGCCGACGATCCGGATGTCCTGCTCGGCCAGCTGCGGGCGCAGGTGCTCCTTGAACGCGGCGGTGTGCCGCTCGACCAGGTCCTGGTTGCGCTTGGCGATGTAGTCCAGCTGTTCGCGCGGCGTGAGCCCGTCCGCGCTGCGCACCGAGAGGCCGGTGCCGTCGCGCCGTTTCAGCCCGGCGACCCGGACCATGTAGAACTCGTCCAAATTGGACGCGAAAATGGCGAGGAACTTGGCCCGCTCGAGCAGCGGCTGCGATTCGTCCTCGGCCAGCGCGAGCACGCGGGCGTTGAAGTCGAGCCAGGACAGCTCGCGGTTGAAATAACGGTCGTCGGGAAGCGACTCGACCGCTGTGGGCGCGGACGTGACGGCGGGCGGGGCCGAGGGGACGGAGCGGAATTCCTCGCCGCTCTCGGTCGTGGTCCGGCGCGATCGCGCGGCGGCGGGCGGCGCGGCGGGTTTCTTCGCCGAGGTGCGCAGCGCGCTCGACGAGGCGGTTTTGCGCTTGGCCGGTTTGTCTTTGTCCTCAGCCGGAGCCGCCTTGGGTTTTGCCCGGCGGGCCGCCGCGGCGTCGCCGTTCCCGCGCGAGGTCGCCTTCCCGCCCGCGGTGCGCGGGGCCGGGGACGAGGGGGACGCGCTGCTGCCGCTCTTCACGCGCCGCCGGGCCGGAGTGCTGCCGTCTTCTGTGCTCACGCTGCCCATTGTTCACTACGAAGCCGCGGTTTGCGCAGGCCGCGATGAAGGTCGAGTGAACACGTCAGCGCAATTGCGTCCGTTCGGCCGGGAGCAATGCCGCGGTGCGCTTCCCGAGACCGAGTCGCGCGGCGTGGCGCAGATCATCTTCGGTGTCGACGTCGCTGCGCAGCGACGGCAATGCCTGGGTGAGCGGAATCGCACCGGACGCCCGATGCAGTTCCGCGGAACCGGCGCCGAAGTGCGGGTCGAGCGGTTTCCCCGGCGCGGACAGCAACAGCGTGGTCCCGGTGCCCTGCCGGTCGAAGACCACCGCGCGGCGGCCGGCGGCTTCGGTGAGCGCCTGTTCCAGATCCACCGCGCGCAACGCGGGGAGATCCGCTTGGAGCGCGCCGACGACTCCGTCCGGCGCGTCCGCGCGCAGCAGCTCCGCGCCGTGCCGCAACGCTTCGTTGAGCCCGCCCTCCGCCGGTTCGGCGACCAGTTCGACGCCGAGACCGGCCAATTCGGACAGGGCGGCCGGATCGGAGGTGACGACGAGCACGCGGCGGACGCGGGCGACCGACGTGACCGCGGCCAGCGTGTCGCAGGCCAGCGCCAGCACCAGTTCGGCGTGCCGGTGCGCGGCGACCGCGCCGCGCAGCCGCGACTTGCCCGCGCCCGGCGGTTTCAGCGGCATGACCAGGTCTGCGTCCACCTGTCCATCTTTACCCGAAACCGCTCGCGCGCGTGCGTGAGCGCACCCTCCCTGGACTGCGCGAACCGGCGCGCGGCAGGATCACCCGGAGCAGAGGCGACCCGAGGAGGAGAACTGTGGCACGGCGTGAGAAGGGCGGATTCTGGGTGGGGCTGGCCGCCGCCGCGTTCTACCCGATGACCGCGATCGGCAAGCGGGTGTACCTCGGCGCGGAGAAAATCCCCCGGGAAGGGCCCGCGGTGCTGGTGATGAACCACATCTCGCACCTCGACCCGCCGGTCGACGCGGTGTTCGTGCACCGGCAGAAGCGGGTGCCGCGGTTCTTCCTCAAGGCGAGCCTGAAGAACGTGCCGGTCTTCGGCCGGATCGTGACCGGGTCCGGGCAGATCCCGGTGGCGCGCGGGTCGAGCGCGGCGGGCGACAGCCTCAAGGCCGCGCACCAGGCGCTCGAAGAGGGCAAGGTAATCGTGATCTACCCCGAGGGCACGATCACGAAGGACCCGCTGGGCTGGCCGAAGGAGGCTTACAGCGGCGCGGCGCGGCTGGCGCTGCAGAACGACGTGCCGGTGATCCCGATCGCGCGCTGGGGCACGAACCAGATCTTCAACGGCTACACCAAGAAGTTCACGCCGTTCCCGCGCAAGACGGTGACGCACCTGGTCGGCGACCCGATCGACCTGTCGCGGTTCCGCGGCGCGAACCCGCGCAGCGCCTCGACGCTGCGCGAGGTCACCGCGGTGCTGATGGACGAGGTGACCCGGCTGCTGGCCGAGATCCGGCAAGAGGAACCGCCCGCGAAGAAGCCGGAAACGGACGCGGCGGCCGACACCAAGGCGGAGATCACCGCCGAGCCCAAGGCGGAGGCCGAGAAGCCGGAGGACGGTGCCTGATGGCGGGTTTCGCCGCCGACGTGCAGCGGGTCACCGTGCTCGGCGCGGGTTCGTGGGGCACCGCGTTCGCGAAGGTGCTCGGCGACGCGGGCCGGGACGTGACGATGTGGGCGCGCCGGGAAAGCGTCGCCGAGGAAATCCGGGAGCGGCACACCAACGAGTCGTATCTGCCGGGAACGACGTTGCCGGACCGGATCACCGCGACGTCCGACGCGGCCGAGGCGCTGGACGGCGCGCAAGCGGTCGTGCTCGGGGTGCCGAGCCAAAGCCTGCGCGCGAATCTCACCGGCTGGCGGCCGCTGCTGCCGCCCGAGGCGATCCTGGTCAGCCTCGCCAAGGGTGTGGAACTGGGCACGCTCAAGCGGATGAGCGAGGTGATCGCCGAACTCGCCGAAGTCGATCCGGGCGAGATCGTGGTGGTGTCCGGGCCGAACCTGGCCCGCGAGATCGCCGCCGGGCAGCCCGCCGCCGCGGTGCTCGCGTGCGCCGACCACGAGCGCGCGAAAGCGGTGCAGCAGGCGACGTCGAACCAGTATTTCCGGCCCTACACCAACACCGACGTGGTCGGCTGCGAACTGGGCGGCGCGTGCAAAAACGTGATCGCGCTCAGCTGCGGGATGGCCGCCGGAATGGGCTTGGGCGCGAACACGATGGCGACGCTCATCACGCGCGGCCTCGCCGAAATGGCGCGGCTCGGCGCGAAACTCGGCGCGGACCCGCTGACCTTCGCCGGACTCGCCGGGCTCGGCGACCTGGTCGCGACGTGCTCGTCGCCGTTGTCGCGCAACCGCACCTTCGGCGAACGCCTCGGCCGAGGCGAGACGCTGGCCGAGGCGCAGGCGGCGACCGGCGGGCAGGTCGCGGAGGGCGTCGCGTCGTGCTCGTCGATCCGCGAACTGGCGCAGCGGCACGGGGCCGACATGCCGATCACGGACGCGATGTACCGGGTGTGCCACGAGGGCGTCGACCCGCGGCAGGCGGGCGCGGAACTGCTCGGGCGGTCGCGGAAGCCGGAGTGGCGCTGAGACTTGTGAGTGGCGCTGCCGGTTAGAACCGGCGTTGCCGCGCACGAGTTGCGAAGGCGGGAAGCTCGGCCTGGCGAGCGGGCTGGGTGTCGTGAGCGGCGCTGCCGGTTAGAACCGGCGTTGCCGCGCACGAGCGGGCACACCAGGGTGTGAACCTGCGCTCACCTGGGCGGTCCAGGGGGTGAGACGGGTTGACCGGGCGGTCCGGGGCTGGTTCTCTGTGCGGCATGCTGACGTGCGAGATGACGATGCGGCCGGGGTCTGACGACCTCCGCCCCGTCATGGGCATGTCGTGTCGCTGTTGTCGGTGAAACCGTCCCGGCCCAGTTCGACACCCATCTTCTTCCCGTGAGGACTTCTTTTCATGTTCGCCGTTCCGGACAACACCCTGCTGCGTCCCGAGAACCCCGCCCTGCGTCATCCGGTCCGCGTCGCCGTCGACGTGGCCGCTGACCGGGAGCGCTGGGGCGCCCTGCTGCGCTACGACCCCGACCAGCGGTTCTCCGCCCTCGTCGAACGCACCGAGGACCAGGAGATCTGGCTGCTCAGCTGGCTTCCCGGCCAGCACACCGACCTGCACGACCACGCCTTCTCGACCGGTGCGTTCACCGTCGTGTCCGGGCGGCTGACCGAAACCGTCGCGCGGCGCGCCCCTGGCGGGCGTGCGGTGACCGAGGTGCACGGGCTGTCCGCCGGGCAGTCGCGCGTGTTCGGGCCCGGTTACGTGCACGAGGTGCGCAACGACGGTCCGGACCCGGCGATCAGCGTGCACGTCTACCGCCAGGGCGGCCGGCAGATGCGGTCGTACCAGGCGAATCCGGTCGACGGGCCGTTCCGGGCGTGATCAGCGGTCGAGGTCGCCGCGCAGCCTGAACTGCCGTTCGATCTCCTCCCGGGAGACGCCGGCCGCGAGCAGAACCTGCAGCAGGATCCGCGATTTCCGCGGGCACAGCCAGCCGGCCATCGTCGCGCCCATCCGGATCAGGCTCGATTCGGAGCCGTGAAACCCGTAGGTGCCGCGGAAAGTCGGGCCCGCGCCGGTCCGGGAAGCGACGACCACCGGTACTTCGGCCGCCGCGATCACGTCCGCGGTTCCGGTCGACACGTGTCCGACGCCGTTCGCGGCCACCACTACGCCGCGCGCGCCGCCCTTGAGGACCAACGACAGCAGTTCGCCTGAATCTTCGAGGCCCGATTCCAGCAGCGGAACGAGATCGACGGTTTTGGCTCCCGGCAGCACCGGCAGGCGCGGCGGCGACGGGTGGAAGTAGTGCACCGCTCCTTCGGCCACCATGCCGAGCGGGCCCGCTGGCCGCGACGAAAACGTTTCGACGTGGCTGGAATGCGTCTTCCGCACCCAGCGCGCCGCGTGCACGTCGTCGTTGAACGCCACCAGCGCGCCCCGGCCGCGGCTGCGCGGATCGGCGGCGACCGCGAGCGCGGCGAGGATGTTCGCCTGCCCGTCCGGGCTGGGCAGGCTCGGGTTCCGCATCGCGCCGGTGATCACCACCGGCGCGTCGGACGGCCACGTGAGGTCGAACAGGTACGCCGTTTCCTCCAGCGTGTCCGTGCCCTGCACCACCACGAGACCGTCCGCGCCCGCCTCGATCTGCTCGACGCCCCACTGCCGGGTCCGCGCGAGCGTCGCGTAGTCCATCGACGAACTCGACAGCCCGGCGAGCGTGGCCGCGGTGATCTCCATCGGCAGCCGGGAACCCAGGTCTCCCAGCAGGTCCTCGGCGCTGAGCCGCGGCACGACGCCGTCTTCGATCGAACGTCCGGGAGCCATCGAGATGGTGCCGCCCAGCGCGGCGACGGCGATGCGAGTCATGCCCCGCACTCTATGCGGGGCGCCGCGCCTGCAGGGTGTAGCTCGCGGCGATCCGGCGCGGGTTGTCCCGCAACCGCCATTCGCCGCCCCCGGCCTCTTCCATCTCGTGCGGCAACGCGTTCCACGCCGCGGTGTCGTGTTCGGTCAGCCCGGTCAGGATCAGGCCCTGGTCGAGCAGCGCGGTGACGATCTCGCCGAGCGAATGGTTCCAGCTGTGCGTGGTCGTCGTGCGCAGCGGTTCGTCCGTGTCGACGTAGGTGGTGTCGTCGCTGAACACGAGCGGTTCGTCGTGCTCGAAGTAGTCGTACTTCGGCCACGCGCGTTCGGATTCGTCGTCGAGCGTCCACAGCATCGGATGGCCTTCGCGCATGAAGAGCCGTCCGCCGGGCCGCAGCAGCCGCGCGACCACCTCGGCCCACGGCGCGATCTTCGGCAGCCAGCAGATCGCGCCGATCCCGGTGTACACCAGGGCGAACGCGTTTTCGCCGAAGACTTCCACCGCGTCGTAGACGTTCGCTTCGTGGTAGTCGATGTCCGCGCCGGTGGCGTCGGCGAGCTCGCGCGCCTCGGCGAGCGACGCCGGGGAAAGGTCCAGACCAGAGATCTTGGCCCCGAGCCGGTGCAGCGACAGCGTGTCCGTGCCGATGTGGCACTGCAGGTGCACGGTGCGCAGCCCGGAAACGTCGCCGAGGCGAGGCTGGTCGAAGCGCACGATCTGGCTCAGGTGCCCGGGATCGGCCTTGAACTTGTCGAACTCGTAGTACGCCGAGCGCGCGTGGATCGGCGCGCGGTCGTCCCAGTTGGCGCGGTTGATCTCGAACGAATCGGTCACGCCTTCTCCGCCGCGCTGCGCAGGACGCAAAACTCGTTGCCTTCCGGATCCTGGAGGACAGCCCATCCGGTGCCGTCGTCGCGGCGGTGGTCGGAATGCAGTGTCGCACCCAGCTTGAGCAACCGGTCCACCTCTTCGTCGCGGGTCCCGTCGTCCGGTGCCAGGCAGAGGTGCATCCGGTTCTTGATGGTCTTGGTCTCCGGGACGGCGATGAACAGGAGGGTGACGCCGGAATCGAGCGTGATGCCGATCTCCGGATCGCCCTGCCGGCCGTCCTCGCCGACCGGGCGGCCGGTCACCTTGGTCCAGAACTGGGCCAGAGCCCACGGGTCGGCGCAGTCGACGGTGATGTTGTCCACGTACGAGGTCATCGGGCTCCTTGTGCCAGGGTTGCTGCCGGTCCGGAGTCTGCCCGGAATGCCCGATGCGCGCGACAGGTTTCCTGTCGAGTCGCTGTCAGCCGGGGGTTCGGCTCGCGCGCCCGCGCGGACGTCGCGGAGGATGGCGGGGTGGAGAACCCGAACCCGGTGCGGCTGCTCGTCGTGGACGACGAGCCGCACATCGCCGACCTGGTCGCGACCGTCGCCCGTTACGAGGGCTGGCAGGCCGTGACGGCCGGCTGCGGCGCCGACGCGCTCGCGCGCGCCGCGGAGTTCGCTCCCGACATCGTCGTGCTCGACCTCATGCTGCCCGATTTCGACGGCTTCACCGTGCTCGACAAGCTGCGCGAGAAACACGACGCGGTGCCGGTGGTGTTCCTGACCGCCAAGGACGCGACCGCCGACCGCATCGCCGGCCTCACCCGCGGGGGTGACGATTACCTCGTCAAGCCGTTCTCCGTCGAGGAATTGATGGCGCGGCTGCGCGCGGTGCTGCGGCGGACGTCCGAGAAGCCGGATACCCGCACGGTGGTGCTGCAGGTGGGCGATCTCACCCTGGACGAGGAGACGCACGAAGTCCGCCGCGGCGGCCAGCTCGCCGAGCTGACGCCCACTGAATACGAGCTGCTGCGTTACCTGATGCGGCGTTCGCCCGCGGTGCTCACCAAGGCGCAGATCCTCGACCACGTCTGGGAGTACGACTTCGGCGGACGGTCCAATGTGGTCGAACTCGCGATCTCGAGGCTGCGGCGCAAACTCGACACCGAGGCCGAACCGCTGATCCACACCGTGCGCGGCGTCGGGTATTCCGTGCGACAGGCGGGCCGGTGAACCGGGTCGGGCGCTGGGCTCGCCGGTGGTACCGGGCTTGGCGCGCTTCCCGGCTCGGCACGCGGCTGGCGTTCGGGCTGGGCGCGTTGTCGCTGGTCGTGTTCGCGATCGTCGGCGCGCTGACCGTCGAGCTGATGCACGACTACCTCAACCGGCGGCTCGACGAGCAGCTCAAAACCAGCCAGGTCGCGCAGGTGCCGCATCTGCGGGAATCGAAGGACAATCCGGAAGTCGTCTACTCCTGGTACTCCGCGGTTTTCGACGTGCGGGAGGGGCACGCCGTCCCGCAGCCGGGCAGCACGTTGCCGAACGACGTGCGGCCGTTGGCGCAGGTCGCCGAAGAAGCGACCAGCGGCGACCTGTTTCGCACGATCGCCTTGCCCGGTCAGGGTTCTTACCGCGTCCGGGCCTGTCCGGTGGAGACCTCGCAGAACGGGACCGGCACCGTGCTGTTGAGTGCCGCGCCGCAGGCTGATCTCGACAACACCGTGCAGCAGCTGATGTTGATCGAAGTGCTCGCGTTTCTCATCGCGTTGGCGATCCTCGTCGTCGCGGGCCGGGTGGTGCTGCGGCGCGGATTGCGTCCGTTGTCGGACATGGCTGGCACTGCGCACGACATTGCCTCGCATGACCTCACTGCCACGGCGGATTTGCCGGTGCGCGCGTCCGGCACAGGTGGCGGCGCGGAGGTGGAGGAGCTGCGGACGGCGTTCAACTTGATGTTGAGCCACATCGAATCCTCGCTGGCCGCGCGCACCGAGGCGAACGATCGGCTGCGCCGGTTCGTCGCCGACGCTTCGCATGAGCTGCGGACGCCGTTGACGTCCATCCGCGGCTATGCCGATCTTTTCCGTTACGCCGCCGCGAACGAACCCGAGGAACGCGAGGCGCACCTCGAGAAAATCCGGGCCGAGACCGCGCGGATGAGCGTGCTGGTGGACGATCTGCTGCTGCTCGCGCGGCTGGACGCGCGCGATGTCGAACCGCCGGTGCGGCCGCAACGGATGGATCTCACCGAGATCGCCGCGGCCGCCGCGGACGCGTTCCGGGCCGGTCGGCCGGGACATCCGCTGACGGTCTCGATCCCGGAGGAACCGGTGCTGCTGCACGCGGATCCGGCGCGGCTGCGGCAAGTCCTGGACAACCTGCTCGCGAACGCCGCCGTGCACACCGCGGAGGGAACGCCGGTCGAGCTGGCGGTAACGGTGGCCGACGGGATGGCCGTCGCCACCGTCACCGATGCCGGACCGGGGATTTCCGCGGCGGATCAGCAGCGGATTTTCGACCGGTTCTATCGCGTCGACAACTCCCGCACCCGGGCCGCTGGCGGCACCGGGCTGGGGTTGTCAGTGGTGCATTCGCTCGTGGTGGAGCACGGCGGGACGGTCTCGTTGGAGAGCCGCCCCGGACGGACGGTATTCACCGTGCGGTTGCCGCTGCCTTCGTGACGCGTGCGGTGACGTGTTCGGGCACCGTCCAGCCGGGTGGCAGGTCGGCGGACGGTTCCGGCTCGCCGAAGACCGTGCGCACCGGCAGTACTCCGGCCCAGGCGGCATTTGCGGTGACGTCTTCGGGCTCGTCGTCCGGTCCTTCGGCGCGGAGTTTCACCGACGCTTCGGCGAGGTCGAGCGCGATGACCGACACCGCGGCGAATTCCTTCTTGTTCACCGCGCGAGCGTGCTCCCACGAACCGGGGGAGAGGTGGTCGGTGAGCACGTGCAGGCCGCGCATCTTCTCGTCCGGGTCGGTCACCAGCCGGGCCTTGCCGAGGATCACCGCGCTGCGGTAGTTGACCGAGTGGTTGTTCACCGAGCGGCAGTAGACGATGCCGTCGAGGAGGGTGACCGTCACGCACACGTCGGTTTCCCCGGTCGCGGCTCGCAGACTGGCCGCGCCCGTGGAACCATGCAGGTACAGGATGTCGCCGTCGCGGCCGTATCCGGTGGGCAGCACCAGCGGGACGCCGTCGCGGACCACGCCGAGGTGGCAGATCAGCGCCTCGTCGAGCACGGCGTGCAGGACCGCGCGCTCGCTGGCGGCGCGGTGGCGTTTGCGGCCGAGCGTGGTGCGTTCGGTGGGCGAAAGGCTGCTCATGCGTTCAGTGTGCGGCGGCCAAGTGGCTACGTTGAATGTCCACTTCTTCTACACTTGAGAAGTCCACTTCGCCGTAACGGAGGTCCGCCGTGTCCTACGCCGACACCGCCCTGCCGGTCAGTCTCGACCGCGAAGCGGCCACCCCGCTGGCCGTGCAGTTGGCCGACGCCTTGCGCGAAGCCGCGGCCGGCGGGCATCTCCGCGGCGGCGACCGGCTGCCGTCCACGCGCGCGCTGGCGGAACGGCTCGGCGTCTCGCGCACGGTCACTTCGGCTGCGTACGAGCAACTTCACGCGGAAGGCTGGATCGCCGGCCGACACGGCTCCGGCACCTACGTGACCACTCCGCCGACCCGCGCCGCCGCGTCCGTCACGGTGCCCGGTTCGCTGCTCGCCGAGGCGGAACAAGCCCCGTTGCTGGACCTCGCGCCGGGTACGCCGTGGGCTGGCGGCCTCGACCGCGCGGCCTGGCGGCGAGCGTGGCGGGCCGCCGCCGATCCCGAGCCGCTCACGCGCGCGCACCGCGCCGGGTTGCCGGAATACCGCGCGACCGTGTCGGAACACCTGCTGCGCCACCGCGGTCTGGCCGCCGGTTCGGTGCTCGCGACCGGCGGTACCACTGCGGCTGTCGTGGAACTCGCCGCTGCCGTGCTGCGCCGAGGTGCGGTCGTGGCCTTCGAGGAACCGGGTTATCAGCGTGCGGTGCAAGCGTTCCGGCAGGCCGGGCTCACCGTTGTCGGCGTTCCGGTGGACGAGGAAGGTCTTCGTCCGGACGCGATTCCCGCCGGGGCGCGCGCCGTTTATTGCTCGCCCGCGCACCAGTACCCGATGGGCAGCCGGATGAGCGCGGCCCGCCGCGTGCAGCTCGTGGAACGCGCTCGCGCGGAAGGCATGCTGGTCATCGAGGACGACTACGACGGCGAGCTGCGCTTCGACGTCGCCCCGCTGCCGATGCTGGCCGCGCTCGCCCCGGACGTCGTCGTGCACCTCGGCACCACCAGCAAAATCCTCACCCCGACCCTCGGCGCGGGCTGGCTCGTCGCGCCCGCTTCGGTGGCCGATTCCATTCTGGCGTACCGGGATCTCACCGGAACCCGTCCGTCGCCGGCGGGGCAGCGGGTGCTCGTCGAACTCGCCCGGACCGGCGATCTGGGCCGGCACCTGCGGAAGCTGCGCCGGGAAATGGCCGAACGCCGGACGGTGCTGGTGACCGCGCTGTCGAACGCCGGAATCCCGTTCGTCGGCGACGACGCCGGCGCGCATCTGGTGGTGCGGACGGAAAGCGCCGAGACCGAGGCCGAGTTGATCGCCGCGGCGGAACGGCATTCGATCCGGCTCGACGGGCTGGCGCGGCATTTCGCCGGAACGCCGACGGTGCACGGCATCGCGCTGGGTTACGCGGGCTGCTCGCGGGAAGCGTTGATGGCCGCGGTGCCGACGCTGGTCGATCTTCTCCGCTGACTACGGGGGCCAGCCCTACCTTCGGTCCGCCGGTCAGCTTCATGGTGCCGGATCCGCTGCTCCGCGAGGCTTTTGCCGATCAGTTCGGCGCGCGGAGGAGTGCGGGATGACTTGGCGGATCCGGGTAGCAGCGATGGCGACCGCGATGCTGGCGGTGTTCGCCGCACCGGCCTCAGCGCAGCCAGCAGACACTGCGGTAGCGCACTTGCGTGAAGAACTGGCGGGCGGTCCGCCGTCGTCCTACGCGCTGGTGCCCGCGGACGGCAAGGTGACGACCGGCGCGGTCGGCCCCGACGTGACGCCGCAGTCGCCGTTTCTGCTTGGCTCGCTGAGCAAATCGTTCACCGCCATGGCAGTCATGCAGCTCGTCGACGCGGGCAAAGTCGGCCTGGACACCCCGATCACCGCGTACCTGCCGTGGTTCCGCACCGCCGGATCCAACGATCCGATCACCGTGCGGCAGTTGCTGAACCAGACCAGCGGGCTGCCGACCGAAGCGGGCACCGTCGACCTCTACGAACCGGAAACCACGCTGGAGCAGCGCGTCCGCGCACTCGCCGACGTCGTCCCGGTGTCTCGCCCCGGCACCGCTTTCCACTACTGCAACAAGAACTACGCGACGCTGGGTCTGCTGGTCGAGCAGGTTTCCGGCCAGAGCTACGCCGACTACCTCAAAGCGCACGTCCTCGCCCCGCTCGGCATGAACCGCACCTTCACCAACCTCGCCGACGCCCGTCGCGCGGGCCTGATCGAGGGTTCGTCGGTGCTGTTCGGCCTGAACGTGCCGATGGAAACACCGGATTTCCCGGGCGCGCTGCCTGACGGCTACCTGGTCTCGACCGCCGAGGACCTCAGCCATTACCTGATCTTCCAGATGACCGGCGCCTATCGCGGCACCCGTCCGCTGTCCGCCGAAAGCCTGCGCCTGATGCACAGCGCGGCCGTCCCGACCGGCGACGACCACGCGATCGACGGCATCGACCACTACGGATCCGGCTGGGGCACCGGCACTCTTCACGGCCAGCCGGTCGTCCAGCACGACGGCGACCTGACCCGCTACCACGCCAACCTGGGCTTTCTGCCAAACCAGCAGGTCGGCCTCGTGGTGCTGACCTCGCGCAACCCGGTCCTGCTGGACAACGGCGCGCCGTTCCACCACACCCTCGCGATGCTCGCGGGCGCACCGGCCCCGGAGATCGGCAACGGTTTCCTGTTCACCTACGGCGTCATCGACGGCGTCGCGCTCCTGGCCCTCGCTGCGATGGTCTTGGCGACCCGCCGACAGATCCGTCGCGCGCGAAAGCTGCCGGAACTCTTGCGGGACAAGGGTTTCCGCCGGGTAGCGGTGCGGCCGCTGGTCGGACATCTCATCGCCGCAGCGGCGCTGTACGCGGCGGTGTTCGTCGGAGTCGGCCTGCTCAGCTACGGCGGCTGGCTGCCGGTGGACGTCGCGTTCCAGACGCTGCCGGACTTCACGGTCCTCGTCCTCGCCGGGACAGCGTTCCTCGCGGTGCGCGGGTTGGGGTGGTTCGCGCTGGCCGCCTCGCGGACTCGCCGACCAGCGGCTCGACCCTCCCGACCAGCGCAGACACCCCCGGCGCGCGCTGTTGACGAGGCTCACCCGGTACGGTGACCGGCTATGAGCGCTGAAAAGATCCGGGTCGCGGTCGTGTTCGGTGGCCGCAGCAGCGAGCACACCATCTCGTGCCTGTCCGCGGGCAGTGTGATCTCGAACCTGGATCCGGACCGCTTCGAGGTGCTCCCGGTCGGCGTCACGCCGCACGGCGGCTGGGTGCTCGGCACCGGCGACCCGAAGCAGCTCAGCATCCAGGGCCGCGAGCTGCCGTCGGTCGAGTCCGGCCGCGCGCTCGTGCTCGCCGGCGACCCGACCAGCCGCGAACTGCGCACGGTCGACCCGGGCCAGGCCACCGAGGTGCTCGGCACCGTCGACGTCGTCTTCCCGGTGCTGCATGGCGCCTTCGGCGAGGACGGCACCATCCAGGGCCTGCTCGAACTCGCCGACATCCCGTACGTCGGCCCCGGCGTGCTCGCCAGCGCGGCGGCGATGGACAAGGAATACGCGAAGAAGCTGCTCGCCGCGGAAGGACTGCCGGTCGGCACCTACGCCGCGCTGCGCCGCGGACAGTCCACTTTGGCCGAAGCGGACCGGGAACGCCTTGGCCTGCCGGTGTTCGTGAAGCCCTCGCGCGCCGGTTCGTCGGTCGGCATCTCTCGCGTCGCCGACTGGGCCGGCCTGGACGCCGCGATCGAACTGGCCCGGCGCACCGACCCGAAGGTGCTCGTCGAGGCCGCGGTGCGCGGGCGCGAGGTCGAATGCGGCGTGCTGGAATTCCCGGACGGCCGCGTCGAGGCGTCGCTCCCGGCGGAGATCCGGGTGCTCGCCGAGGGCGAGGACGCCTGGTACGACTTCGAAACCAAGTACCTCGGCGAGGACGCCGAACTGGACATCCCGGCCAAACTGGACGACGCGCTCACCGACCGACTGCGCGCGATGGCCGTCGAGGCGTTCCGCGCGCTCGACTGCCAGGGCCTCGCCCGCGTCGACTTCTTCGTGACCGAGGAAGGCGACCTGGTGATCAACGAGGTCAACACGATGCCCGGGTTTACCACGAAGTCCGCCTACCCGAAGATGTGGGAGGTCACCGGGGTGGACTACCCGACGCTGCTGTCGACGCTGATCGACACCGCGCTCGCGCGGGGCACCGGCCTGCGCTGACCGCCGCGACCGCGGCGCGCGCGGCCGGACTAGGCCGGCGACCTTACGATGGCCCTCGAACAAACGGCCTGTCCCCACCGTAAGGAAAACAGCGCGTGCAGATCGCATCCCGGCTCGACCGGCTCCCGGTCACCCGGCGGCACCGGTACTTCGTCGCAGTGGTCGGCATCGCGACCTTCTTCGACCTCTACGACCTGTTCCTCGCCGCGACCATCAGCACCGTCCTCACCAAGGAGTTCGGCGTCACCCCGACGACGCTGAAGTACGTCCTGGCGTCGGCGTTCGTCGGCGCGTTCGTGGGCGCGGTGTTCCTCGGAAGGCTGGCCGACCGGCTCGGCAGGCGCCGCGCGTTCCTGCTCACCCTGGGCCTGTACTCGGTGTTCACGCTGCTCGGCGCGTTCAGCACGGACGTGTGGATGCTGGTGATCTGCCGGTTCATCGCCGGGATCGGCATCGGCGCGGAACTGCCGGTCGCTGACGCCTATCTCGCCGACCTGCTGCCCGCGCGCGCCCGCGGCCGGGCGACAGCCTGGGCTTACACCATCGGCTTCTGCGGCGTCCCCGCTGCCGGATTCCTCGCCCGTGCGCTGGTCGGGCACGCGCCGCTCGGCATCGACGGCTGGCGCTGGCTGTTCGTGATCGGTGCGCTGGGCGCGGCGGTCGTGTGGGCGCTGCGGTTCACGCTGCCGGAGTCACCGCGTTGGCTTGCGGCACAAGGAAGAATCGGCGAAGCGGACGAGGTCGTGCGCAAGCTCGAAGCGAGCGCGCCGCAGCCGTTGCCCGAACCGGAGCCGGAACCGCCCGCGCCCGAACCCGTGCGCGCGTCGGCATTGCTGCGTCCGCCGTGGTTCCGTCGCACGGCGATGCTGTACGTCTTCCAGCTGCTGCAATCGTTCGGCTACTACGGCTTCGGTTCGCTGGTGCCGATTGTGCTGGCCGCCAAGGGTTTCGGCCTCGTCACGTCGCTGACGTTCAGCGCGCTCACCTTCCTCGGCTACCCGATCGGGTCGGCGCTGTCCATCCCGATCATCGAACGGCTGGAACGCAAGTGGCTGATCGTCGCGAGCGCGGCGGCGATGGCGGTGTTCGGGCTGGCCTTCGGCTACGCGACGTCCGGCGTCCTGATCGCGGTGTTCGGCTTCTGCTACACTGCCGTCAGCAACGTCTTCTCGAACGCCTTCCACACCTACCAGGGCGAACTGTTCCCGACGTCGCTGCGCGGCACCGCCGCCGGCTCGGCCTACGCGTTGTCCCGGCTGGCGACGGCGGCGATGCCGTTCGTGCTGTTGCCGGTTCTGCATTCGGCGGGTGCGACGACGATGTTCGCGGTGGTCGCGGGTGCGATGGTGCTGTTGATGGTCGACGTGGCGGTGCTCGGCCCACGGACCACCGGCGAGTCGCTGGAGACGATCGCGGCTAGAACTTCAGAGGCTTGACCGGCAGCTTGGCCGAGATAGCGTCCGAAATGGCCTGCAGCGGTCCCGTCCCGGCGCTCTCCGGGACGGTCAGCGCGACGTAGACCGGCCGGTCGACCGCGTACCAGGTGGCCGAACCGCCCTGCTCGATCTGCAGCCACTGCACCTTGTTGACCACGCGCAGCTGCGCGGTCTGGGTGAGCTCCGGCGGGCGTTCGAGGCCGCAGCGCAGCACGACCGGATCCGGTTCGCCCCACGCGACGGTGGCCTTCGGCGCGGGCTCGGCGAGCGTGCGCGGCGACAGTTCCTTGCCGTTCGACGTGAGCGTGGCCGGGACCCCGGCGATCAGCTTCGCGCAGTCCGGCGACCCGGCCTGCGGCGCGGGAACGGACACGAGCGCGAGCGGCTGGTTCGGATCGGGCTGTCCCGAAGAGCTCTTCGTCAGCGCGACGACCGCGACCGCGACCGCCAGCGCGGCCACGAGCAACGACGCGGTGACGAGGACGACCTTCGGAGGAGCCCCGGTGTCGGTGTCTGCCACCGCCTCAGTGGACCACGGCTCAGAGATGCACGACCGGGCAGGTCAGCGTGCGCGTGATCCCCTGCACGTTCTGCACGCGGGCGACGACGAGCTGGCCGAGCTGGTCCACGGTGTCCGCGGCCGCGCGCACGATCACGTCGTACGGGCCGGTGACGTCCTCGGAGCTGGTCACGCCCGGGACCCCGGCGATCTCCGCAGCCACCGCGGCCGCCTTGCCGACCTCGGTCTGGATGAGGATGTATGCGTGGACCACGGCGTGCCCTTTCGTCGGTGGCGGTCTAGTCGAGGTAGGAACGGTGTAGGAAACGTAGCGCCAGCCCTGGGAAAAACCTAGGGGATCCGATTGTCGGTGGCCGATCCGACACAGGCGAGGGAAACAGGAGGTGACCGGTGTCACCGGACGAGCACTCGGTGGCCGCGACAGGCGAGTTCGGCCTGATCCGGCGGGTCACCGAAGGACGCGCGCAGCCGCCGTCGACACTGCTGGGCCCGGGCGACGACGCGGCGGTTCTCGCCGCGCCGGACGGCCGCGTGGTCGTCACGACCGACGTGCTGGTCCACGGCGTGCACTTCCGGCTCGACTGGTCGAGCCCGGAGCAGGTCGGGCGCAAGGCGGTCGCGGTGAATCTGTCCGACGTCGCGGCGATGGGCGCGAAACCGACGTCGGTGGTCGTCGGGATCGCGTGCCCGGCCGACACCCCGGCGCAGGTCGTGACCGAGATCATGGACGGCATGTGGGCCGAGGCGAACGCGGCCGGGATCGGGGTGTCCGGCGGCGATCTCGTGAGCGCGGACCAGCTCGTGATCAGCGTCACCGCATTGGGCGACCTCGAAGACCGCGAACCGGTGACCCGCTCCGGCGCGCGCCCCGGCGACGTGCTCGCGGTGTGCGGACGGCTCGGCTGGGCCGCGGCCGGGCTCGCGGTGCTGCGCCGCGGATTCCGGTCGCCGGTCGGGGTGGTGAACGCGCAGCGCTGCCCGGAACCGCCGTATTCGGCCGGTCCGCAGGCCGCGCACGCCGGTGCGACGGCGATGATGGACGTGTCCGACGGGCTCCTCGCCGACCTCGCGCACCTGGCCGCGGCTTCCGAGGTCGGGCTCGACGTGCAGACCGCGTTGCTCGAGGTGCCGACGCGGCTGAAGGAGGTCGGCAGCGCGCTCGGCGCGGACCCGATGCAGTGGGTGCTGACCGGCGGCGAGGACCACGCGCTGGTCGCGACGTTCCCGCCGTTCGACGACCTGCCCGAGGGCTGGCGCAAGATCGGCGTGGTCACCATGCCCGGATCCGGCGTCACCGTGGACGGGCGCGAGTACGACCAGCAGGGCGGCTGGGAGCACTGGCAGCAGTGATCCTTCATTAGGCTGGCGCCGTGGACATCCGTGCCGTCGCCTTCGACCACCCCGACGCCGCCAAGCTGATGGCCGAGGTGCAACTGGAGTACGTGCGCCGCTACGGCTCCGAGGACGAGACCCCGATGGACCCCGCGGAGTTCGCGCCGCCGCGGGGCCTGTTCCTGGTCGGGTACCTGGACGACGTGCCGGTGGCGTCCGGCGCGTGGCGCGCGCACGACGGTCCCGAGCCGACGTTCCGGCCCGGCGACGTCGAGCTGAAACGGATGTACGTGGTCGAATCCGCGCGGGGCCGCGGGTTCGCCCGCGCGATGCTCGCCGAACTGGAACGCACCGCGGTCGCCGCCGGACGCCGCCGCGTCGTGCTGGAGACGGGCACCGAACAGCCGGAGGCGATCGCCCTCTACCGTTCGTCGGGCTACGTCGAGGTCCCGGCTTTCGGTTATTACGGCGATATGCCGGAAAGCCGGTACTACGGCAAGGATCTGGCCCGCGACCGACAACACTGAACGACCCGGAGGCGGCATTGGCCATCTACGCGCTCGGCGACCTGGTCCCGACTATCCACCCGGACGCCTACGTCCATCCCGACGCGACCGTGATCGGCGACGTCCGGATCGGCGCGCGCGCCTCGGTCTGGCCGCAGACGGTGCTGCGCGGCGACCACGGGTACATCGAGATCGGCGAACGTTCGAACGTGCAGGACGGCTGCGTCGTCCACTGCACCGCGCGGCATCCGACGATCGTGGGCCCGTCCTCGGCGGTCGGGCACGCGGTGCACATCGAGGGCGCGACGATCGGCACCGGCTGCCTGATCGCGTCGGGTTCGGTGGTGCTGAACGGAAGCGTGATCGAGGACGGCGGCATGGTCGGCGCGGGCGCGGTGCTGTCGTACGAATCGAGCGTCGGCACCGGCGAGATCGCACTGGGAGTTCCGGCGAAAACGCGGCCGAACAAGTCGTTTTCCGAAGACCAGATCGCCGCGGTCGTGGATTCCTACGTCCGGCGCGGGGCCCGGTTCCGGGCGGAGTTGCGCAAGTTGGACTAAGTCCGTGAGGGGAACCCTGAGGGAATCAGATTCCCTCAGGGTGGCCCTCACGGACCTCAAGACGCGGTCAAATGGGGGAGAGAATCGGGCATTGGTTCCCCAAGGAGTCCTTCACGGACCGCTCGCCGGAGTCTGGACCCGCCCCGGTGACCTCGGGCACGTGGCGCTAGGCTCGCGGGCCGTGACTGGACGACCGCTGGACGAAATCGTCGAAGCCGGCTGGGCGAAAGCCCTTGAACCAGTGGCCCCGCAGGTCGCCGCGATGGGGGAGTTCCTCCGCGCCGAGATCGCCGCGGGCCGCACCTATCTTCCCGCGGGCGAGCACGTGCTGCGCGCGTTCAAGCAGCCGTTCGACGACGTCCGCGTGCTGATCGTCGGCCAGGACCCGTACCCGACGCCGGGGCACGCGGTCGGCCTGAGCTTCTCGGTGGCCCCGGACGTGCGGCCGATCCCGAAGAGCCTGATCAACATCTACCAGGAGTACTGCGAGGACCTGGGCCATCCGACGCCGTCCAACGGCGACCTGACCCCGTGGGCGGAGCAGGGCGTGCTGCTGCTGAACCGGTCGCTCACCGTGCAGCCGCACAAGTCGAACTCGCACCAGGGCAAGGGCTGGGAACAGGTCACCGAGCAGGCGATCAAGGCGCTCGCCGCGCGCGGCGGACCGCTGGTGGCGATCCTGTGGGGCCGCAACGCGCGGAACCTGCGGCCGATGCTCGGCGAGGTGCCGTGCATCGAATCGGCGCACCCGAGCCCGCTTTCGGCGCGCAACGGCTTTTTCGGGTCGCGGCCGTTCAGCCGGGCGAACCAGCTGCTGGTCCAGCAGGGCGCGGAACCGCTCGACTGGAAACTTCCCTGACGCGGCGTGTCCAGTTCCGGCGATCGGCGCCGACCACCAGGGTAAGCAGCGACTGAAACCCTGGAGGAACGCCATGACCGCCACCGTCACGTCCGCCGACGGCACCCCGATCGCCTTCGACACCTACGGCACGGGTTCGCCGGTGCTGCTGGTCGGCGGCGCGGTGAACGACCGCACGACCGTCGCCGCGCTCGCCGCGGTGCTCGCCGACGCCGGTTTCACCGCCGTCGCCTACGACCGGAGAGGCCGCGGCGACAGCGGCGACGCGCCGGTCTACGCCGTCGAGCGCGAGATCGATGACCTCGAGGTGCTGATCGAGGCCGTCGGCGGCTCGGCCGCGGTGTTCGGCCACTCGTCCGGCGCGATCCTGGCCCTGGAAGCGGCGGCGCGCGGGCTGCCGATCACGAAGGTGGCGGTGTACGAACCGCCGTTCATCGGCGACGACCGCCCACGGCCGGCTGAAGACCTGGTGGACCGGGTCAGCGCTTGCCTGGCTTCTGGGGATCGGGACGGCGCGGTCGAACTGTTCCTGGTCGAGGGCACCGGGACCCCGGCCTCGGTGGTGGACTCGATGAAGTCCGCGCCGGTGTGGGGCTGGTTCGTCGGACTGGCGCACACGCTGCCGTACGACCTGACCGTGTGCGGCCGCGGCAACTACCTGCCGACGGACCGCCTGGCGGCGATCACCGTCCCGGTGCTGTCGCTGTCCGGCGGCGCGGGGGAGGCGTGGATGACGTCGTCCGCCAAGGCCGTCGCCGCTGCGGTCGCGCACGGGCGGTACGAGGAGATTCCGGGGCAGGACCACGGGGTGCTGAACGCACCGGAGTCCCTGCGAGAGGTGCTGGCGAACTTCCTGCGGTGACGAAAAAGGGGCGGGTGCTACGGCACTCGCCCCTTCGATTCCCAGGCGACCCAACGCGGGGGTCCAGGGGGCTTGCCCCCTGGTGGGGGCCCGGGGGTTCGACCCCCGGAAGACACGTAGCGACAAAAAATGGCGAGTGCTCTCCACGAGCACTCGCCACCCTTCGAGTTTGTCGCTACCCGCGCACGACCTTGCCAGCCTTGATGCACGAGGTGCAGGCGTTCAGGCGCTTGCGCTGGGACACGCCGACCTTCGCGTGCACAACCTGGATGTTCGGGTTCCACCGGCGGTTGGTACGCCGGTGGGAGTGCGAGACCGACTTGCCGAAGCCGGGTCCCTTGCCACAGACGTCGCACACGGCAGCCACGTCGAACTCCTCTGGATATGGGACAAAGAATGCGCGCCCGAACGTGCCGGGCAACTCGACCATAGTAACGAGTGGTCTCGGGGGCCTTGCCGCGGGGTCGTTACCCTCGCGGGGACCGGCTAGGAGGTTACGGGGTGCGGGTGCTGGACGCGGCGGCGGTGTCGGGCTGGGCGGCGGCCTCTGTGCGCAGCTTGGACAGGCTGCGCGCGGCCATCGACGGCATCAACGTCTACCCGGTCGCGGACTCCGACACCGGTTCCAACCTGCTGTACACGATGACCGGCGCGCACGAGGCGCTCGCCGCGGCGGAACCGGCCGGCGCGGCCGAGGCGCTGGCGGTGCTGGCGCGCGGGGCGGTGGCGCACGCGCGGGGCAATTCGGGAGTGATCCTTTCCCAGGTCGTGCGGGGGATGGCGGACTGGGCGGCCACCGGCGGCGACCTCGACGGATCGGGTCTCGCCGCCGCGCTGGGGCACGCGGACCAGGCCGCCACGGGCGCGGTCAGCAGGCCGGTCGCCGGGACGATGCTGACCGTCCTGCACGCCGTGGCCGCCGCCGTTCGAGACACGACGCGGACGTTGCCCGAGGTCGCGCGCGAGGTCGTCACCGTGGCTGCGGCGGCGCTGGAGGAGACGCCCAAGCAACTGCCCGCGCTGGCCAAGGCGGGAGTCGTCGACGCGGGGGGCCGGGGTCTGGTCGCGGTGCTCGACGCGTTGGCCGGGGTGATCACCGGCGAACCCGAGGATCCCGGGCACGACCTGAAGGCAGTCGCTTCGCTGCCGGAGCAGGCGCCGTACGCGTGGGAGGTCATGTACTTGCTGGACGAGGTCGACGAGGCCCGGCTGCCGGCGTTGCGCAAGGAACTGAGCGGGTTCGGCGACAGCGTGACCGTGGCAGGAGACGGTTCGGGCAGCCACGCGGTGCACGTCCACTGCGCGGACATCGGTGCGGCCATCGAAGCCGGGCTGCAGCTGGGCAGGCCGCGGAAGATCCGGGTCGAACCGCTGATCACGCCGACGCCGATCGAACCCGGTGGCGGTATCGACCGGTCTGTGGTCGCGGTGGTGCGCGGCGGCGGGCTCGCCGAGCTGCTGCGCGCCGAGGGCGTCGCCGTGCTGGCGGTGCCCGAGAGCGAGACGCCGAGCGTCGAGGACATGATCGGGCTGTTCAACGAGGCGGCCGGACAGCACCTGAGCGTCCTGCCGGGCGGGCCGGACCTCACCGCGGCCGCCGACACCGCCGCCGGGCATCCGATGGCGGGCGAGCGCGACGTCGTGGTGATCCCGTGCGCGTCGCCGGTGCAGGTGCTGGCCGCGCTCGCGGTGCACGACAGCGGACGCCGGGTCAACGACGACGTCGTCGCGATGGCCGAGGCGGCCGCCGCGACCAGGCGTGGCGAGCTGCGGATCGCGCACGAGGAGTCGCTAACCTGGGTGGGCCGGGCCCAGTCCGGCGACGTGATCGGCCTGGTCGACGACGAGGTGGTGCTGATCGAGCCCGCCCCGGCGTCGGCGACGAATCTCGTCGCGGCGGCGGTCAGCGTGCTGAACCGGATGCTGGCGCTCGGCGGCGAGCTGGTCACCGTCCTGAGCGGGGCGGACGCTCCGCCGAGGGTGGCCGCCGAGCTCGCCGAACAACTGCGGCTGGAGCACCCCGAGGTGGAGTTGACGAGTTACGCCGGCGGGCAAAACGATGCTGTGCTGCTGATGGGGGTCGAATAATCATGGCCGGGCTTCGCGACAAGCTCCCGCTGCTGCTGGGCGCGAAAACGGCGAAGGCGCTCTCGAGTGCGCTCGACATCGAGACGGTTTCCGATCTGCTGCGCCACTATCCGCGCCGCTACGCCGAACGCGGCGAGCTGACCGACATCGCCGGGCTGGAGCTCGGCGAGCACGCGACCGTGCTGGCGCGGATCGAGAAGATCAGCAAGCGCCGGATGAAATCCCGCAACGGCACCATCCTCGACATGGTGATCACCGACGGCAAGCGACGGCTCGCGTGCGCGTTCTTCAATCAGGCGTGGCGCGAGAAGGAACTGGCCCCCGGCAAGACCGGGCTGTTCGCGGGCAAGGTCACCGCGTTCCGGGACACGCTGCAGCTGGCCAACCCGGAGTACGAACTGCTCGACGCCGAACGCGAGGCCGAGGCGGTCGACAACTTCCTCGCCGAGATCATCCCGGTTTACCCGGCGGCGCAAGGCATGCCGACCTGGTCGATCGCCAAATGCGTGCGGCAAGTGCTGGACGTGCTGGAGGTCGGCGAGGACCCGATGCCCGAGGAACTGCGCAAGCGGCACGGGCTGCCCGGCCTCGAGCGCGCGCTGCGCGGCATCCACCGCCCGGAGGACTGGGCGCACCTGGAGTCGTCGCGGCACCGGCTCAAGTGGGACGAAGCGATGGCCGTGCAGCTGATTTTCGCGCAGCGCAGGCATTCCGCGGTGTCGCGTCCGGCGAAGGCGAGCCCGCACGTCGACGGCGGCCTGCTCGACGCGTTCGACAAGCGGCTGCCGTTCGACCTCACCGCGGGCCAGCGCGCGATCGGCGACGAGATCGCGGCCGACCTGTCGACCGAGCATCCGATGAACCGGCTGCTGCAGGGAGAGGTCGGTTCCGGCAAGACGGTGGTCGCGCTGCGGGCGATGCTGCAGGTCGTCGATTCCGGACGGCAGGCGGCGATGCTCGCGCCCACCGAGGTACTTGCCGCGCAGCACGCGCGCTCGCTGCGCGAAATGCTCGGCGACATCGGGATGGCGGGCGAGCTTGGCGCGGCCGAGAATTCCACCCGGATCACCTTGCTCACCGGGTCGATGGGCGCGAAGGAACGCAAGAAAGCGTTGCTGGAGACGGTAAGCGGCGAGGCGGGCATCGTCGTCGGCACGCACGCGCTGATCCAGGACACCGTGCAGTTCGCCGATCTCGGGCTCGTGGTCGTGGACGAGCAGCACCGGTTCGGTGTCGAGCAACGGGACGCGCTCCGCTCGCGCGGTGCCGATTCGACGAGTCCGCACGTGCTGGTCATGACGGCGACGCCGATCCCGCGCACGGTCGCCATGACGGTCTACGGCGACCTGGAAATCTCGGCCCTGCGCGAAATGCCGGTCGGCCGCTCGCCGATCAAGACGACGGTCGTGCCGGTCGCGGAGAAGCCCGCGTGGTTCGACCGGGTGTGGCAGCGGGTCAGCGAGGAAGTCGGCAAGGGACACCAGGCGTACGTCGTGTGCCCGCGGATCGGCGACGAACCGCCGTCGGACAAGAGCGACAAGCGGCCGCCGCTCGCGGTGCTGGACGTCGCGCCGGATCTCGCCAACGGCGCGTTGAGGGGCTTGAAGATCGCCGCCCTGCACGGCCGGATGCCGACGGACGAGAAGGACGCCGTCATGCAGGCGTTCGGCGCGGGGAAGGTCGAGGTGCTGGTCGCGACGACCGTGGTCGAGGTCGGCGTGAACGTCCCCAACGCGACGGCGATGGTCATCCTCGACGCCGACCGCTTCGGCGTGAGCCAGCTGCACCAGCTGCGCGGCCGGGTCGGGCGGGGGAGCGTGCCCGGATTGTGTTTGCTGGTCACGGAAACCCTGGACGGCACTTCCACCCGCGAACGCCTGGCGGCGGTCGAGTCCACCACGGACGGCTTCGAACTGTCCCGATTGGACCTGGAACTGCGCCGGGAGGGCGACATCCTCGGTGCTGCCCAGTCGGGCAAGCGGTCCGGGCTGAAACTGCTGTCGTTGCTGCGGGACGAGGACGTGATCACCGAGGCGCGGGCGCAGGCTCAGGAGATCGTGACGGCCGATCCGGAGCTGGCTTCGCTGCCGGGTCTGGCGCAGATGGTGGCGGACGTCGTCGACCTGGAGCGGGCGGAGTACCTGGAGAAGAGCTGAGCGGGGCGTGACCCGGGGGTTTCCCAGGCCACGCCTTCTTGCTCGAGGTTTCTCGTCGGGTCAGGCGTCGTAGAGGTCGTCGTCGGAGTCGTAGCCGTGGTTCCGGCGGCTGCTGCTGCCTCCGTAGCTGCTGCCGCCGCCGTATCCGCCGCTGCCGCCGTAGCCACCGCTGTATCCGCCGTGGCTGCTGGAGCCACCGCCGTAACTGCTGGAACCGCCGCCGTAACTCCCGCTGTATCCGCCGCTGTAGCTCCCGCCGCCTGACCCGCGGTGGCCGGAGGACCGGCTCGGCTGCGGACTCACCAGATCCCAGTCGTGGTCCGGGTTGCCGACATAGCCGCGGTGGTTCTTGTCCCAGTAGACCCGGTTGGAGTCCCGCGGGTCCGGGGCGCCGAACCGGGGTTCCTGGGATCCGCTCGCGGCGGAGTTGCTCTTCGGTTCGAGGTGCTTGAAGATCCGCACGTCGGAGTTGTGCGCGAAGTTCTGTTCGGGCGTGTTCCGATGGCCGGTCTGGTTGAAATGGGTTCCGGCCGACGGGTTGTGGCCCATCACGACATTGCTGTGGCCGCGGACGATGCCGGTGGGGTTGCCGAGGTAGTCGTGCGTCTGGTAGCGCCGGTTCGGGTCCATGTACCACTTGGTGTCGTCGCCGCGCCTGCGGAACTTCGGCGGCGGCGAAACGGCGTTCCGCTCGAACAGCGGCCGCATCTTGGAATGCTTGTGCGACAGGTTCTTGTAGCCGTAGTGCTCGCGCCTGCGCGCGCCGGCCGCGAGGGTGGGCGGTCCCTCCTGGTAGACCCGGCCGCCGGGCGAGCGCACGCGGCGCTCCCCGTTCGGGCCGGGGCTGGGCGAGCGGGTGCGGCCCCGGCCGCGCTGGGAACCGCCGCCGGAGCCGCCGGACCCGCGCGGGGTGTTGCAGGATCCCCCGACGAGGCCGAGCGGGTCGACCGAGACGTGCGGGTTGCTGACGTAGGCGTGCGGGTCGAGTCCGCCGCCGAGCCCGAGCGGGTCGGGGCTGAGGTACCGGGCGAGCACCGGGTCGTAGTACCGGTGGAAGTTGTAGTGCAGCCCGGTTTCCTCGTCGAAATACTGGCCCTGGAACCGGAGCGGGATCCCGGTGCCGCCGGACTCGGCGACGACGACGCCGAACAGGCTGCTGCGGGACTGCCACGCGATCTCGCCGCGGTCGTCGAGCAGTTCGGTCGGCGTGCCCGAGGGTTCGGCCACGATGGCGAAGAACTGCTCGTCGACGCGTTTCTGGTCCGCGGAACCGGTGCGCCGCCGCTGCAGCAGCGGCACGAAGCTGCCCGGTTCGTAGTCCCACACCGTGGTTTCGGCGGCGCCGGGGCCGGAACTGGTCGCCTCGGCCAGCGTTTCGCCGTCCCACGCGAAATCGACGCGTTCGAGCAGCGTCGTCCCGTCGGCGGCGAAGTGTTCCTTGCGGATGCGGCGGCCCAGCGGGTCGTAGGTGTAGCGCCAGGTCGTGGCGTCCGGGACCTCGACCGCGACGAGCCGGTTCAGCGGGCCCCAGGTGTAGGTCCAGGTCCGGCCGTCCTCGTGCCGCCGGGTGCGCATCCGGCCGGACTGGTCGTAGGTGTAGCGGACGCCGCCCGCCTCGGTGATCACCGAAGCCGGCCCGGCCCGCCTGCCGCGGCGGTCCTCGTCCTCGGGCGCGGGCCAGTCGGCGTCGACGAGCCGTCCGGTCGGGTCGTAGGCGTACTGCTCGTTCCAGCCCTGGGCACGCACCGAGATCACCCGGCCGCGGACGTCCATCGCGAGCCAGCGCGACCCGGCCGTCCCGTCGTCGATCCGGTCGGGAAGGCCGTCGGGCCGGTAGTGGTACTGCCGGTCCTGGCCGAATTCGCCGGTCGCGGACCGGACCGCCTGCCGGGCGAGCCGTCCGGCCGGGGTCCAGGAGCGGACGATCGCCGCGTCCTGCCCGAACGCGCGGAGGGTTTCGCGGCCTGCCCGGTCGTACTCGAACCGGGTGGTCCGGCCGGCGGCGCGCACCGCGGCCGGGAGCCCGGCTTCGCGGTATTCCCAGACGCTTTCCGCCCCGGACGGCGTCTGCCGCCGGACCTGGTTGCCCGCGGGATCGAGTTCGGAGCGGACGGCGCGCCCGTTGACCGTTTCCCCGACGATCCGGCTCGCCGCGTCCCGGGTGTACTCGATGCGGGTCGTCCCGTCGTCGAGGGCGACGAGCTCGCCGAGGACGTCGTATTCGAAGCGAGTGCGCAGCGTCCCGGACGGTCCTTCGACGGTTTCCTCGACGATGTTGCCGCGTACGTCGCGGCGCAGGGTGACGACCTCGCCTTCCTGGTTGCGGATCTCGGTCAGCTCGCCGGCGGCGTTGTAGCCGTAGGACGAACTGGCCCCGCCGAAATCGGTCTCGCGGGAGAGGTTGCCCGCCAGGTCGTATTCGTAGCGCCAGACCTGGCCCTGTTCGTTGGTCACCGCGGTGAGCCGCAGTTCGGTGTCGTAGGAGTATTCGAGCCGGGTGCCGTCCGGCCGGATCTCGGCCGAGACCAGGTCGAAGTGGGTCACTTCCTGCTGGGCGATCGCCGAGGAGGCGTCGGAGTGCAGGCGGTTGTTGCCTTCTCCGTCGTAGAACCATTCCTCCGTCGAGCCGTCCGGCAGGCGGTGCCAGGCGAGCGCGCCGCTGACGGTGTAACCGAATTCCTCGGCCGCGCCGTTCGGATCGACGATCGCGGAGAGCCTGCCGAAACAGTCGTAGGCGTAGGCGGTCGTCGCGCCGCGGGCGTCGGTGACGGTGATCGGGTTGCCCGCGTCGTCGGACACCACGGTCAGCGTCGAGCCGTTCGGATCGGTGACCGACGCGACGTGCCCCCACTCATCGTAGGTGTAGCTGGTGGTCGCGCCGCCCGGTTCGACGACGAGGGTCACGTTGCCGCGTTCGTCGTACTCCCAGCGGGTTTCGACGCCGGGTGCCTCGGCCATGCGGACGGCCTGGCCGAAGTCGTTGCGCTCGATGGTCAATTCCGTGCCGTCCGGCCGCTGGAGGGCGACCAGGTTGTTCATTTCGTCGTAGCGGTAGGTCCGCTGCCTGCCCATTTCGTCGGTTTCGCCGACCAGGCGGTCCAGCGCGTCCCATTCGTAGGCGCGCGCCGCGCCCGTCGGGTCCACCTCGCGCACGACCCGGCCGGTTTCGTTGAGGTGATAGGCACTGCGGCGGCCGAGCGAGTCGACGACGTGGGTGATCCGGGCGGCCAGGTCGTAGTGCATGGTGACGGTGAGGCAGTCGCCGGAGCCTTCGGTGCGCACGACGCGGCCGTCGCGGTCGTAGTGGAAGCGGTACCACTCGCCGTTGCGGTCGGTCCACTCGACGATCCGCCCGAGGTTGTCGTAGGCGTAGCGGAACGGGAGACCGGATTCGTTCGTGATCTCGGTGAGGTTGCCCGCGGTGTAGCCGTAGCGGACCAGCGGCACCTCGTCCCCGTCCTTGGTGACGGTGGACAGCCCGGTCACGAGCCCGCCTTCGGTGGCGATCTGGATCAGGTGGCCGCCGCTGTGCCGCATCGCGACCGGCGTGCCGTGCTGGTCGCGCTGGAAGTAGATGTGCTCCTTGCCGCGGCCGCTGATCGAGCGGATCGGCCGGACCGGGCCGTTGCCGCGCTCGAAGGTCAGGACCCGCTCGCTTTCGCGGTCCTCGAGGACGAACCCGCCGCCGGGCTCCTCGGCGAGATACCGCGCGGGCCCGTGCTCGGCGGCGACCCACTGGTCTCCGCGCGGCCGGGGGAACACCTGGACGATCCCGTCCGCGCCGGCGAACCACACCTGGTCCTCGTGCACCTCGATCCGCTCGTCCAAAGTGGACACCCAGGCGGGGCCGAGCCAGCCGCCCGCACGGAACGACGAGAAGTGCGTGCGCTCGAAGACCATCGGCAGCGCGCTGAGGAAGGTCGCGTCGGTCTCGGCCATCACCATCTGGCCGCTCGCGACGTCGATCGGGTCGCCGGTGGTGCAGATGTTGTCGAGGCTGCGCGAATTCTCGCCCTGCTTGTCGAGCGACCGCGAGGCGTCGCTGTTCCCCCTGGCCCCGCCTGAGGAGGAACTGCTGGAAGCCGACGTGTGCCCGCCCGCCCCTCCGCTGCCGCCGTGCTCGCCGCCGCTTTCGTGGCTGCCGCTCGAGTGGCTGCCGCCGTGGTGCCCGCTGTCTCCTCCGGCGCTGGAAGTATGCGTGCCCTCGTCTCCGCCAGGGTGAGACCTGTTCCCGGTTTTGATGTCCTTGGGAGTGTGCGTCGGCGCTGCCTTGCCGCTCTTGAGGCCCTTCAACGCTTTGCCAGCGTCCTCGAACAGCACGCCGGCCTTTTTCAGCAGCGGCACCAACGCCTTGAGCGCCTTGACCAGCTTCGAAGTGACCTTCGCGATGCTCGACGCGGTCTTGGCGACGGCGGTGACGACCTGCGGAACCACCCAGGCCATCCCGATTCCCGCGGTGAACAGCACCTGCAACGCCCACGAAATCAGGTGCCCGACGAGGTCGGCGATCGTGTCCCGCACCAGCGACCGGACGGCGGCGACGATCTCGCCTGCGGTCTTGACCCCGCTCGCCGCGCCCTCGCTGCCCTTCTGCGCGCTGGCGATCAGCGCCGAAGTGTCTTCCGCCTTCTTGCGATAGGTGTCGGCCGCTTCGCCGTTCCAGTCCTGCAGGTCCTTTTTGACCAGCTCGGTCAGCTCCGCCGAAACGCTTTCGAGCTCTTTAGCGACATTCGTCCAGGTCTCCGCCTGGGACTTGATCTCGTCCGCCTTGCCGGTGAGCGCGTCGAGCGCCTCCTTGAGCGGCCCGACGTGCTCCATGAGCCACCCGACCCCCGCGGCGAAGATCGCGCCGAACGGATCCATCACCGCGGTGAGCACGTCGATCGCGGTGCCCACCGCCCCGATCGCGACGGCCGCCCAGTTCTTGCTCTCGATCGCGGTCTTGAGGCCGGTCGCGTCCTCCAGCAAAGGAATCCCGGACATCGCGGTCGTGGAGTCCTTCACCGGCGCGATCAACGGGTTGGTCATCGATAGTCCCATTTCCTGGTGCGCACGGGCATGACGAACGAGCGGAGCCTGACCCGCCAATCCGACGAGGCTATCGGCCGGAGTCCCGACGAGCCTCCCAGGCGGGGCGGCGATGCCTGAAGTCCCGGAACCCTTGCCCGAACACACTCACTCCCCGCTGACCCCGCCGCCCTTGTCCGGTTCCCTGACTGTCCTTTGTGGTCACTCCGGTAAACCGCATGCGGGCCTGCGGGATTGTGTGCTGAACTGCTCCCAGCCCGATCGCCCTTCGTGCCGAGCCTCTGGAGGAATGGTGCCCGACCTGGTCATCCGCCCCGCGACCCCGGAAGACGCGGCAGGCATCGCAGCGGTCCACGTCGGCTCCTGGCAAGCGGCTTACGCGGGTTTGCTGCCGGACGAGTTCCTGTCCGGCCTGTCGGTCGAGACACGGGAACAGTTCTGGGCCTCGAGCCTCGCGGACACCTCCCGCCCCCACACCGTCCTGACCGCAAGCACCGGCGAGAAGATCACCGGTTTCGCGGTCTTCGGCCCCAGCCGAGACGACGACGCCACCCCTGAGACGGGCGAACTGTCGTCGATCTACCTCCTCCCGTCCGAGTGGGGCCAGGGGATGGGCCGAGCCCTGCACGAGGAGTGCGTACGCGGCCTGTCGTCCCAGTTCGAGTCGGCGACGCTGTGGGTGCTCTCGACTAATACCCGGGCCCGGAAGTTCTACGAGCGGGCCGGGTGGGTTGCGGACGGAAAGACCAAGGTGGAATCGATGTCCGACGGAGCGGTGACCTTGGAGGAGGTCCGGTACCGGCTGCCGTTGGGGTAGTCGTGCTTCTTTGAGCGAGCTCCGGTTGTTGCCGTTTAGTGGCGACTGCTTGCCTCTGCTCCCTGCCGTTCGCGCTTGTCGCCGTTTGGCGGCAACGCGCGTCGGGTTGCTCGGCAGCTAGCTCGGCCTGTTGCTGTTCGGGCTGTTGCCGTTGAGTGGCGATTGCCTGCTCAGCCTGGCTGCGATCTCTCATCGTGCGTTGCCGCTTTGACGGCGACTTCCTGCACATCTCGCCCGTCAGGGTCGCTCCGCATGCCGCTCGTTGGCGACCATCGCCCGGTGCCCGGTGCCCGGTGCCCGGTGCCCGGTGCCCGGTGCCCGGTGCCCGGTGCCCGGTGCCCGGTGCCCGGTGCCCGGTGCCCGGTGCCCGGTGCCCGGCTTCGCCTGGTTCGTCCCCGCTTTGCTGCGAACGTTGAGCCAGCCCGTCCCTGAGCCGCACTCTGCTTTCGCCCTTTTGCGGCGAAACCAGAGCCGACCCGCCAACCGCTCTTCTCCGCCCGTCGTCTGGTGCCCGACGCCTGGCTTGCCCCGCTTCGCCGGGACCGTCGAACGGCCGTACCCTGCTTTCGCCGTTCAGCGGCGAAAGCAGAACCGAATCACCGACCGTGCCTCTCTTCCCGCCGCCCGGCTTCGCCTGCGTCGTCCCAGCTTCGCCGAGAGCATCGAGCCAGCCCATAGCTCAGCCGCACTATGCTTTCGCCGTTCCGCGGCCAAACCACCCAATCCAGCGGCGCCCTCCACCCGTCGCCGTTTTCCGGCAACAAAGCCCACACCTCGGAATCAACCCCGGTCGCCATCGCCCGGCAACCGCCTGCACAACACCCCCGCCCGGGCAGCCGCGGCCCCAGCCTCCGCCGCGATCTCAGCCGTCTCCTCCGACACCGGTTCCCGCGACACGAACAACCGGTAGAACACCGGCCCGCACACCGTCCGCGTCACCTCGTCTGGGTCCGTGTCGGCTGGCACCTCCCCACGCGCCACCGCCCGCTCCACGATCACCGCGGCCCGGGCATGCCGATCCTGATAGAAGTCCCGCAACGCCTCGGCCGCCCGTTCCGAGTGGAAGGCCGCCAGCACCGCGGCGGTCGGCAGCTCGCGTTGCCCGGGGGTGGTCAATATGTGCACCACGTCCAACGCCATTCGCCGCAAATCGGCGACAAGCGAACCGGTGTCCGCCGGGCTCCACGGTTCGCCGGTGCCGAACCGCAGTGCGGCCGCGACCAGTCCTTCGCGCGACTCCCATCGCCGGTAAACCGTGGTCTTGTGCACGCCCGACCGTTCGGCGACAGCCTCGACCGTCAGATCCGGGAAACCGACCTCCGCCAGCAGATCGAGCGTCGCCCGCAAAACGGCGACGCGCGTGCGTTCCGTGCGCCCGCCCGGCCTGCTGGTCCCGGGTACCTCAGTGGCCAATCGCTACCCCTGTTGCATTAGTGTCCTCAGTATGACACCGCTGAGCACCCGTTCGCCGCTGGACGGCGACGTCGCCTCGATCACCAGCTTGATCGGCGACGCGCGCATCGTCGCGATCGGCGAGAACAACCACCACATCCGCGAGTTCGGCGAACTCCGCGACCGGTTGCTCCGCCGCCTCGTCGAGGACCACGGGTTCACGGTGCTCGGCTTCGAATCAGGCTTCGCCGAGGGCGACCTGGTGCAGCAGTGGCTCGACGGCGGCCCCGGCACGGTCGCTGAGGTCGGGCGAGAAGGATTCACCTTTTCCCTCGGCGAGTCGGCCGAGGTGCACGAGATGCTGACGTGGATGCGCAGCCACGGCGGCGTCCGGTTTTCCGGACTCGACCTGCCCAGTTCGAGCGGTTCGCCGCAGCCGGCGTTGAAGATTGTCCGCGGCTTCGTGGAGGAGGTCGATCCGGAGGTTCTTCCGCTGGTCGACGCCGCGATCGCCGCGTCCGAGCCGTACTCGGCGGTCAGCAGCGCGGTCGCGCCTGGCCGTTATGCGGCAATGACCGCTGCGGACCGGGACGCAGCCACGGCCGCGTTGACGACTCTCGTCGCGCACCTTCGTTCTCTTTCGCCAGTTTATCGGCAACGGAGCGAGCCAGCCCGGTATGCGATCGCCGAGCACCACGCGGTCGGCGCGCTTCGCGTCGACGCGTACCTGCGCGAGTTGAGCGCCATGATGTCGGGAACGGCACCGTCGCTCCAGGGGTCGTCTCGCGACACGTACATGGCCGCAACCGTGAAGCTGCTTCGCAAGCTGTACGGCGAAGGCGAGAAGATCGTGGTGATGGTCCACAACGGACACCTGCAGCGAGTGCCGTTCGCCGCTATGCCGACCATGACGTTCCCTTCCGCAGGCACACACCTCGCCGAGGAGTTCGGCGACGACTATTTCGCCCTCGGCCTCACTGCGGGCACCGGCACGACCACCGGCCTCGAACCGGACGAGAACGAGCGGCTCGGCTTCCGGGTCTACGCGCAGGAGTTGGAGCCACCCGCCGAGGGCAGTGTCGAAGCGGCATTGGCCGGTGCGGATCCGTGCGTGGTCGATTTGCGGCAAGACCGGGCGCAGGGCCTGACCGGACCGTCGAGCGTGCGGCACGCGCACATGTTCACGAAGGTCGACGTCGTGCAAGCCTTCGACGCGCTGGTCTACTTGCCGACGATGTCGGTGAGCGCGCACGTCCCGGCGGAGAAGTAATTGTCGGTCTGCCAACGGTTGGCCGGCTAGCGGCTAAAGCTCTCAGCCGGTCAACCGTTGGCCACGGAGCGGCGAAACGCGTCGGTCGGACAGCAGTTTGCCTCTTAACGGCGAGATAGGTGCCGTGCATCGTCCCCCCCCCTTGCCTTTTACCTATCAGTGCGTCGGGGCGGGCGGCTGCTGGACTGAGACCAGCCCATCGTGTGACGTCGAGTTGCCGCCGAATGGCCACCGGGATACGACCGCAGGCATGCGGAACCGAGCGGCGCGTGGCCTTTTTTCGGCAACTCTGACATTCCTGCTGGTCGCCGGGGTGCAACCGGCCGCGCTGGCGGCGAGCGGGACGCAGGACAACCCGCCGAGCTGGGCGCTCGACCGGATCGACCAGCGAACCGGCCTCGATCAGAAGTACCACTACGACTCGGACGGCTCCGGCGTCACCGTCTACGTGATCGACAGCGGCGTCGACGCCAAACACCCGGATCTGCAGGGCCGCGTCCTGCCCGGCAAGGATTTCCTCACCACCGGCACGGACACGTCGGACACCAACGGCCATGGCACCCGCGTCGCGGGAATCGTTGCGGGACACAGCTACGGCGTCGCGAAGGGCGCGCAGATCTTCCCGGTCCGAGTGCTCGACAAAGCAGGCGGCGGCGCGACCGACACGATCATCGCCGGGCTGAACTGGGTCGCCCAGAACGCACACCAACCAGCGGTCGCGGTGCTGGGCATCGGCGGCGTGCCGAACGAGCAGCTCGACAACGCGGTCAAGGGAGTCGCCGCGGTGATGCCGATCGTGCTTCCGGCGGGGGAGGGCAGCACCGACGCCAGTCAGACCTCGCCCGCGCGAGTGCCGGAAGCGCTCACCGTCGGCGCGACCGACGTCCAGGACCAGGTCGCGCCGTTCTCGAACTTCGGCACGTCGCTCGACCTGTACGCACCGGGCGTCGACATTCCCGCGCCGATCGCCGGAACGGCCGACGTCGGGACTTTGTCCGGCACAGCGATGGCCGCCGCGGTGGCCGCTGGCGCGGTGACCCTCTACCGGTCCGCACATCCCGACGCCGCGCCCAATGCGGTCGGCGAAGCAATTGTGCAGGACGCAACGCAGAACGTGGTCAAGAATGCGCCCTCCGGAACCGCGAATCGGCTGCTGTGCACACTGCCTGCGGGAACGCCCTGACGGTTGCGGCACCGCGGTCCGACCAGCATCATGCATGCAGGTCGGCGTGCATGATGTCCATCACTTGGACTACGGCTCCCGCACCGCGGGACGAACCGGGTAACGTGCCTTCGATACCGATCCGAAAAGGGAAGGACCGGGCATGTTCCGCAAAGTGCTGGTGGCCAATCGCGGCGAAATCGCGATCCGGGCGTTCCGCGCAGGTTACGAACTGGGCGCGGGCACAGTCGCCGTGTTTCCGCACGAAGACCGCAACTCGCTGCACCGGCTGAAGGCCGACGAGGCCTACGAGATCGGCGAACCGGGCCATCCGGTCCGCGCGTATCTGTCGGTCGAGGAGATCGTCAAGGCCGCGAAGAAGGCGGGCGCGGACGCGGTCTATCCGGGCTATGGCTTCCTGTCGGAGAACCCCGACCTGGCCATGGCCTGCGAAGAAGCGGGGATCACCTTCGTCGGCCCGAGCGCCGAAATCCTCGAACTGACCGGCAACAAGGCGCGTGCGGTCAAGGCGGCGCGCGAGGCCGGGGTCCCGGTGCTCGGCTCGTCGGAGCCGTCCAGCAACGTCGACGAACTGGTCGCGGCAGCCGACGAACTCGGCTTCCCGGTGTTCGTCAAGGCGGTCGCCGGCGGCGGCGGCCGGGGCATGCGCCGCGTCGAGGACCCGGCTCAGCTGCGCGAGTCGATCGAGGCCGCCGCGCGCGAGGCCGAATCCGCGTTCGGCGACCCGACCGTGTTCTTGGAGAAGGCCGTGGTCGAGCCGCGGCACATCGAGGTCCAGATCCTCGCCGACGGCGAGGGCAACGTGATCCACCTCTTCGAGCGCGACTGTTCGGTGCAGCGCCGCCACCAGAAGGTCGTCGAGCTGGCCCCCGCCCCGAACCTCGACCCGGAACTGCGCGACCGCATCTGCGCCGACGCCGTGAAATTCGCCCGGCAGATCGGCTACCGCAACGCGGGCACCGTCGAATTCCTGCTGGACCGCGAAGGCAAGCACGTGTTCATCGAGATGAACCCGCGCATCCAGGTCGAGCACACGGTCACCGAAGAGGTCACCGACGTCGACCTCGTGCAGTCCCAGCTGCGGATCGCCTCCGGGGAGACCCTCGCCGACCTCGGCCTGTCGCAGGACAAGATCTACCTGCGCGGCGCCGCGCTCCAGTGCCGCATCACGACCGAGGACCCGGCCAACGGTTTCCGGCCGGACATCGGCATGATCAGCGCCTACCGCTCGCCGGGCGGCTCGGGCATCCGGCTCGACGGCGGAACCGCGTTCTCCGGCACCGAGATCAGCGCCCACTTCGACTCGCTGCTGGTGAAACTCACCTGCCGCGGCCGCGATTTCCGCACCGCGGTCGGCCGCGCCCGCCGCGCGGTCGCCGAGTTCCGGATCCGCGGCGTGGCGACGAACATCCCGTTCCTCCAGGCGGTGCTGGACGACCCGGACTTCCGCGAGGGCAACGTCACCACGTCGTTCATCGAGGAACGGCCGCACCTGCTGACCGCACGGCACTCCGCCGACCGCGGCACGCGCCTGCTGACCTACCTCGCCGACCAGACGGTGAACCGTCCGCACGGCGAGCGTCCGCGCACTCCCGAGGCCGCGACGAAGCTGCCGAAGCTGCCCGCGGATCTCGTCCCGCCGGACGGCTCCAAGCAGAAGCTGACCCAACTCGGCCCGGAGGGATTCGCGCGCTGGCTGCGGGAAACTCCGCAGCTCGGCGTCACCGACACCACCTTCCGCGACGCGCACCAGTCGCTGCTCGCGACGCGCGTCCGGACGAAGGATCTGCTCGCCGTCGCCCCGGTCGTCGCCGCGACGGTGCCGCAGCTGCTGTCCCTGGAGTGCTGGGGCGGCGCGACCTACGACGTCGCGCTGCGATTCCTCGCCGAGGACCCGTGGGAACGCCTGGAGCAGCTGCGCAAAGCCGTGCCGAACATCTGCCTGCAGATGCTTCTGCGCGGTCGCAACACCGTCGGCTACACGCCTTACCCGACCGAGGTCACCACGGCCTTCGTCGAGGAGGCCACCGCGACCGGCATCGACATCTTCCGCATCTTCGACGCGCTCAACGACGTCGAGCAGATGCGGCCGGCCATCGAAGCCGTTCGCGCCACCGGCACCGCGGTCGCCGAGGTCGCGCTCTGCTACACCTCCGATCTGTCGGACCCGAACGAAAAGCTCTACACGCTCGACTACTACCTCAAGCTCGCCGAGCAGATCGTCGGAGCCGGGGCGCACGTGCTGGCCATCAAGGACATGGCCGGTCTGCTCCGTGCGCCCGCCGCGGCTCGGCTGGTGACCGCGCTGCGCAAGGAATTCGACCTTCCGGTGCACATCCACACGCACGACACCGCCGGCGGTCAGCTCGCCACCTACCTGGCCGCCATCCAGGCGGGCGCCGACGCGGTGGACGGCGCCGTGTCGTCGATGGCGGGCACCACGTCGCAGCCGTCGCTCGGCTCGATCGTCGCGGCCACCGACCACTCCGATCGCAGCACCGGCCTCGACCTGCACGCGATCGGCGATCTGGAGCCGTACTGGGAGAGCGTCCGCAAGATCTACGCCCCGTTCGAGGCTGGTCTCGCGTCGCCCACCGGGCGCGTCTACGACCACGAGATCCCCGGCGGCCAGCTCTCCAACCTGCGCACGCAGGCGATCGCGCTGGGCCTCGGCGACCGGTTCGAGGACATCGAAGCCATGTACGCCGCGGCGGACAAGATCCTCGGCCACCTCGTGAAGGTCACGCCTTCGTCCAAGGTGGTCGGCGACCTCGCGCTGCACCTCGTCGGCGCCGGCGTTTCCCCGGCGGACTTCGAGGCGGAGCCGAACAAGTTCGACATCCCGGACTCGGTGATCGGCTTCCTGCGCGGCGAACTGGGCGACCCGCCCGGCGGCTGGCCGGAACCGTTCCGCACCAAGGCGCTCGAAGGCCGTTCGGCGGCCAAACCGGTCGCCGAACTGTCCGAAGAGGACCACAAGGAACTCGCCGACAACCGCCGCGGCGCGCTGAACCGGCTGCTGTTCCCCGGTCCCACCAAGGAATTCCTCGCGCACCGCGACGCCTACGGCGACACCAGTGTGCTCCCGAGCAAGGACTTCTTCTACGGTCTGCGCCCGGGTGAGGAGTACTCGGTGGACCTCGAGCCCGGCGTCCGGCTGCTCATCGAGCTGGAAGCCATCGGCGAGGCCGACGAGCGCGGCATGCGGACCGTCATGTCCACGCTCAACGGCCAGCTCCGGCCGATCCAGATCCGGGACCGGTCGATCGCCTCGGACATCCCGGCCACCGAAAAAGCCGAGAAGGGCAACCCGAAGCAGATCGCCGCGCCGTTCGCGGGCGTGGTGACGCTGCAGGTGGCCGAAGGCGACCAGGTGGCGGCAGGGGCGACCGTGGCGACGATCGAAGCCATGAAGATGGAAGCGTCGATCACCGCTTCGGCGGCGGGCAAAGTCGGTCGGCTGGCAATCACCTCCGTTCAGCAGGTCGAGGGCGGAGACCTTCTCATCGTGCTCGAATAACCGGCTCCCGCGCCACTTTTTCCTGTGCGAGGGGTCCCTTCGCTCCAAACGGAGCGAGGGGACCCCTCGCACCATTTACGGCTCGCTTTTTCCGGGGTGTTCGCGCTAGCGTCGAAGCATGCTGATCAACGCGGTGCCGCAATGGCAGGGCGCGATCAGCCCCGGGGCGAAGGGGCTGATCGAGGGCTGCCGCGCACTTTCCGAACTGGCCGGGCACGTGCTCGGCAAGCCGGTGCACCACGTACGCCAGGACGCAGCGGCGTCCGACGTCGTCGCCGGGATAGCCAACCGGTCCGTGCTTACGGGCACGAACCGGCAGTTGCAGCTCGCTGCGCTCGAAGCGCCGGAAGGCCCGGTGCTCACGATCGGCGGCGACTGCGGCGTTGAGCTGGTCCCGGTCGGCGTCGCGCGTTTCCGTTACGGCGCAACGCTTGGCGTCGCGTGGTTCGACGCGCACGCGGACTTGAACACAGCGGATTCCTCGCCGTCGGGCGCGTATCACGGCATGGTGCTGCGGTCGTTGCTCGGCGAGGGCGACAAGGAGTTCGCCGCGAGTCCGGCGATCGAACGCGGCCGAGCGGTGCTGTTCGGCGCCCGCTCGCTCGATCCCGCGGAAGAGGAAGCCATTGCCGGCGGCCTCGCCGTGCGCTCCGACGATGTCGCCGGAGCGCTGAACGCCGCCGGAGCCGACCGCGTTTATCTGCATGTGGATTTGGACATTCTTGATCCCGGCGAGTTCCCCGGAGTGAATTATCCGGAGCCCGGCGGGCTCACGATCGCAGAATTGGTTGACGCAATCGACGGGCTTTCCGGAATGGAGGTCGTCGGTGCGGGCATCACGGAATGCGTCGGCACGGAAGTCGCCGCGCTGGAACCCGTGCTGGCCGCGGTGGGGAGGGTGCTGATGGAGGGCTGAACCTCCGCGCCGAGGCGGCGGGATCCGCGCCTCGTCCGGTGAGTGGACCACGGGAACGCACGGGCAAGAAGGAGGTGTGCCCGAGACCGTGCGGAAGACGGTTCACAGAACGGCGAAAACCGCGCCGGCCGGACGATCGCCCGGATTCACTGCGACGGTGCGTCCAGGCTCGCCAATGCCACGCGCACGGCGTCGACGGCTTCGTCCGGCGCGACCCCGAGTTCCCGGCTGTGCCGGGCGTATTCGACGGCCGCGTTGAGAAGCAGCGTGCCCGGATCCGGTCGTTCGGCCGGGCCGGTCACGACGGTTCCGCGTGCTCGTGCGGTGGTGACCCAGCCGGCGGCCTCGAGCTCGCGATACACGCGGGCGACGGTCCCGGAGGCGAGTCCGAGGTCCCTTGAAAGCTGACGGATCGGCGGCAGACGGGCGTCCCGGACGAGGGCGCCGGTCGTGATCGCGCGGATGATCTGGTCGTGCACCTGACGCCAGGGCGGAACCCCGCTTTCGGCGTCGACCACTACTCGCAGCGGCATCTACCGCGCTGCCGTGGTTGTCGCGCGCTGCTTGGGCGGCGGGCCGACGATCGCGAGGAACGCGGCGACGGTGGCCACGAACGCGAGGAACGAGGCGAGGTCGCCGACCGTCCAGCCGAGCGTGGCAGCCGTTCCGGTGCCGAGCCCGAGAGCGACGCGGGCGCTGCGCACGCGCAGTGCCTGGTCGACTTCCGGGTCGCCGGCGGCCGGACGCCGCACCGCGAGGAGCACGATGATCCACGACACCGCCGCCGCGCCGACAGTCACCGCCAGCGGGCCCCATTGCCGCAAAACGGCGAGATGCACGACGGCGGCGACAGTGGCCAGCCCGGAGACGATGACCGTCCACAACGGAGCGAAATCGAGTACGGCGCGTGGAGCCAGCACGGCTTCCCTGCGGGGTTCCCGCGAGGGACGCTGAGCGAGGATTTTGGCGGCGAGCCCGCCGAGCAGCACCACGAACACGAGCGAGTTCGCCGTCCGTTCTCCGACGAGATTCGTCGCGCCCGGGATGAGGGGGAGACCGAGGAACAGCCACGGATACCAGAATCGACGACGGCGCAGATAGCGCACGGCTACCGGCACCTGGTCGGCAGTCGGGTTCCGCACGCCCCATTTCGCGAGCAGTCGAGCGCCTTGTTTCTCGCCTGGCCACAACACGACGAGGATGATCAGCCCGAACAGGCCGGTAATGCCCGCGACGGCGAGCGCCGAGTCGAGTTGCATCGTGGACCCCTCCCTCTTGTATCAAGTACATGCTACAAGAGGGCCATGGGCTTTGCCGTGTGACGCTCTGTGGTCGTTTTGGCGACCCGGCGGGCCGCCGCTGAAGGCAGGTGTCCAGGTTCGCCCGTTTGCAGGCATCGCGTAGCGCACCTGGTGGTGTGTTGTCGCGATGTGCCCCTCCGACCTCGTGAACTTGTCACGAACGTGACAAGAAATCGGTTTCTTCGGGGAGTGGTGACACGTTTGGCGTTGGTTTTTCGATGTGTCGGGTGTCACCCCTCAATGGATGCGGGGGCTTCCGGCGGCGCCGTGGCGCGGTCGGGGAACCGGGGCGGAGCGAAGGAGCTGCGATGTCGGTGGAGCGGGGACTCGATCACGCTGTGCCGTCGGCTGCGCTGCCGCGCAAACTCGCCGAGATCCTGCGGCCCGAGCTGGCGAGCCTGTCCGCCGAGATCGTCGACGAAATCCGCGCGACGATTCCCGCCTACGCGCGGCCGCTCGACGGTCCGTACGGGAGATCGATCCGTGCTGGCGTCGAGTATGCGATCACGTTGTTCGTCGCGCAGATCGCCGACCCGCGGGCGTCGAAGGAACAGTCGCACGAGGTGCACCATCGGCTCGGGCAGAACGAGATGCGGGAAGGGCGGAGCCTCGACACTCTGCAGTCGGCCTACCGGGTCGGCGCGCGCGTGTCGTGGCGCCGGATCATGCGCGTCGGACGGCGGGCCGGCCTTTCGTCGGCGGTGATGTCGCAGCTGGCTGACGCGATGTTGGCGTTCATGGACGAATTGGCGTCGGTCGCGCTCGATGGCTATTTAGAGGCGAAAGCTCGCACCGCCGGCGCATTGGACACTTGGCGGCGACGGTTGCTCGGCGTCCTGCTGGAGGTCCCGGCCGCTCCGCCGAAGGCGATCGCGGAGCTGGCGCAGCTGACCGGATGGGCCGTGCCGGAACAGGCGTCGCCGATTGCCGTCCAATCGCCGCTGAACGGCAGGGCCCGCCGGCACGCGACGTTGGACTCGGACGTCCTGGCGGAGTTGGACTCCGCCGAGCCGTGCATCGTCGTGCCCGGCGCGGTCAATGGTGCGCGGCTGGCGACACTTCAGGCTGCGCTGCCGAATTGCCGACTGTCCATCGGGCCGTGTGTTCCGTTGGCGAGCCTCGCCGATTCCCTGCGCTGGGCACGCCGGACGCTGGTTCTCGCCGATCGGGGGCGAATCCCTGGTGAGCGGGTGCTGCGCGCGGAGGAATATCTCGCTTCCTTGCTGGTGCACTCGGACGGCGCGCTCACCGACCTCCTCCGCACCCGGCTTTTCGCCCCTTTGGCGGACATGACCGACAAGCAACAGGAGCGTCTGCTCGAAACGCTGCGCGCTTGGCTCGACAGTCAGGGGAACGTGGTCGAGATCGCCGAACGCCTGCAAGTCCACCCGCAGACGGTGCGGTACCGCATGCGCCAATTGCAGGCAACCTTCGGCGAGCTGCTGCGCGATCCAGCCGCGCGGTTCGAAATGGAACTGGTCTTGCGCGCGGCCGCGGACGACCGGCCACGTTCGGGGCTGTCTTGGCCGCAGCCTCTTGCCGGGGCGAATATGGTGCCCGCCAGCCGTCGGCCGACTTCGCTCGAAAATTCGTCCGGTCCAAGGTCGGGCAGGTGATTCAGGTTCGCCAGTATTTCCGGGGTCGCTTTGCCTCGAGCAGAGGGCCCGGCGGGGAGGGAACGCAACCCGGCGAACACCAGGACGGACAGCGTCGGAATCGCTGGTAGCAGCCAACGTAGCCGCTCAATGGCGAATTTTGTGTGGTTTGCGGGTGAGACTGGAGCAGTGTGCGATGAGCGCGGGCTGACGTTGGCGGCCTAGGGGCGTTCGGCTTGGCTTGCGACGACCCTTCGCGGCTTCACAAGATCGTCATGCTGGGAGAGAAGTCGGGTATTTCGACTGTCGGGTGGCACTGCACCAGAAGGTCTTGCCAGCCAGAACTTTTGTAGTGGGTTTGCAGGTGAAAGGTGAAGTCGTCGATGCCGGGGACGTTTCCGGTAGTCGAGAAGGAGACGCTTCCTGGACTCCCGGGAGCGCTGTAGGAGACGGCCGACGAGGCAGCTGGCACGATCGGCAGCGCGATGGGGTCGTTTCCCTTGCCTGCCGAGGTAGCGGTTTCAGGGATCGTGAACCCGGTGACAGAAGGCGGCGACAGCGAGCCCGCGGAGGCCGACAGCGACAAGTCGAAGGCGTGTCCGTCCGCGGCACCTCGTAGTCCGTCGATTCCTGCGGCTTGGAGGATTGCGCTGACGAACCCGGTAAGGGTGAGTGCTCCGCCGAACTCCGTCAACGTGACGGTGTCTCCCCGTCCGGCAGAAGCTGGTCCCGTGAAGTGTGCCGTGATCTCGGCGGGCTCGGGCCCGAGCGGGCCTAGCAGGCACGACAGTTGCACCGGCTGATCCGCTCCGAGTGTGTACTCCGTTCCGCTGGCGGCTGAGGCCGGTGGGGATCCAGCCAATACGGTGGCGGCTAACGCGGTTGTTGCCACGCATAATTTCCTCATTGATGACGGCACAGGTTTCCGCCCTTCATTGACGTTGCCTTCGTGGCGGTCGTGCTTGGCTGGATTGTCATGGTCTGAGCGCGCCGCGCATTCCGGTGCTGGCGGCTTCCTGTCGGGCGAGCGGATGACCGATCGGCCGCGTGCCGCGATGCTGCTAGACGAGCGGCGACCGGTGCGCGGGTGCCGGGGCCGGGCCGCCGGCTTCATGGTCGTGGTCGGCGGCCACCGGGTGAAGCAGCGGAGCGAAACCGGTGACGCCCGGTCTTCGGCGACTGGCGGAACCCCGACGGTTCCGGCAGCCGGTGCGGTGTTCGGTCTCAGCCAGGAGGCGGTGTGCTGGGGATGGGCTTGCACTTGGTGTGATCCGGATAGTCCTTGGCGGGGCAGGAGCCGAAGTTGACGTTGACGACCTTGGCCTGGTTGACGTTCGTCGTGGTGGAGGCCATGCCGGTGAGCAGCGGGCTGAGCGGTTCGGCGGTGCCGCAGTGGACGAACGGCGGCAGGGCGAAACCCCGGTAGTCGGGGTCGGGCGAATTCGGGTCCGTGCTGAGGATGCCGCCCTTCAAGGCGCTGTACGCACCGGACAGGCTGAGCGAGATCGGCTTGGCGGTGACGCAGTCCGGGCCGAGGTCAAGCGGCACGCCGTTGATTCTGGCGTTGCTCATCCGGGCCATGACCTGGATGTGCGTGGTCAGGAAATCGCCGGAGAGGACGAGCTTGCCGGTGAACTCGATCAGCTTGGAGTTGCGGTAGTCGACGGGCAGGAACTCGACGGTGGCGGTCACCGGAACGAAGCCGAAGCCGAGGAAAGTCGCGTCGACCGGGCGGAAGCCGACGTTTCCGCTGATCGTGCTCGGGTCGTGCTGGAGATAGTCGGGCGGGATGAGCAGGACCGTCCAGGTTCCGTTGAGCACCCCGGTCCGAGCGCTGGCGACGGTCGCGCCCAGCCGGTAGACGGACGAAGTCGCCGCGACCTGGACGTAGTCGAGCGGGGTGATGAGCGGGAAAGGAGGGTCGTCCTGCGGAGTAGCCGCGTCGCGGCGGGCTGAAGGCGGCGGCGACGGCGCGGTGCTCGGCTCGGTTGGCTTCTTCGGGACAGTCGTGGGCGCTCCGGTGGCGAGGATCGACGCGAGGGTGGTGGTCTGGTCGGGAAGAAGGGTGCAGGCGACCGGTGCGGTCTCGGCGGCGCCGTCGGCAGCCGGTTTCACCGCGATGGTCGGGGCTCCGACGTCGAAGCTGACCTTGCCGGGGACGGTAACCGCCTGTTCCGGCAGGTCCGCGGTCGCGGTGAGTTTCACGTCGCCTGCTGGCGGCAACGGGGTCGCGGCGATCGTGAACGGAGCGGGAATCGCGGTGCTCTTGTCGCCTTGGCGCGCGGTGAGGTCGAGGGTCAGGCCGCCGCGGATGCCGTCTGGGGCATCTGGTGCCAGCTGGACGGCGACGGCGCGCGGAAGCGTGAAAGACGCGGTCAGGGAACGGAATTTCAGCGCGGACCCGACCGGCACCGTCGCGGGCACGGTCGCGGAGACGGTGAGGGTGATCTGCTGCGAGCCGGCGGGGGCGGCGAACGGGCAGTCGAGGACGATGTCCTTGCTGACACTCTGTTCGCTGGCTGACAACGGGGGCGGTGCGGCGGGGGTGGGTGTCTCGGTCGAGGCGGAGCTGACGCCGGTGAGGGCGCCGGTGCCGATCGACAGTGCGCCGAGTACGGCAAGGGCGAGGGAAGCTGGGCGGCGGCGGGCGGAGCGCCCGCGTGGGTTCGGCATCGTGTACCTCCTCGCCCTGCGGTCCGGAAAATGGGTTCCGAGCGAAGTTACCGGTGAGTTTCGCCGGTGCGCAAGCATGGGTGGCGGACGGTCGTTTTCCGTTGCGGGAAAAGGGTTTTCTTATGGCCGGGAGCTAGTCTGGAGCCGGTTTTTCATCGGAAACTGACAAAGAATTCGCGCGTTCCCCGCGCAGGCCGCGGGACTGGGAACATCTCTGCGGGAAGCACGGAGGAAGGAGCTGCGATGGCGGCCGGACGCCGGAGATGGCGCAAGGCAGCGACGGCGGTCTTCGCGGTCGTCGTAGTGGGCGCAGGGACCTCGTCGAGCGGTCCGGCAGCCGCGACGTGGGCGCCGCAGCCGACGCGACCGAATGCGGCGGGAGCGCAGCGGGAGGCAGGCAGTGCGGCCGGCGCGGCGAACGTGCCGCAATTGACCGCCGCGGGCGGGCTTTACCAGTGGGGGACGCAAAAAGCGCCCTCGCCCATGCCACCGGCCCTGACCTCGGGTCTCTCCGCGGTTTCGGCCGGAGGAGAGTTCGCGATGGCGCTCAAGAACGGTGCCGTGCTCGCCTGGGGCGACAACAATTTCGGCGAAAGCGAAGTGCCGGCGGAACTGTCGTCGGGCACCAGCCAGATCGCTGCGGGCTGGACGCACGGCCTTGGACTCAAGAACGGCAAGGTGTATGCGTGGGGGAACGACTGGTACGGCCAGACGGAGCTTCCCGCGTCGGTCTCCAGCGGGGTCACGGCGATTTCCACCAGTGCGGTGCACAGTCTCGCGTTGCTGGCGGACGGCCGGGTGGTCAGCTGGGGGAACCGGTCGGACGTTCCGGACTTCGCGCAGTCCGGCGTCAGCGCGATCTCGGCGGGCGGGGATTACAGCCTCGTACTGAAGAACGGCTCCGTATTCGCCTGGGGCAGCAACACTTTCGGCCAGGCGACAGTTCCCGAGGCGGCGCGGTCCGGGGTGACTGCGATTTCGGCCGGGTATGAGCACGGCCTCGCGCTGAAAGACGGCGGAGTGATCGCCTGGGGGCACGACAACGACGGCCAGACCGAGGTCCCCGCGGCGGCCAAGAGCGGGGTTGTCGCCATTGATGCGGGGTGGAACCACAACCTGGTGGTCAAGGCGGACGGGTCGATGGTCCTCTGGGGCAACAACACTTACAGCCAGGCGACGGTGCCGAAACCGCCGGTGTGCGGGCCGGTCACCGGTGCGTCGGCGGGCTACGAGTACAACCTGGTGATCACGGATCTGTCGATCCGCTGCCGTCGGTGAAGCGCCAGGCGGCGAGGGTGCAGGGCCGCGTTTCCGGTGCGTTGGAACGGGGTCACGACTGTTCGTCTCGGGTCGAGCCGGTTGCCGGACGTTGAACGGAGCCGGTTTCCGGTGCGCTGGGAAGCTCGGGCGTTGAACCGGTTTCTCGTTCGCCGCACCAGCGGATCGTTGCCCGCATGCTGAGGAAGGCGCTTCTCCGTGTCACGACGGGAAGCGGTTCTCAGGTGCCAGACCGGGGCACACGGCCGGGCGGGAGCTGGTCTTCTGGTTGGCTGCGCCGGTCCTGGATACGACGGCGGAGGGGCGGCACTCGGCCGCCCCTCCGCCGGAATGGGTCAGGAAATGGTGCCCGAGGGGCTGAAGCTGGTGCCCGACGGGGCGCTGCACTGCATGGTCCACGGGGTCCAGCTGCCGTCTGACGCCTTGTGGAACTCGAGTTGCGCGGAGAGTCCCGTGTCGAGGCCGAACGTCACCGTGCCGGGGGTGCTCGGCGCCGTGTAGGTCGGGATCGACGACGTCGAGGTCTGGGCGATGTTCACCGTGATCGCGCCGCCCGCCGGGTAGATCTGCTCCGGGATCTGCAGGCCGGAGGCGTCCGACGGGGAGAGCGAACCGTTGTCGACGGTGATCGGGACGTCGGCGGTGCCGCGGATTCCGTCGTATCCCGCGGCGGTGAGCAGCGCGTGGACCAGCGCGGTGATGGTCGCGGTGCCGGAAACATTGGACGGCGTCGTGGTGCCGTTGACGGGGATCGTGTCCGGGCCGCCGAACTGCGCGGTGATCGCCACGTTCTGTGCCGGGATGGCCGGGAACGTGCAGCTGTAGTTCGCGGGGCCGGCCTGGTAGGTCGCGGTGGCGGCCGAGGCCGTGCCTGCGGTGAGGACCGCGATCGCGCCTACCGCGACGCCGGTCACCACGCCCGTGGACAGTTTGCTGAGCCGGGGCATACCATTCTCCTTAGATCGGACTGCAGTTTTCGCGGCGATCCTGCGCAGTGGGGACGGAGGTTTCCGCGGATTCCGTTCCGGACCAGGTTTTCGGGAACGGGGATCGGCTCGGTGAGCAATACCGGCCGCGAGCCCAAGGTTACCCGCGAGTTCAGTCGGCAACAACCCTGGTCAGCGCCTTGTCCGCGAGTCGGCGACTGGACCGATTCTTTTGTCATCGGCCGCGTAAACAGTATCGGCGTTTCGTGTGAGCATGACAATTGTGCTCAGGTTGTATATGCGAAAACGGAGTTCCGGAAACATTTTCCGGCACTCCGTTTTCGGGTGGTTGATCAGTTCTTGGAGGTCAAGGTCAGCGAGATGGTGTTGTCCGGTCCGGACACCAGTGCGCCGAGCGCGAGGTCGGCGATGAAGCAGTTCTTGAAGTCCGGGATGGTGTAATTCCCGGTGAGCGTGATCGGCTTGGTGATGTCGACGTTCGCCGCGGTCAGGGTCAGGTCGATCGGCTTGACGGTCGTGCAGCTGCCGGGCACGGTCGGGACCGGGAAGACCGGCACGATCGGGCCCGCCCAGATGTCGCTGATCTCCATGTTCGCGGTTTCGTGCGTGGTGAGGGTGCCGTTCGCGAGGGTGCCAGTAGCGGGTGCGGTCGGGGTGACGGTGACCTTCGCCTTGATCTTGAAGCCGCCCGCGAGCAGCGAAATGTGCGCGGTGGCCGGCGGCAATTGCAGATTGGCGTTGAGACCGACGGCTCCGGTTTGATCGTCGACCAGGAGATTTCCGGCGAGACTTCCGGGGCCGAGGTCGAGGGTGCTTCCGGTCTTCTTCACGACCGTGCTGCCCGTTACCGAGTAGGAGATCGGAATGGGTATTTCGGTCGCTGATGCGGGAACGGCGGAGGCGAGGCTGACCGCGGTCGCGGCGGCCGCTGCGAGCACGCCGATTCTGGCGATCCGGGAAATGGGCATGACGGTACTCCTTCGGCGGTGAGGAAACAGAATTTCATCGGGGAGCTAGATCGGTGACGAACCAGTTTCCGTCAATGCGTTCAGCGGTGACGGCCAGTTGCGCGGCGGCTGTCTCGGGAGTGGCGGAATTCCCCCTCGTGGCGGACTGGTCGAGGAAAACGAGCAACTGTGCGTGATCGTTCGTGAGGTGCTGGACGGAGGCGGCGGAGACGCGGGAGGTGAGAGTCAGGCGTTGGCTCGGGGCCATCGTGCGGACTTGGGCGAAGAGTTTTTCGTAGGAATCGCGGGCGTGGCCGCGGAGCAGGGTGGCGGCGGCGTTCTCGGTGACGTCGGTTTTGTCGTAGGTGTAGGAGAAGATCTTGTTGAGGGTGAGGCTGATGGCGGAAGTAGCCGCGGCGGTCGCGGGCTGATCGGTCAGCGCGCGGTTCGAGGCGGCGGCGGACGCGCTGGTGGAACGGGCTTCGACGGTGCACCAGACGCCGACGGCGGTGAACAGGACGGTCAAGGACAGGAGGAGAGCGAGGAGGCGGGTGTTGCGGGGATGCTCGGCGTTGGGGCCGGGAGCGGGAGGTTTGGCGGGTTCGGTGTCGGCGGGTGGTTGGTGGGGATCGGAGGTTGTTGTGGTGTGGGGAGTTGAGTCGGTGCGGGAGGAGGTGGCGGTCGCGGGAGAGGGTGGCTGAGCGGTGGTGTGTGCTGGCTGAATGGCTGCCGCGGTGGTTCGCTGGTCGGTGGCTGAGGCTTGGGCGGGGTTCGCGGGTGGCTGGGCGGATTCGGCTGGGGCAGTGGCGTGCTCGGGAGCGGTGTGCGCTGCTGCGGTGGTCTCGGGTTCGGAAGATGCCTTGGCAGTTCCGGCACCGGAAGTGCGTGGCTGGACGGCTGCGGCTGGTGGCTGGTCGGTACTTGCTGCATGCGGCTGCGCGGAATCGGCCGCAACAGCGCTCGGCTGCGCGGAGTCGGTTGCGGCCCCAGCGGAGTCAGCGGGTTCGGTGCGTGGCTTCCGCCGGTGCAGGGAGAGCTTCATGACCCCGCCACCCCCAGTTGCTCCAGTGAGCTGAGTTTCCAGCCGGAAGCTGTGCGGGTCATGGTCGCGGCCAGGCGGGTGCGGCGGATGGGCTGTGCGGTGCCGTCCTTGGTGACGGTGATTTCCACGGAAGCCAGAAGTTTCGCGGTACCGGCTTCGGCGTCTAGGTCGGAGAGTCCGGCGTCTAGGACGTGGCCTGTGGTGGCGGAGCCGTCGGGCGGGATGTTGCTGGGCAAGGTCGACTGGAGAGAGCCGGTCGTCGCGGATTGCCAGTGGGTCAGGGTTTGGTCGCGGTGTTGGGGGTCGAAGGTGGTGACCGTGGTGATCAGGGCGCGGCCGGCGGTGACGGCTTCGTCGCGGGTCGCGCCTGCGGTCGAGGCGGGAGCGGTCGCGGCGGCGTGCCATGACCAGGCTGACCAGGCGGCGAAAGCGGCGGCTGCGGTCAGGGCGATTCCGGCGGCCCACGTCCACCTGCGAGGGGATTTTGCGGTCGTGGGGGAGGCAGTTGTGTCGGTCGCGGAGTCGGCGACGGGTGAGGACTCCGCGTCAGGCAGCAAATCGGAGGAGGTTGTGTCGGTCGACGAGTCGGCGACAAGCGAAGACTCCGCGGCAGGCAGCAAAACGTCGTCGACGGAGGAAGTCTCGTCCGCTGAGACCGTCAGTTTCCCCGGCGTAGCCACAGCATCTCCTCCAGATCAGTCGACGTCGGAAGTCCGGCAGCCGCCGCGGGGAGGCCGCCTGGGTGGGCGGGCTCTGGGACTCCGGGGTGTGGTGCGTGCTGGGAGCCGCGCACCGACGACGGGTCTCCGGCGGGCAGCGTGCAGGCCGCTGAGGTGTTGAACGGGAGCACCGGAAGCTCGGCGCTGCTGCGGATCTTCGTGCTCTCGTAGCCTTTCCGGCACGGCGGCGGGTCGAAGAACGTCAGGGCCAGTGAAAGCCGTCCGCTGTCGGGGGTGATGGCTGACGACGTTGCGGCTACGGTTTTCGGCAGCGTCACCAGCAGTTGCTCCAGGCCGTCGGTACGGGCGCTGAAGACGTCGGCTGTCGTCAAAAGATTGGCCATCAGGATGGGGAGGCCGGGGCTGTTGTCGCGCAGCAAGCCCGTCACCTGGGTAGCAGCCGGCGGGGCGGTCGCGATCAGCTGGCGCAGGTCACCGTCCGACGAAGCCAGTTGCGAGGCGAACAGGTGGGCGTTCCGGCTGAAGTCGCGCCACGCGGTCGAGGACGCGGCTTGCGTTTTCAGGACTGTCGAGCCGTCGTCGAGGAGTTTTGTGGTTTGGGGCAGGTGGGCGGAGGCGGAATCGGTGAAGGATCTCGCGGTGTCCATCAGCAACTGCAGGTCTGGGCCGCTGCCTTGCAGGGCGTTGTCCAGTTCGTTGACCACGGTGCGCAGGTCCTCGGTCGGGACCGAGGCCGTTAGCGAGTCCACGTCGGACAAGAAGGTCTGCACGGGAAGGGGCAGGGTGGTGGAGCTGCGGGGGATGACGCTGCCGTCTTCCAGGTAGGGACCCCGGTCGGTGGTCGGTTGCAGGTCGACATATTGCTCGCCGACGGCGGAGCGGTTCGCGACGATTGCGCGGGCGTTCGAGGGGATCTGCGGGGCGGAGGTGTCCAGCAGCAGATCCGCTTCCATGCCGTGTTCGGTCAGGCGTAATTGGCCGATCCGGCCGACTGCCACGCCTCGGTAGGTGACCTCGCCGTTGGTGAAGATGCCGCCGCCTTCGGAAAGTTCCAGGTGCACGGTGTAGGTCCCGGCTCCGAAAAGGCGCGCGATCCCGGCGTATTTCGCGCCGACGAACGAGGTCGCGGCCAGCGCGACTATCACGAAGGCGATGACCTGGATCCGGATCCGTCTGGTGAGCATCACTGACCCCCGGAAGGGGGAGGCAGTGTCGGAAGGCCGGGCGGGACGCCTTGACCCGGCGGCGGCAGCGGGACACCGGCACCCGGAGTGACCGTGGCGTAGACGTTCAGGTAGTCGCCCTTGATCGCGTCCAGGACGGGGTCGGTGAAGGGGAACGAGGGCAGGATTTCCAGCGCCTTCGGCAGGTTCTGCCCCGCATCGGCCAGGCGGCGCAGGATGGGAGCGAGTGCGCGCAGGTCGGCGGCCAGGTCGTCGCGGCTCTTGTTCGTGACATCAGTGGCCACTGTGGACAGTTGGTCCAGCGATTGCAGCATCGTTACCAGTTGCGGCCGCTGGTCGGTGAGGGTCTTCAGACCGGGGGTCAGGTCGGTGAGGGCGTCGGCGATCTGCTGGTTCCGGTCGGCCAGCGACGCCGACAGGTGGTTGAGACCGTCCAGCGCGGCGGTGATGTCGCGGCGGTGCGCGTCGAGGTTCGTCATCAGCTGGTTGACCCCGGACAGGAAACTGCGGATCTCCTCCTCGTTGCCGTCCATGGCCTTCGTCAGTTCGCGGTTGATCGTCTGCAACTGCCCGATCCCGCCGCCGTTGAGCAGCAGCGACAGTGCACCGAAGATCTCCTCGAACTCCGGGTTCCGGTTGGTTCGCGACACCGGGATGACCGCCTTGTCGCCCAACTGCCCGGAGGGGGACGCGACCGGCGCGGCCAGTTCCACGAACTTCTCGCCCAGCAGCGACGATTGCCGCAGCCGGGCGACGGCGTTCGCGGGCAGGTGGACGTCGCCGTTCACCGCCAGGACGGTTTCGGCGGTCCAGCCGTCCGCGCCCAGGCGGATCGATTGGACCCGCCCGACCGGGACGTCGTCCACCTTCACCGCGGCTTGCGGCACCAGGTCCAGGACGTCGGCGAATTGGACGGTGACCTCGTACGGATGCGCGCCGAGGTCCGCACCGCCGGGCAGCGGGAGGTCGTAGACGCCCCGGAAGCCGCCGGGTGCGGCGCAGCCGGCCAGCGTGCTCACTGCCAGCGCAAGGAAGAGCCTTCGCGCCTTCATTGGCCACCTCCCGTCACGGCCGCGTCCGTCGTCGGGAACGGCAGGTAATCCAGCAGGTCAGCGCGGCCTTGCAGACGTCCGGTTTCCGGATCGACCGCGTTCAGCACGTTCTGCGCGGCCAGCGGCGCGACGTCCAGCGCTTCGGCCAGCGACGCGCGTTGGTCGACCAGCGTCTGCGTCGTCTTGGCCAGTTTGTCTACATTGGACTTGATCGCGGCCCGGTTGTCCCGGATGAAGCCCTGGACCGAAGCCAGCGCGCCGCCGAGCGAGCGCAACGCGTCGGACAGTTCGCCGCGGTTCTCCGCCAAGGTGGCCGACACCTTGGCCAGCTGCTGGTTCACGTCGGCGACCTGATGGTCGTTCGTGGCGAGCATGGTGGTGAACTTCTGCAGTTCGTCGACGGTTCTGAACAGGTCCTGCGAATTGCCCGCCAGGGTGCGGGCGAGGCGGGCGAAGTCGCGGACGGAGCTGTTGAACGCCTTGCCGTTGCCGTCCAGGTTCGCCGCGCCGGTGCGGAGGAGGTCGGACAGCGCGCCGTGGGAGTTCGCGCCGTTCGGGCCGAGCGCTTTGCTCAGCGTGTCCAGGCTCGAATACAGCTGGTCCAGCTCCACTGGCGTGCCCGTGCGGGCAGTGCCGATCACCGCGCCGTCGGCTAAACGTGGGCCGCCTCGGGCGAGTTTGCCCAGCTGGACATAGCGGTCGGCGACCACGCTCGGCGCGATGACCAGCGCGGTGGTGTCGGCGGCGACGGGGATGTGCGGATCTACCGATAAGTCGACACGAACCTGACTGCCCTGCGGAAGGACCGCGGTGACCTCGCCGACCTTCACCCCGAGCACCCGGACGTCGGATCCACTGTAGACACCGACTGCCCGCGAAAAGTACGCCGTGACGCGGTATCGGCCGGACCCGGAGAACACCCACCACAGGACGCCGCAGACCACCAAGGCCATGACCAGCAGGAAGACGACGAAACGGTACGCGCGCGTGGTCATTTCGCGCCTTCCTTCGGCGGGGTGCACGGATCGCGGTTCTCCGGCAGGAGGCCGCACAGGTAGCTGTCGATCCAGCGGCCGTTGCCGGCGGTGTTGGTCAGCACGCGGAAGTACGGCCCGGCGAGCTTGAGGCTTTGCGCGAGGTTCTCGTCCTGCCGTTGCAGCAGATCGGTCACGCGGCCGAGCTGCTGCAACGCCGGTGCGAGCTGCGCCGTGTTGTCCGCGACGAGCCCGGACAGCTGCTTCGCGAGCTGCTGGGTGCCGACGAGCAGCTGGTGGATCGCGTCGCGGCGGTGGTCCAGTTCGGTGAGCAGCAGGTCGCCGTCTTTGACGAGTTTCTCGAAGTCGTCGTTGGAGTTGGCGATCGTGGTGGTCAGTTTGCGCGCGTTGGCCAGCAGTTCCGCGATCTCGTTGTCGCGCGAGGAGATCGTTTTCGACAGCGCGCTCAGCCCGTCCAGCGCGGTGCGGACGTGCTGCGGCGAGTTGCGGAAGGTGTCGCTGATCGTGGAGAAGCTGGTCGCGAGCTGCTTCGTGTCGATCGCGCCCGCGGTGTCGGCGAGGCCGTTGAACGCGTCGGTCACGTCGTACGGGGTCACCGTGCGGTCGCGCGGGATCGGCTGGTCCGGGTCCTGCTCCGCCCGCCCGGCCGGGTCGAGAGCCAGGAACTTGCGGCCCAGCAACGTCTTGATCTTGATCTGCGCCGACGTCCGGTTGCCGATCCAGGCGTTCTTGACCCGGAAACTGACCACCACGTGGTCGTCGTCCAGGTCCACCTGGGACACTTCGCCGACCTTGATCCCGGCGATCCGCACCTCGTCGTCCGCCTGCAGCCCGGCGGCCTCGCTGAATTCGGCCTGGTAGGTGGTGCCGCCGAGGAACGGCAGGCGGTTGTAGTTCAGCGTGCCGGTGAGCACCGCGGCCAGCGCGAGGCTGCCGACGACCCCCAGCACGAGCGGATTGCGCTCCCGGAACGACTTCACGCGCCACACCTCGCCGCGGTCTCCGCCACGCCGCGCGGCGGCGACGTCTCCAGGACGGCTTTGCACAGATAGAAGTTCATCCACGAGCCGTACGACCCGAGCGTGCCGATGCGGTCCATCTTCTTGGGCAGCGTGGTCAATGCCTTGTCCACGTCGGCCTCCCCCTTGTTCAGGTTCCGGGTCAGCGCGTCGAGACCGGAGATGCTGTCCTTGAGCCCGGGCCGGATCTCGGTGAGCAGCCCGCTGGTGGACTGCGTCAGCTCGGCCAGCCCGGACACCGCGTCGCCGATCGCCGTGCGGTCCTCGGCGAGCCCGGACACGAGCTGGCGCAGCGTCGACACCAGCGTCGCGAGCGAATCTCCCTTGCCGTTCACGGTTTTCAGCACCGAGTTCAGGTTGCCGATCACCTCGCCGATGACCTGGTCGCGGCTGGCGAGCGTGCTGGTGAGCGATCCGGTGTGCTGCAGCAGTTCGGTCACCGTGCCGCCTTCTCCTTGCAGCACTTGGACGATCTCGCCGGACAGGTCGTTGACGTCCTTTGGTGAGAGGGCCTGGAAGAGCGGTTTGAAACCGTTGAACAGGTCGGTCAGGTCGAGCGCCGGAGTCGTGCGGTCCAGCGGGATTTCGCCGCCGGACGGCAACACCCCGGCCGGGTCGCGGGGGCGCTCCAAAGCGAGATAGCGCTGGCCGACCATGTTGCGGTACTTGATCACCGCGGTCACGTTGGCGGGCACCGTGCGGCCGTCTTCCAGTGAGAAGCTGACGTGCGCGCGGTTCTGGTCGACGACGTCGAGGCCTTCGATCTGCCCGACCTTCACCCCGGAAATCCGCACGTCGTCGCCGACATTCAGCGCGGTGGCGTCGACAAAAGTGGCCCCGTACCGCTGGCTCCCGCCGACCGAGCCGCCGGTGATCGACAACGCGAGAACGACCGTCGCGAGCACGGTGACCAGGATGAAGATCAGGCTTTTGACCAGGGGAGCGGCAAGGTTTCTCACTTCGCCGTCACCTCCGTTCCGCGATAGAGCGGGCCGACCAGGACGCTGCTCCACATCGGCACGTCAGCGGTCGGAACACCCAGCTGGGGCGCGAGCAACGGGCCCAGGAACTGCTGCTCCTGCGGGGAATTCGCGATACCGAGGTCGCCGGTCGACGGCACGGTCGCCGGAGTGCCCGCGGTCGGCGTCACCCCGCTCGGGTAGCAGCGCGGGCCGGTCTTCTCGGTGTACGCCGGATCGTCCTTGCCCGGCACGTATTTCCCGCGCGACTTGGACACGGTGACCTCGACGTGCAGCCCGGGTTCCTTCGTTCCGGCGCCGAGGACCTTGTCCATCGACGGTTTTAAGTCGGTGAGCGCCTGTAGAGTGCAAGGGAAGCTGGGGGAGTACTTAGCACCGATTTCGAGCGGACGGCGGCTGTCCGCGGACAACGCGATGATGTTGTTCCGGTTCTGCTGCAGGAACGTCGTGAGGTCCTGCGACGACGTGGTCACCTGCTGATACAGCGAGCCGAGGTCTGTGCGCTTGGCGTTGATCGTGCCGAGGGTGACTGACGAATCGGTGAGCGCGTCGAGCAGATCGGGTGCGATGTCGCCGTACATCTGGGTGACGGTGGCGAGGTCGCGCACGTTTCGGTCGAGCTGCGGAAGGTTCGGGTTGAACCGCCGCAGGTAGTCCGACGCGGTCGCCAACGTCTGGCCCAGCTGTTCGCCGCGGCCTTGCAGCGCGGTGGAAACCGCGGTCAGCGTGGTGGCCAGTTTCTGCGGCTGCACGGCCTTCAGCACCGGGAGCAGGTTGTCGAAGACGCGCTCCAGCTCGATCGCGTTCGCCGACCGGTCCTGCGAGATCACGTCTCCGGCCCGCAACGGGCGCTTCCGGCCGGTGTCCGGAATGGACAGTTGGACGTACCGTTCGCCGAACAGGGTCTTGGGCACCAGCAACGCGGACACGTTGACCGGCAGCCATTGCACCTGCTCCGGGTCCAGCGCGAGCGAGATCTCCGCACCGCCGCGGATCGCGCGCACGCCGCGGATCTCGCCGACCACGACGCCGCGCGCCTTCACCTGCCCGCCCGCGCGCAGCTGGTTGCCGACGCGGTCGGCTTGGAGCATCACCGGGACCGTCGTGGTGAAGTCCTTGTTGTAGATCTTCACCGTGAGCAGCACGAACGCCGAAAGCGCCGCCAGGAACAGCACCCCGGCGGTGCGGACTCCGGTCTTGTGCCAGCGCCGGTTCATCCGGCCACCTGCACGGTCGTCGTCGCGCCCCAGATCGCGAGGCTGAGGAAGAAGTCCAGCACGCTGATCGCGACAATCGCCGTCCGCACCGCCCGGCCCACCGCGACGCCGACGCCCGCCGGACCGCCGCTCGCGCGGAAGCCGTAATAACAATGCGCGAGCACCACGACGACGCTGAAGATCAGCACTTTCCCGAACGACCACAGCACGTCGCCGGGCGGCAGGAACAGCAGGAAGTAATGGTCGTACGTGCCCGCCGACTGCCCGAAGCCCCACACCGTGACCTGCCTCGACGCGAGATACGACGACAACAGGCCCACCGCGTACAGCGGAATCACCGCGATGAACCCGGCGATCACCCGCGTGGTCACCAGATACGGCACGCTCGGGATGCCCATCACCTCGAGCGCGTCGATCTCCTCCGAGATCCGCATCGCGCCCAGTTGCGCCGTGAACCCGCAGCCGACCGTCGCCGACAACGCCAGCCCGGCCACCAAAGGCGCGATCTCGCGGGTATTGAAGTACGCCGAAATGAACCCGGCGAACGCCGACGTGCCCACCTGGTTCAGTGCCGAATACCCTTGCAGCCCAACGACAGTCCCGGTCGCGACGGTCATCCCGACCATCACGCCGATGGTCCCGCCGATCACCGCGAGCGCGCCGCTGCCGAAGCTCACCTCGGCCAGCAGCCGGACGATCTCGCGCAGGTACCGGCGCACCGCGCGCGGCACCCAGCCGAGCGCGCGCAGGAAGAACAGGATCTGGTCGCCGAGGGTGTCGAGGAAGCCCAGCCTGCGGTCGATGGCCTCGAGCACGCGCGTCGGAGTCGGGGTGGCCATCAGCTTCCCTTCGGCGGCACGAGCTGGAGGTAGACCGTGGTGAGGACCAGGTTCAGCACGAACAGCAGCAGGAACGTGATCACGACGGACTGGTTCACCGCGTCGCCGACGCCCTTCGGCCCGCCGCGCGGGTTCAGTCCGCGATACGACGCGACGACCGCGGCGACGAACCCGAACAGCAGCGCCTTGATCTCGCTGATCCACAGGTCCGGCAGTTGCGCCAGCGCGGAGAAACTCGCCAGGTACGCGCCCGGGGTGCCGCCCTGCATGATCACGTTGAAGAAGTAGCCGCCGAGCACGCCGACCACGCTGACCATGCCGTTGAGGAACACCGCCACGCCCATCGCGGCCAGCACCCTCGGCACGATCAGCCGCTGGATCGGCGAAACCCCCAGCACCTCCATCGCGTCGATTTCCTCGCGGATGGTGCGGGAACCGAGGTCGGCGCACATCGCGCTGCCGCCCGCGCCCGCGATCAGCAGCGCGGTCACGATCGGGCTGGCCTGCTGGATGATCGCGAGCACGCTCGCCGCGCCGGTGAACGACTGCGCGCCGATCTGCGTGGTCAGCGACCCGATGTGCAGCGCGATCACCGCGCCGAACGGGATCGACACCAGCGCGGTCGGCAGGATCGACACGCTCGCGATGAACCAGAACTGCTGCACGAGTTCGCGGAACTGGAACGGGCGGCGGAACGTCAGCCGGACGACGTCGAGCCCCAGCGCGTAAAGCCGGCCGGTCTGGTGCAGTGCCGCGGCGCCGGGAAACGCCATCGCCCGACCTCCCAGCAATTTCCGGGCACGGCGGAATGCCCGCCGAACGCCCGTTCCGATGCTGGTCCGAATGGCGGACCGGTCCGGTGCGGAAACTGCGGCGGGGTTACCGTGCGGTTTCGTTACTGGTCAGTACGCTAACGAGGGCCTTGCCCGCAGACAAGAACTTGCCCCGTCATCCGGGGTCACGGCGCAGTAACCGCCGAATTCTTGTGCGGTTGTGACAACTGCCGGGAATGCGGTTGTCAGTGCCGGAAAATAAAAACCGGCGGGGCGGTTTCCGGGTATTTCAGCGAGCGAGCCAGCGGTGCAGCGAAGCGGTCAGCGCCTCGGGTGCGTCGAGGTGGATGAGGTGTCCGGCCGAACGGACCAATTCCAGTCCGGCGCCCGGGATCGTCCCGGCGAGCCGGTGTGCGCGATCGACCGGGATCCAGGTGTCCTCGGTGCCCCACACGACGAGCGTGGGCACGCTGACGTCGCGGTAGCGCGGCTCGATTTCGTCGGTGTACCGCTGATCGGCCTGCGCGATCTGCCGGTAAAAGGCGGCCTGCCCAGCTTCGCCGAGCCACGGTGCGACAAGCATCTCGTGCGCTTCGGCGGACAACGGACGATGCGCGGCGCCGGCGATGTACTCCCGCACCAGCGCCTCGTGCAGATTCGGCGGCAGTTGCGCGAACACGGCCGCGTTCTCCGCCACCAGACGGAAGAATTCCGAACCCCACGGGGCCAGCGCGACGACGTCCACCAGCGCCAGCGATCGGTAAGCCGCTCCGTGCAACAGAAACGCGCGCAGGCTGACCGCGCCGCCGTAGTCGTGCGCCACCACGTCCGGCTCTTCGAGCCCCCAATGGTCCAGCAGCGCGGCGAACGTCTCGCCTTGCGCGGCCAGCGAGACGTCCTGTCCCTCGGCCATGGTGGAACTGCCGTAGCCCGGCATGTCCCACAGGTACACGGTGAAGTCCGCCGCGAACGTCGCCGCGATCGGCTCCCACAGCTTCGACGACCACGGCGTGCCGTGACAGAACACGAGCGGCGGCCCCGAACCCTGCCGGGACCACCGGACCTCCTGTTCGCGCCAGTCGAAGACCTCCATCAGCGCTTCAGATCGGCGACGATCTCGTACGAACGCACCCGGTCCTCGTGTCCGTGCACCATCGTGGTGATCATCAGCTCGTTCGCGTCGGTGTCGGCCAGCAGCTGGTCCAGTCCCTTGCGGACACTCTCCGGCCCGCCGACGATGCTCGACCCGAACCGCTCGGCGAGGAACGCGCGGTCCATTTCGGTGTACGGGTACTCGGCGGCGTCCTCCGGCGTCGGCAACGCGATGGGGCGACCGCGGCGCAGGCTCAGGAAGGTCAGCCCGCTCGGCCCGGCCAGGTACTCCGCGCGCTCGTCGGTTTCGGCGGCGATCACCTGCACGCCCAGCATCACATACGGCTCGGAAAGCACCTCGGACGGCTGGAAGTTCTCGCGGTACAGGCGCACCGCCGGCAGCGTGTTCTCCGCCGCGAAATGGTGCGCGAAGGAGAACGGCAGCCCGAGCCGTCCGGCCAGCTGCGCGCTGAAGCCGGACGAGCCGAGCAGCCACACCGGCGGCTTGTTGCCCTCGGCGGTGACCGCGTTGACGCCGCGCGCCGCGTCCGGCTCGAAGTAGCTGATCAGCTCCATCAGGTGCTCGGGGAAGTTCTCCGCGGACAGCCCGCCCGGCCCGCGCAGCGCGAGCGCGGTGCGCTGGTCGGTGCCCGGCGCGCGGCCGATGCCCAGGTCGATCCGGCCCGGGTGGAACGCCTCCAGCGTGCCGAACTGCTCGGCCACCACGAGCGGCGCGTGGTTCGGCAGCATGATCCCGCCGGACCCGACGCGGATGCTCTCGGTGGCGTCCGCGACGTGCCCGATCAGCACCGCCGTGGCCGAGCTGGCGATGCCGGGCATGTTGTGGTGCTCGGCGAGCCAGTACCGGTGATAGCCCAGCCGCTCGGCGTTGCGGGCGAGATCGAGGGTGTTGCGCAGCGCCTCGCCGACCCCCTTCCCTTCGGAAACGGGGGAGAGGTCGAGCACGGACAGCGGCACGTCAGGCAGGGAGGTCACGTACAGCCGTAACGCACGCGGCCGCGATTCCCTTCCCGCCTACGCGTGCGGCAGCCAATCCGGGTTCGAGGCGAGCACGATGAGCTGCTGGGTCGCGCGGGTGAGCGCGACGTACAGCACGCGTCGCCCGGTCGAGGACTCGGTGACCAGGTCCATCGGCTCGACCAGCACGACCGCGTCGTATTCGAGGCCCTTCGAATCGAGCGACCCGACGACCTTGAGCCGCTCGTCGGTCTGCCCGGCGAGCCAGCCTTCGACCTCTTCGACGCGGTCCATGGCGGTGATCACCCCGACGGTGCCCTCGACCGCGCCGAGCAGTTCCTTCGCCGCGGTCTGCGTCGCCGTCGCCAGAGCCGCCTGGTCGACCGGCCGGACTTCCGGCTCGATTCCGGTGGTGCGCACGGCCTTGGGCAGTTCGTCGGCCTGCGCGTGGCCCGCCACGACCTTCGCCGCCAGGTCGAAGATCTCCGCCGAGTTCCGGTAGTTCGTGCGGAGCGTGAAGCGCCGCCGCGTGGTCTTCACGCCGAACGCCTGGTCGCGCGCCTGCGCCGCCTCGTCCGGATCCGGCCACGAACTCTGCACCGGGTCGCCCACGACGGTCCAGCTCGCGTACTTGCCGCGACGGCCGATCATCCGCCACTGCATCGGCGAAAGGTCCTGCGATTCGTCGACGACCACGTGCGAGTACTCGTCGTAGTGCTCCGGACGGTGCGGCGCGCCGCCGGAACTGCCGCGCTCCGGGGCCACCTCGACCACGGTCTGGCGACGGCGGCGCTTCGGCTCGGGACCGACCAGCACGCGCAGCTCGTCCAGCAACGCGACGTCGGCGACCGACCAGCCGCGCGAACGGTCCGCGAAATCGGCCGACAGCAGGCTGATCTCGGTGCGGTTCAGGATGCCCTTCGACGCGGCGGCCATCCGCTTCTCGTTGCCCAGCCACTTGAGCACCTGCGCCGGGTACAGCACCGGCCACCACACCACCAGGAACCGGTGGAAGTCGATGCGCTCGCCGAGATCGTTGATCAGCTCCGCGCGGTCGATCTCCTTGCCGTCCGCCTTCGCGTACTCCTCGGCCTTGTCCGCCAACGCGGCCAGCAACAGCTCTGCCACGCGTACGCGCGACCGGTTCGGCGGCGCGCCCTGCGTGTGCGCCTTGCGCCGTACCTTCTCCAACTCGCGCGCGGTGAGCTTCAGTACTTCGCCGCGATAGACGATCTTCAGCTCCGTCGGCGCTTCGGGCGGGGTGTCGCGCAACGCGCGCAGAAGCACCTTTCGCATGCGAAGCGAACCCTTGATCGCGGCCAGCGCGGCCGTGTCCTGTCGAGTCGCTTCGAGACCGTCGAGGACTTCGCCGAGCGCGCGCAGCTCTACGTTCGTTTCGCCCATCGACGGCAACACGCGCGAGATGTACGTGGTGAAGACGCCCGAAGGACCGATCACGAGAACGCCCGCGCCGCCGAGCTGACGGCGGTGCCGGTACAGCAGGTACGCGGCACGGTGCAGCGCGACGGCGGTCTTGCCGGTGCCCGGACCGCCGGTGATCTCGGTGACACCGCGCCACGGCGCCCGGATGACGTCGTCCTGTTCCTTCTGGATCGTCGCCACGATGTCGCGCATCTTCTCGCCGCGCGAGCGGCCGAGCGCGGCCATCAGCGCGCCCTCGCCGACGATCTGCATGTCCTCGGGGACGGCGTCGGCGATCAGCACGTCGTCGTCCACGTCCAGCACCGTCTGCCCGGAGCAGCGGATCACCCGGCGGCGCACGACGTCCATCGGCTCTTCGGCGGTGGCCTGGTAGAACGCGGCGGCGGCGGGCGCGCGCCAGTCGGTGACCAGGTTGTCGAACTCGGTGTCGCGGATCCCGAGGCGGCCCACGTAGATGTGCTCGCGGTCGAGATGGTCGAGCCTGCCGAAGACCAGTCCCTCGTACTCGGCGTCGAGCGTCTGCAGGGTCTGGTTCGCGTGGTAGACCATCATGTCGCGCTCGAACAGCATCGACGCCTGCTCGAAGATCGCTTCGCGCTGTGCTCCCTGGCCCAGCTCGTAGCCCTTGGCCCGCATCGCCTCGGCCTGGGTCCGCAGCTCGGCGAGCCGCGTGTAAACCCGGTCGACGTGTGCCTGCTCGACGGCGATCTCAGCCCGTCTCACCCGGGGTTCCGACACGCAACGCTCCCTTGAACTCCATCAACGCGCCTCTGAAGGGCGAAGGACGACTCTACGCGCCCGCGCGCGCGGGTTCGGCAAGTCCTGCCTAACGCCACATCGCGACCTTGGGCGAAGATGGCCGGGTGACGAGGATCGTGGCGGGGAAGGCGGGCGGACGGCGGCTGAAGGTGCCGCCCAAAGGCACCCGCCCGACGTCGGAGCGGGTGCGGGAAGCACTGTTCAACGCCCTCGAAGTGGCCGGCGAGCTGGACGGAGCCCGCGTGCTCGACCTCTACGCCGGCTCGGGCGCGCTCGGTCTCGAAGCGCTTTCACGCGGCGCCGCGGACGCGTGGTTCGTGGAAGCCGACCGCCGGGCCGCAGACGTGCTTCGCGGCAACGTCGCCGAGTTGCGGCTGGGCGGCACGGTGCGAGCCGGACAAGTGGAGACAGTGGTCGCCGCGCCTGCGACGGTGCAGTTCGACGTGGTGCTGGCAGATCCGCCGTACGCGGTCGACGCTGCTTCGCTGGGCACAGTGCTCGCTTCTCTACACAGCGGCGGTTGGCTCGCCGAAGGCGCGTTGGCAGTGATCGAACGCGCTGCGCGCGACGGTGCTCCGGACTGGCCGTCGACCTTCAAGCCGCTTCGCGACAAGCGCTACGGCGACACGGCGCTGTACTGGGCTGAGTACGACAGCTCATCTGAGGTGTGACGCAGTCGTCACGAGAGCGCGCGCGACGGCGGGGCTTGATAGCGTCCGCGCCATGCGGCGTGCGGTCTGTCCCGGCTCTTACGATCCGGCCACCAACGGACATCTCGACATCATCGAGCGGGCTTCGGCGCTCTTCGACGAGGTTGTCGTCGCCGTGGGGGTGAACAAGAGCAAGAAGGGCCTCTTCAGCGTCGAGGAACGCATGGAGATCCTGCGCGAGATCACCGCGAAACTGCCGAACGTGCGTGTCGATTCGTGGCAGGGCCTGCTCGTGGACTACTGCCGCGAGAACGACATCGCCGCGGTCGCGAAGGGCCTGCGCTCGGTCAGCGACTTCGACTACGAGCTGCAGATGGCCCAGATGAACCGCGAGCTCACCGGCCTCGAAACGCTGCTGATGGCCAACAACCCGGCGTACGGCTTCGTGTCCAGCTCGCTGGTCAAGGAGATCGCGGCGCTCGGCGGCGACATCGAGAACCTGGTGCCGCCGGTGGTCTACGAACGCCTCGTCGCGGTCTACGCCGAGCGGGACTGAGCACCGCGTCCGGCCGGAAGGCCAGTCCAGCGGCCGATTTAGCCTGAACGGCTTACTGCCTTCGTCGGGACTTCGGCCGCGGCCCGAAGCTGTTCACCTCGCGTCATTCTGCAGACCACCCGTCCGGGTTACCGTCCGAAAATGACCAACAACCGCAGCCGCATAGTCGGTGTCCTTTTCGCACTGCTGGTCGGTTTCCTGGGGTTCGGCACGGCCGCGGAGGCCGTCCCGCTGTCCCCGGCGGCTCCGGCGTCCGTGCAGCCGAAGCAGAACTCCTGCGGGGATCTGTCCGGCTTCACGCACGTCAAGCTGTCGGCGCTGCCCGCGCAGGCGACTGACACCTACAAGCTCATCCAGACGAACGGGCCGTTCCCGTACCCGAAGAACGACGGCGTCGTCTTCACCAACCGCGAGGGGATCCTGCCCTCCTGCGCGTCGAGCTACTACCACGAGTACACCGTGCCCACGCCCGGTTCGAGCAACCGCGGCACCCGCCGGATCGTGACCGGCCAGGGCGGCGAGTACTTCTACACCGGCGACCACTACGCGTCCTTCCAGGCCATCGACATCGACGGCGGCAGCACCCCGGTGAAGTGCGGCGACCTGTCGAAGCTGAGCCCGGTCGGCTACTCGACGCTGTCCGCCGACGCCAAGAAGGTCGTCGACGGCGTGCGCGAGGGCACCCTCAACGACGGCACGACCTACGAAAACCGCGAGGGCGTCCTGCCCGCGTGCGACGCCGGCTACTACACGCTGTACGACGTCGGCTCGGAAGACCGCGTGATCTCCGGCAAGGGCGGCGAGCTCGTCTACACGCCGGACCACTACGCCACCTTCAAGAAGATCGATCTCAACAGCTGACGCTGGTGCGGGAGGGGCGGTCTCACCGACGAGTGAGGCCGCCCCTTCCCGTGCGCACCAGGACACGCCCGGTCGGGTGCTCGTTCACCGGTTCAGGCTGCGAAGCGGGCAGACTGGAAGCCAGTGATCGGGGAAACTGCTTGAGGGAGTGGCCGTGTACCGGGTTTTCGAGGCACTCGACGAGCTCGTCACGATCGTCGAAGAGGCCCGTGGGGTTCCCATGACGTCCAGCTGCGTGGTGCCCCGCGGCGACGTCCTCGAGCTGCTCGACGACGTCCGAGACGCGCTTCCCGGCGAAGTGGACGACGCGCAGGACGTGCTCGACAAGCGCGACGACCTGCTGCTGGCCGCGCGCAAGGAGGCGGGGGAGACCGTCTCGAGCGCGAACGAGGAAGCCGAGCGGACGGTGTCGGACGCCACGTCCGAGGCCGAGCGCATCCTCGCCGACGCGCGCGCCCGCGCCGAGCAGATGCTGGGCGACGCGCACAACGAGGCCGAGCGCATGGTCGCGGGCGGACAGGCCGAGTACCAGAACCTCACCGAACGGTCCCGCGCCGAATCCGAGCGGATGATCCAGGCCGGCCGCGACGCCTACGACCGCGCGATCGAGGACGCCCGTGCCGAACAGGCCCGGCTCGTCTCGCAGACCGAGGTCGTGCAGGCCGCGCACGCCGAGTCCGCGCGGATCGTCGACGAGGCGCACGCCGAAGCCGACCGTCAGCGTGCCGATTGCGACGCGTACGTGGACGGCAAGCTGGCGGAGTTCTCCGAGTTGCTGGCGACCACGCTGCGCACCGTCGACTCGGGCCGTAACCACCTGCGCTCGCCCTCGACCGGCCATGGCGGCGGTCGCTCGACGCTGTACGACTACCAGGTCTGACCAACCGCCTCGCGGGTGTTCCGGCCGGTCGGGACGGATGCCCGAGGCTGTCGGCGGGGCTAGCGCCCCAATGTGGCATTGGGTGCATGCGACGCACCGAACGCCACATTGGGTGCATGCGACGCACCGAACGCCACATTGGGTGCATGCGACGCACCGAACGCCACATTGGGTGCATGCGACGCACCGAACGCCACATTGGGGCGCATGACCACCGCGCACCCGCGTGCCACCCGGCGCCGCGGCCTCGTGCGTGCCGGTCACGGTTCCGGCCGCGATCGGCGCTCGCCAGGCCTGGCCTCCTCCAACGAGGTTGCGGGGGCTGCGTACGCTGGTAGGCGATGTCCGAAAACCCTGCCCAGAACCCCCGCCCCGCGCAGCTCGACGACCGCAGCCCGTGGGTGGTCGACACCCGTGAGCTCGGCCGCCGCGCGGGACTCAGCCGGGAGTTGCGTCGCAGCGCGCCCGTGCCGACCTCGCTCGGCGTCCCCGGCGTGCTCGAAATCCGCGAAGGCGAGCCGGTCGAGCTCGACCTGATGCTCGAATCCGTCGTCGAGGGCGTCCTCGTCACCGGCACCGCCTCGGCGGTCGCCACCGGCGAGTGCTCGCGCTGCCTCGACCCGGTCACCGAGGACGTCGAGGTCGACCTCACCGAGCTGTTCGCCTACCCGGGCTCGGCCACCGAGGAGACCACCGACGAGGACGAGATCCCCCGCCTGGTCGACGACCGGATCGACCTCGAGCCGACCGTCCGCGACGCCGTGGTGCTGGCGCTCCCGCTCGCCCCGCTGTGCCGCGAGGACTGCCCGGGACTGTGCATCGAATGCGGCGTCAAGTGGGCCGATCTCGAGCCCGGACACGGGCATGAGAAGATAGATCCTCGGTGGGCCGCGCTGGTCGAGCGATTCGACGAGAACGCGGGCGAAAAGCCTGCGCACGGCTCCGGAGAGCAAGCCTGACGAGCGTCCAGCTCGATCCGGGAGAAGTAAGTTCGCTCGCATCCGCGAGCAGACCGTTTGAAGGAGATCTACTCGTGGCCGTCCCGAAGCGGAAGATGTCGCGATCCAACACGCGCTCCCGCCGCAGCCAGTGGAAGGCGGCTCCGGTTCAGCTGGTGCCCTGCTCCAACCGCGCCTGCCGCCAGCCGAAAATCCAGCACGTCGCTTGCCCGGCTTGCGGCCAGCACAACGGCCGCCAGGTCGTCGAGCCCGCCTGAGCGGGCAGCCGACCATGGGGGGTAAGCCCGTCGGAGGACCCGCGGCCGATCCCGCATCGTTGCTCGAGGCGCTCGGGGTCGTTCTCGACCCCGAGCTGCTCCGTCTTTCGCTCACGCACCGCTCGTACGCGTACGAGCACGGCGGCCTGCCGCCGAACGAGCGACTGGAGTTCCTCGGAGACGCGGTGCTCGGCCTCGTCGTCACCGACCACCTCTACACCACCCACCCCGACCTGCCCGAGGGCCAGCTCGCGAAGCTGCGCGCCAGCGTCGTCAACATGCACGCGCTGGCCGGCGTCGCGCGCGGGCTCGGCGAGGGCGGGCTCGGGGCGCATCTGCTGCTGGGCAAGGGCGAAGAGCTCACCGGCGGCCGGGACAAGGCGAGCATCCTCGCCGACGGTCTCGAAGCCGTCATCGGCGCCACGTACCTCGCGCACGGCATCGAGGTCGCGCGCAAGCTCGTGCACCACCTCTTCGACGGGTTGCTGGCCGAGGCTCCGCTGCGCGGGGCAGGCCTCGACTGGAAGACCAGCCTGCAGGAGCTGACCGCCTCCGGGGGACTCGGCGTGCCCGAGTACCGCGTCGAGGACAGCGGTCCCGACCACCGCAAGGAATTCACCGCCACCGTGCTGGTAGCGGGCCGTGCGCTGGGCGAAGGCAACGGCACCACGAAGAAGGAAGCCGAGCAGAAGGCCGCGGAGACCGCCTGGCGGGCCCTGTCGGAGGAACTCGGCACGGGCGACGACGCGAGCTGACGCGTCGCACTCTTCCCGGGGCCGGTCGACCTAGGTCGACCGGCCCCGTTTTTTGTCGGTGGCGCCGGGCAGAATGAGCGCATGCCCGAACTACCCGAGGTCGAGACCGTCCGCGCCGGTCTCGAAGCGCACGTCGCCGGCCGTACCGTCCGGGCCGTCGAGGTGCTGCACGACCGCGCGATCCGGCGGCACGCCCAGGGAGCCGCCGACTTCACCGGACGGCTCGCCGGAGTCACGATCGAAGCCGCGCGGCGGCGCGGCAAATACCTGTGGCTGGAACTGTCCGACGGCGAGGCGGTGCTGGCGCATCTCGGCATGAGCGGCCAGATGCTGGTGCAGCCCGAGGACGCGCCGGACGAGAAACACCTGCGCGTCCGGGTCCGGTTCGCCGACGACGGACCGGAACTGCGGTTCGTCGACCAGCGCACGTTCGGCGGACTGGCGCTGGACGAACTGGTCGAGGTCGACGGCGACAGCCTGCCCGGCACGATCGCGCACATCGCCCGGGACCCGATGGACCCGAAATTCGATCCGGAGGCGGCGGTGCGCGCACTGCGCTCGCGGCGGACCGAGGTGAAGCGTGCGCTGCTGGACCAGACGTTGGTGTCCGGGGTGGGCAACATCTATGCCGACGAGGCGTTGTGGCGGGCCAAGCTGCATTGGTCCCGGCCGACCGAGAAACTCACTGCCGCGCAAGGGCGAACGCTGTTGTCCGCGGCCAGCGACGTGATGTCGGCAGCGTTGCTCGTGGGCGGGACGTCGTTTGACGCGCTTTATGTGAATGTGAACGGACAGTCTGGGTATTTCGAGCGCTCGCTCGATGCGTACGGCCGGGAAGGGATGCCGTGCCGTCGGTGCGGGTCGCCGATCCGGAGGGAGCCGTTCATGAACCGGTCGTCGTTCTCGTGCCCGCGGTGTCAGCGGCGGGCTCGGGCCGCTTAGTCGCGCGGAGGCGGGTGAAGCCAAGCCAGCGACGGTCGTCGCCAGTGCGAGCCATGCGAACCGGTCGCCGAAGCGGGTGTGGAGTGTCTGGCCGGGGTCGGCGGGAACGTCGGTAGCCGCCGGTGCGGGCCTAGTCGAGGACGCGGGCGTAGCTGTCGGGCAGCGTCAGGCTGCTGTTCGCGTCGCGGTGTCGGCGGCGGACTCGGGTCGCTTAACAGCGCGGAGGCGGGTGAACACTAAGCCAGCAGCGGTCATCGCCAGCGCGAGCCAAGCGAACCAGTCGCCGAAGCGGGTGTAGAAGGTCTGGCCAGGACCCGCCGGGACGTCGGCGACGACTGACGTGAACGGGGCTGGGCCGCCGGTGCGGGCTTCGCCGAGGACGCGGCCGTAGCCGTCGGACAGCATCAGGCTGCCGTTCGCGTCGGAGAGGGCTATCGACTGTCCGCTTTCGACACCTCGGAGCAGCGCGTTGCGGGTGTGCTGCCAGCCGCCCTCGTCGTTGGTGCCCGGTGGGACCGCCAGTTCCGCGGGGACGGCGAGGATCCGCGAACCGGCGGCGGCGTAGTCGCGGCTGGGGGAGGGGAACGTCGTGTCGCCGCAGATCACCAAGCCGGTCGGGACCTTCGTGCCGGGGACGAACACCAGGTCCCGGCCGGGCGGGCTCACCAGGTCGTGGTGCTTCAGGTAGCGAGCGGGCGCCGAGCCGTCGGCGGGGAAGGCCAGTGCGTAGTCGTAGTTGTGCTTGCCAGGGCGGTCGTAATACTCGAAGCCGACCACGATCGCCGCACCACGGGCCTTCGCCGCGCGTCGCATCGGCTCGACCAGTGCGGCGGGCCATTCTTCTTCGGCGCTGAAAGCGGCTTCCGGCAAGACAACGAGCTGCACGCCGTCGGGCATGGCGGAAATCTGGTCGATGTAATCCTGCACCAGGGCACGGCCGCGAGCGGTGCCAAGTTCGGGACCCCAGTGGTAGCCGGCGTTTTGCGTGATCGCGGCCATCCGCACCGTCGGGCCGCCCGTGCCGGAAAGTCGTAGGGCGCCGCCGCCGAGGGACAGCGTCATGATGACTGCGGCGACCACACCGGTGCGCAGCCGGGAAGCGCCGGGTGCGCACATCGCGGCGACCGCACAGGCGGGCAGCAGCACCAAAAACTCGACGCCCCACATTCCGGCCCACGACGCGGTTTGCAGTACGAGGGGCGCGTCGCCTTGGTCGTTGGCGAGGGAACCCATCATTCCCATCGGGTTCAAGGTCGCGATCAAGTACAGGAGGGCGGTCCACGCCGCGGGGGCGGCCAGGCTGGCCAGCAGCGTCCGGCGGCGGCGCGCCAAGGCCCAGAAAAGCCAGACCGCGAACGTGAACACCAGCGACATCCCGACATCGATGGCGGCGCCGAACGGCCACAGCGGTTCGTCGCCGGAATGTGCTTGGTAGGCCCACATATTCGCGGTGCCGAGCAGGAAAGCGCCGAACGCGGTGCCCGCGGCGGTCCATCCGCCGACGCGGGTTGCCAGCAGCAGCACCGGAAACGGCGCGAACCAGGTCAACGCGGCGATCGGCGCGAGGCCGGTGCCGAAGTAGAAGAGCACCGCCGAAGACAGGAGTGCGGCTGGGATTTGCCAGCGGGCGTGAGGTTTTGAGGTCATCGGAGATCCTTCGAGGGCTCCGTTGGCATAGGGTGCACGGCCCGGATCTCTCGGCGGGCATTACGTTCTGAGGTCATCGGAGACCCTCCGGAGGCTCCGTTGGCCGAGGGCGCGCGGCCTGGATCTCTCGGTGAGTGTGAGGTTTTGAGCTCATCGGAGACTCCGGACGCTCCGTTGGCCGAGGGGCGCGGGCCCGGACCTCTCGGCGGGCATTACGTTCTGAGGCCATCGAAAATCCTCCGGGAAGTACGTCGGCACAGTGCGCGGAACTCGGGTTCCGCCACCCCCATCCGGCCCGCGAGGTAGTGCAGCACCATGCCTTGCGTCTGCGTGCTCACGGTCAGCGCGGCTTCGAGCGGATCGTCCTCGCGCAGGACGCCGTCGCGCATGCCTTCTTCGATCAAGCGCACCAGCGCGGTGAACGGCGGCGAGCCGGGCTCGCGGAAACCGTCCGGGTACAGCCGGGCTTGGGCGCCGTCGTCGGTCATCAGGAAGCGGTACAGGTGCGGCTGGCCGAGCGCGAAATCCAGGAACCGGGCCAGCAGCGCGTCGAAGCGGTCGAACCAGTCGCCGTCCGGGGCCGGGTCTTTCCACGCCGCGCCCAGTTCGCGGCCGGTGGCGTCGGCGACCGCGCGCAGCAGGACCTCTCGGTTCTCGTAGTGCCGGTAGATCGCCATCGCGGTGACTCCGGCGGCTTCGGCGACCCGGCGCATGCTGACCGCCGCCGCGCCCTCGGCGGCGATGATCTCGCGCGCCGCCGACGCGAGCCGTTCGGCTGTCGGGATCTCGACCATGTCTACACTGTAGACTAGGAGGTCTACGCTGTATACTTGATCGTTTGTCTCCCGCTGACCTGGCCGGATGGGCAGCGATACCGCCGGATGGCCGCTCGCCGCGCACACTACTGCGCTATGCGTGGTACCTTCTCTCGCGTAACACCGGGGAAGGAACGCCGTGGAGATCAGTCAGCTGCTCAAGGGAGTGCTGGACCTGGCGGTCCTCGCGGTGCTGCGCGACGACGACGGGTACGGCTACGACGTGCTGCGAAGACTTCGCGTCGCCGGCCTGGACGAGGTCGGGGACGCATCGGTGTACGGCACGCTGCGGCGGCTGTACAAGGCGGGGTTGCTGACGTCCTATGTGGTTCCGAGCGAAGAAGGCCCGCACCGCAAGTACTACAGCTTGAACGACCGGGGCCGGGCGCGGCTCGCCGAATCGGCGCGCACGTGGCGCAGCTTCGCGTCCACTATGGACAGTTTGGTGAAAGAGCGGGCCTGACCGCGCGGACAGGCGGAACGCGGCACGAATCGGGGAGAGGCAGCAATGAGCACGGACAAGCCGACGGCCGCGCGGGCGTACCTGTCGAGGGTGCGCACCGCGCTCGCGGATCTGCCCGCGAACGAGATCGAGGAACTGCTCGAGGACGTCCGGCCGCAGCTGGCCGAGATGGAGACGGAACTCGGGGCGGCGGCGAAGGTCGAGGACCTCGTCGCGCGGCTCGGCACCCCGGAGAGCTACGCGGCCGAGCTGCGGGCGTCCGGCGGCTACCCGCCCGCCCCGGCGGCTCCGGAAGCGGCGACCGAGGTGCTCCCGGCGGCGAAGCCGGGCCGGGTCGGACCGCGGCTTGCCCTGTGGGGCTTGCTGTTCAGTGCGGCGGGGACGGCGCTGGTGGCGTTCTCCGCCGCGGTGCGTTTCGACGCCGAGGTGCTGATCGGGATGCTCGTGCTCGCCCCCGTCTTCGCGGTGAGCGTGGCTTTCCTGCTGCTCCGCGGGGTCGACGCGATGCGGGAGCTGCCGGAAGTGGTCCGCGCCAAGGCGATGGTGAAGTCGATGCGGGCCGACCGGTCGGCCGATCGCGCGCTCACGTATCTGAACTCGCTGAAGCCGGCGTGGTGGGTGGTCTGCGGGTTCGCGCTGCTGGCGTTCGGGCTGCTGCTGATGGTCCGGAACCTGCACGCGATCCTGCTGCTGCCGGTGCTGCTGGTCGGCGCGGGCCTCGTGATGTGGGCGGGCCCGCGCACCAAGGCCGACGGACGGATGCTGTGGATCGCGGTTCCGGTGTCGGCGTTCGTGGTGGGCAGCGCGTTCGGCGGCCTCGGCGCGGCGGTCAACCTCGTCCGCGACCGCTCGTACTCGTCGAACTCCACCCCGATCTACACCTCGTCGATGTACCAGGACTCCCACGGCAACGACTCGCTGCGCTACGGCCAGCACGAACTGACCAACCTGTACGTCTTCGACGCGAACGGCAAACCGCTCGAGAACGTCTACCTGTACGACGACCGGGGCCGCCCGCTCACCATCACGCGCTACGGCTGCGAGAAGGACACCGGCACGAGCCAGATGACCGGGCAGGACAACCAGTTCCCGCGCCCGAAGGTTGTCGAGGGAGTGCAGGACGACCACGGGAATGTCAACGGCTACAACGGTTATCGCGGATACTGCCGGGAGGACGCCGGGGTGCCGTTCGCGGCGGTGATCCCGAAGGCTCCGGCGACGTCCGGAACGCCAGCCCCGCCGGGCACTCCGGTCAAGCCCGCTCCGCCGACGCGGTAACCGGGGAGCTCGTGAGTGCCGGTGCCGGTTAGAACCCAATGCCGCGTAGCTTAGTTTGATCATGCTGCTGGGGTGAGTTTGCGGAGTCTGATGGCGGGTGGGCCGGGGTGGCGGGTGCTGGCGGGTTCGGTGCGTTTCTTGACCCGGTAGG
>NZ_JARACH010000044.1:0-73541 GCF_029087445.1 Amycolatopsis sp. La24
CTTGACGGAAGGGCTTGGCCGCGAAGCGGCGCATCCGGGCGGGCGGTGCGGGGAGGGAGCGGGGTCGGGCCGGGGGTGGACGGCTTGGACGGGAGGGCTGGCAGCGAAGCGGCGCATCGGGCGGGTGGCGGGGCTCCGCACCCAGCCAAAGCCGGGACGAGTAGCGGAGAGGCCTGGGCAGGAAAGCTTGGAGGCGAAGCGGCGCATCAGGCAGGCGGCGGGGCTCCGCACGCAACCCAAGCCGGGACGAGTGGCCCAGCAGCCTCCATAGAAGAGCAGCGAAGCCGCACACCGAACAGACGGCGGAACTCCAGCCCGACGCGCGACCCCAGCCGAGACGGATAGCGGAGTGGCTGCGAACGCGGAAGCCAAGCAGGGCACCTGCCAACGGCGAACTGGTCAAGGCGCGAAGTTCGGCCCGGCTAAGGAGATCCGTGATGCAGCAGAAGCACGTGCGGGCGAGGCACCAGCGAGTTCCGTCCGGGCGAGGCAGGGCGCGAAACATGGTCTGGCCAAGGAGATTTCGCCAAGAGCCCAGACAGCAGCGACACGCACGGGAGCGCCAAGCCAATCAGGCAGCCAACCCGCCACCAGACCGCGTAGACCGATGCCACAGCAGCAGCGAAGCGAAAACCACAACCCCAGCCGAAACCCGGCTCAGGCCTCCACCCCAGGCAACTCCGTCCGCAGCTGCGAAGCAGTCGAAACCACCAGCATCAGCAACGTCCCCAGCGGCGAAGGCTCCATCCCCTCAGCCGGGAACGCATACCGCAGGGTCACGTCCACCCCGCGCTCCGTGTGGCCCACACCCAAGGTCCCGAACAGACCCTGTCCGGCTCGTTCGGCGACGGCGACCGCCAGGGCTGGGTCGTCGGGCAGGTCCCAGGCCACTACGCAGGTCAGGCTGAGCACCGTGAGGCCGTCGGCGAGGCGGGTGGCCTGGATGACGCACGGGACGTCCGCGTGGGAGAACGTGATCGCGCCGTCGTCGTCGACGTGGACCTCTAGGTACCGTTCCAGTGCTTCGCGCGCCCGGGTGAGCAGTGCGCCGGTCTCGGCGGCTTCCGCGGTGCTCATTTCGTGCTCCCTGCCTGGTCCACCGCGCCGCCGAACCGGCGGTCGCGTTTCGCGAAGTCGAGGCACGCCTGCCACAGGTGGGTCCGGTCGAAGTCCGGGAACAGCGTGTCCTGGTAGACCATCTCCGCATACGCCGACTGCCACAGCAGGAAGTTCGACGTCCGCTGCTCCCCGGACGGCCGGAGGAACAGGTCCACGTCCGGCATTTCCGGCTGGTACAGGTACTTCCCGATGGTGCGTTCGTCGATCTTGTCCGGGTTGATCTTGCCCGCCGCGACGTCCTGGCCGATCCGGCGCATCGCGTCGCCCAGTTCGGCCCGGCCGCCGTAGTTGACGCACATGGTCATGTTGAGCTTGGTGTTGTTCTTGGTCTTCTCTTCGGCGACCTGCAGTTCCTTGATCACGCTTGCCCACAGCTTCGGCCGCCGCCCCGCCCAGCGGATGCGCACGCCGATCGAGCCGAGGTAGTCGACCTGGCGGCGGATGGTGTCGCGGTTGAAGCCCATCAGGAACCGGACTTCCTCGGGGCTGCGCTTCCAGTTCTCCGTCGAGAAGGCGTACACCGAAAGCCACTTCACGCCGAGTTCGACCGCGCCGCTCGCGACGTCGATCATCACGGCCTCGCCGCGTTTGTGGCCCTCGATCCGCGGCAGGCCGCGCTGGTTGGCCCAGCGGCCGTTGCCGTCCATGACGAGCGCGACGTGCTTCGGCACCAGGTCCGCCGGGATCTCCGGCGGCTTCGCGCCCGAGGGATGCGGATCCGGAGCCCGCAGCTCGTACCCCGCCGAGCGGGTCTCCCGTCCCCTGCGCAGCACTCCCGGCCTCCTGAAGAATGGATTTCCTACCCGGCCGACCCTACTGGGCCCGGCCCGGCGGCTTCCCGGGCACGCCGCTCCACGAGCGGGAGCGACCGCAGCTGCCGTTCCAGATGCCACTGCAGATGCGCCGCGACCAGGCCGGACGCGTCCCGGCGGGTGATCCCCGGCGACGATTCCGCGACCGCCCACTCCCCCTGCAGCAGCGCGTCCAGCAGGGTCAGCACCTCGGGCGCGGGATGCACCGAACCGGCGATCCGGCAGTCCGGGCACATCGAGCCGCCCGCGGCGACGTTGAACGCGGCGTGCGGGCCGGGCAGGCCGCAGCGGGCGCATTCGGTGATGGCCGGGGCCCAGCCGGCGTAGGCCATGGCCCGGAGGAAGAACGCGTCGAGCACCAGCGACGCGTCCCGCTGCCCGCCGGCCAGCGCCCGCAGCGCGCCCACGACCAGCAGGTACAGCTTCATGACCGGTTCGCCCTCTTCGGCCGAGAGCCGGTCCGCGGTTTCCGCGATCGCCGACGCCGCGGTGTAGCGCTGGTAGTCGGCCACCAGCGGCAGCGCGAACGCGTCGACGGTCTCGACCTGGGTGATGACGTCGAGCGACCGGCCGGGATAGAACTGCACGTCCACGTGCCCGAACGGCTCCAGCCGCGCCCCGAACCGCGACGACGTGCGCCGCACGCCCTTCGCGACGGCCCGGACCTTGCCGTGCCGCCTCGTGAGCAGGGTGACGATCCGGTCGGCCTCGCCCAGCTTGTGCGTGCGCAGCACCACCCCGGTGTCGCGGTAGAGGTTCACCACCCCGACATCGTCCCACTTCGGGGGCGACGCCGGGGCGGGACACCCTGGTTCAGCAGTAGCTGCCGGTGCAGTAGTAGCTGTGCACCTCGGACGCGGCCACGATGCCGACAATGATCATGATGATCGCGACGGCCCAGGCGACCGCCCCGATGATGGTGGCGATGAGGCACAGGGTCTTCGTCGTCTGCGACGCCTGCTGGGCCATCGCGTAGTTGCCCTGCATCTTGTACGACTGGACTTCGTTCGACTTCATGATCGCGAAGATCGCGAGGATCCACATCAGGAAGATGCAGCCGATCGCCCAGCCCTTGTAGTCCTTGATGGCGCTCAGGTCGCCGCCGGGCGCGCCGCCGAAAGCGGGCTGGCCGTACGGGGCGGGCTGGCCGTAGGGCTGCTGCGGGTACGGCTGCGCCGGCGTCGCACCGGACTGCGGGTACGGCTGCTGCTGGCCGTAGGGCTGCTGCGGCTGGCCGCCGTAGGGCTGCTGGGGCTGGCCGTAGGGATTGGTCATCTGGGTTCCCCCGAGTTCCTCGTACTTACCGTGATCCGGTGCGGATCAGGACTGGGCCGGACCGGGCTTCGGCGATTCCGGCTTGATCATCTGCGTCGCCTCCGGCTCGCCTGCCGGATGTACGACCTGGGTGCGTTCGGCGGCGCCGAACGCTTCGGACGGTGGTTGCTGGGGCGCGGGCGGGCGCACGACCTGGGTCGGCTCGGGCTGGTCGAACGGCGTGGGGCCCGGCTGCGGCGCTCCCGCGGACGGCTGCCCGAATCCCGGCTGCGGCTGGCCCGGCTGCCCGAAAGCGGGCTGCGGCTGGCCGAATCCTTGCTGCGGCGGGGTTCCCGGGACCGGTGGCTGGCCGAATCCCGGCTGCGGAGCCCCGAATCCGGGCGGTGCGGCGGGAAAACCGGCGTTCGGCGACGGCTGCGCGGGGAAGCCGCCCGAGGCGGGCTGCCCGAAACCAGGCTGCGGCGCGGTGCCAGGGAAACCGCCCGGCTGACCGGGAAAACCGCCGGGCTGGCCGAACCCTCTGGGCTGACCCGGCTGACCGAACCCACCAGGCTGACCGGAAAACCCGCCCGGCTGCCCGAATCCGCCCTGCCCGAAACCCGCCGCGCCCGAAGGCTGGGGACCCGCGGGCAGCACCACGGTGCTGAGGATCTTGTCCGAGAACGTCTGCGCCTTGTCGTCCCACAGCGGCCACAGGTAGCCGAGCGCGAACGCCATACTGTCCAGCGCGTGCGCGAGGTCGCGGACGAACGCCATCCCGGCCCCGATCGGTTCGCCGGTGGCCTCGCTGACGAGTTTGATCCCGACGATCCGCTTTCCCAGCGACTGGCCGGTGTTGCCGCCGTTGATCCAGCGGTTGAAGACCGTCCAGGCGAGACTGCCGAGAATCGCGAGGAGGTAGACGATCGTGCCCCCGACGCCGGAGAACAGCGACACGAGCAGGGCGATCAGCACCCCGCCGAGAAGCGGGGCGAAGTCGATGAGATAGGCGCCGGCGCGCTGGCCCCAGTCCGCGTAGACCCGGCCGTACGGCTGGCCGAAGCCGGCGGGCTGGGGGTACCCCGGTGCCTGCTGTCCCGGCGGCGCGCCGAACGGCGGTCCGCCGGACTGGCCGTAGGAATAGGTCATCGAGTGTCCCCCTCGTTGCAGCAAGCTGGGCCTGGCCGCGTCCGCTGTGGACACGTCAGTGCGCGGGAGCGTACCTCGTCTGGCGAGGCCGGGCCGAGCAGGTGTCCGCATCGGGTGATGCGGGGGACGGCACTGCCGCCGGAACCGTTCCAGGCACAGCGAAAACGGGGCTAACTCAGACGTACAGGCCGGTGAACGGCGAGAACGGAACGTTGCGCGCCACGAACCACAGGACGAACACGACCGCGACGACGTGCGGCGTCCAGCGCCAATGCAGCCAGGACCGCATCGTCCGGCCGCGCAGCCGTCCCATCGTCCAGGCGAGACCGCTCCACGCGAAGAGCGCGGCGAACACCAGCGCTACCGCGTTGTAGTGCAGTGCCGCGGAAAAATCGCCGTGCAGCACGCTGTAGGCCATCCGGAGCCCGCCGCAGCCCGGGCAGTCGATCCCGAAAAGCAGCTTGGTCGGGCACACCGGAAGCGGGCCGCCTGGGGTGGTCGGATCGCCGAACCACACCGCGACGCAGGCGAGGCCGATGCCGCCCGCCGCGGCCGCCGGGCCCGCGAGAGCCCTTGCCACCGCACGGGTTCCGCGCGCCGGCTGTCCGGTGTAGACGGTGCTCAATGCCACCAGAGCACGTTCCCGGCCACCGCCAGCACGATGATCGCGACGAGCACGTACAGCCCGATCAGGATGGCGATGCTGAGCGCCGACCACATCGCCCACTTGCGCGCCTCGTCCGCCGCGCGGTGCGCTTCGGCCGCGTATCCCTGGTACCACAAGGTGTTCACCTGGCTGGCCTTGACGATCGCGACGATCCCCAGCGGGAGACAGCAGAACACCGTCGCCAGGATCGCCCACACCAGGTTGCTGTCCGGCGGCGGCGGATACTGCGGCGGGTAACCGTACGACGGCGGATACGGGCCGGTCATGCGGTCCCCCTGGACAAATCGGATGCGGTTCGGCTCGACGTTACCCGCCCGCGCCGCCGGGCACGGCCACAACCGGTCAGAAACCCAGCCTGCGGAGCTGCTTCGGGTCCCGCTGCCAATCCTTGGCGACCTTGATGTGCAGGTCGAGGTACACCTTCGTGCCCAGCAGCCGCTCGATGTGCTTGCGCGCGGTCGCGCCGACCTCGCGCAGCCGTTCGCCCTTGTGCCCGAGGATGATCCCCTTCTGGCTGGGGCGTTCCACGTACAGCAGCGCGTGGATGTCGATGAGGTCGTCGCGGTCCTCGCGCGGCAGCATTTCCTCGACGGTCACCGCGATGGAGTGCGGCAGTTCGTCGCGGACGCCTTCGAGCGCGGCTTCGCGGATCAGCTCGGCGACGAGGGTCTGCTCGGGCTCGTCGGTGAGCTCGCCGCCCGGGTACAGCTGCGGGCCTTCGGGCAGCCGCTGCACCAGCAGGTCGGCGACCGTCTGCACCTGGAAACCGTCGACGGCGGACACCGGCACGAGGTCGGCGAACTCCATCACCTCTTGCAGCGCGACCAGCTGCTCGGCGACCTGCTCCGGCTTCACGAGGTCGGTCTTGGTGACGATGCCGATCACCGGGGTGCGCCGGGCGATCTTCTTCAGCTCGGCGGCGATGAACCGGTCGCCGGGGCCGACTTTTTCGTTGGCGGGCACGCAGAACCCGACGACGTCCACTTCGGACCAGGTCTCGTGCACGATGTCGTTGAGCCGCTGGCCGAGCAGCGTGCGCGGACGGTGCAGGCCCGGGGTGTCGATGATCACCAGCTGCGCGTCGTCGCGGTGGACGATGCCGCGGATGGCGTGCCGGGTGGTCTGCGGCTTGCTGGAGGTGATCGCGACCTTCGTGCCGACGAGCGCGTTCGTGAGCGTCGATTTGCCCGCGTTGGGGCGGCCGACGAAGCAGGCGAAACCGGAACGGTGCGGTTCGGTCACGACTGCAGCACCTCGACGACGGCGCCGGACGGGTCGGCGAAGATGATCGGCGCGGTCTTGGCCACGTCGCGGACCGCGTGCACGGACGCCTCGGCGACCAGCGCGTCCGCGGTGACCACGGCGGCGGCTTCGAGGCCTTCGGCTCCGCTGGACAGCGCGGCGGCGACGGCGGCCTGCACGGCGGTGAGCTTGAACGACGGCTGGTCGACGGTGGTCGCGGCGTAGGTGCGGCCGTCGGTGTCGCGGACCGCGGCGCCTTCGTCCGCGCCGTTGCGGGCGCGGGCCGAACGGGCCAGCGTGACCAGCTTCTGGTCCTCGGCGTCGAGGTCAGGCATGTTCGACTCTCCTGTCGTGCTCTTCGGGCTGGGGCGGGCGGGTGCGCGGGCGCGCCGACGACGGCCGGACGACCACGGAGGTGATGCGCATCCGGCCGCGGCGGTCCTTGCCCCCTTCGGCGAACAGCCGAAGACCGGCGACCTCGGCTTCGGCCCCCGGCAGCGGGACCCTACCCAGTCGCTCGGCGAGCAGCCCGCCCACGGTCTCCACGTCGTGGTCTTCGAGGTCGATGCCGAACAGTTCGCCGAGGTCGTCGACGCCGAGCCGGGACGACACGCGGACCGAGCCGTCCTCGAGCTCCTCGACCTCGGGGCGCTCGTCGGCGTCGGATTCGTCGGTGATCTCGCCGACGATTTCCTCGAGGATGTCCTCGATGGTGAGCAGGCCGGCGGTGCCGCCGTACTCGTCCACCGCGATCGCCATGTGGTTGTGCGTGCGCTGCATTTCCTTGAGCAGCTCGTCGAGCCGTTTGGAGTCGGGCACGAAGCTCGCCGGGTTCATCACCGCGCCGACGACCGTGCTCGGCCCGTCCGGGCCCATGTACTCGGGCATGAGGTCTTTGATGTTGACCACGCCGACGATGTCGTCCACCGAATCGTCGATCACCGGGACCCGGGTGAAGCCGGTGCGCAGCGCGAGCGCGAGGGCCTGGCGCACGGTCTTGGTGCGTTCGATCCACACGATCTCGGTGCGCGGCACCATGACCTCGCGGGCGACGGTGTCGCCGAGTTCGAACACCGAGTGGATCATCTCGCGTTCGGAGTCCTCGACGACGCCGCGTTCCTGGGCGAGGTCGACGAGTTCGCGCAGTTCGACCTCGGAGGTGAACGGGCCTTCGCGGAAGCCGCGGCCGGGGGTGATCGCGTTGCCGAGCACGATCAGCAGCCGCGACAGCGGGCCGAGGACGGTTCCGAGGGCGCGGACCGGCCCGGCGACGATCGTGCCGACGCGGTACGGGTGCTGGCGGCCGATGGTGCGCGGGCCGACGCCGATGAGGACGTAGCTGACCACGACCATGACGACCGCGGACACCAGGATGGCGAGCCACAGCCGGTCGAACCAGGCGACGAAGGACACGGTGACCAGCACCGTGGCGGTGAGTTCGCAGGCCAGCCGGAGCAGGAGCAGCAGGTTGATGTGCCTGCGGCGTTCGGCGACGACCGCGGCGAGCTGGCGGGCTCCGACGCGGCCGTTGCGGACGAGGCCGTCGACCCGGGCTTGCGACACCGTGCCGACCGCGGCGTCCGCGGCGGCGAACACGCCCGCGAGCAGCACCAGCGTCACCGCGATGACGACCTGTGCCGGGGGGTTTCCCATCGTCGGAGCCTAGGGCGTTTCCCCGGGCCGCGGCGCGTCGAGCCCGGCGATGCCGAGCACGCGGTCGTCGACGTCGCGTTGCGCGTCGCGGGCCTGGTGCGCGGCGACCGCGGCCTGGAATTCGCCGAGGATCCGCTTCTGCAGCCCGAACATCTCGCGTTCCTCGGCGGGTTCGGCGTGGTCGTAGCCGAGGAGGTGCAGGCAGCCGTGGACGGTGAGCAGGTGCAGTTCGTCGATCAGCCGGTGGCCCGCGGTTTTCGCCTGGTCTTTCGCGAAGGCCGGGCAGAGCACGATGTCGCCGAGCAGCGCCGGGGACGAGTCGGGCGCGTCGGGGCGGCGCGAGGAGTCGAGTTCGTCCATCGGGAAGGCCATGACGTCGGTGGGCCCGGGCAGGTCCATCCAGCGTTCGTGGAGGTCTTCCATCACCTCGAGGGTGACGCACAGGATGGACAGCTCGGCGAGCGGGCTGACCTCCATTTTCTCCAGCGTGTAGCGCGCGGCGGAGACGATGGACGCCTCGTCGACGTCGACGCCGGATTCGTTGGCGATCTCGATGCTCATCGGCGGGTGCCTTTCCAGCCGCCGGTCTGCTGCTCTTGCGCGTCCTGCACGGCCTGCCACTTCTCGTACGCGTCGACGATGTCGCCGACCAGTTTGTGCCGGACGACGTCCTGGCTGGTGAGCTCGGCGAAGTGCAGGTCCTCGACACCGCCGAGGATGTCGCGCACGACGCGGAGCCCGCTGCGCTGCCCGCCGGGGAGGTCGATCTGGGTGATGTCGCCGGTGACGACGATCTTCGCGCCGAACCCGAGGCGGGTGAGGAACATCTTCATCTGCTCGGGCGTGGTGTTCTGCGCCTCGTCGAGGATGATGAAGGCGTCGTTCAGCGTTCTACCCCGCATATATGCGAGCGGTGCGATTTCGATCGTCCCCGCCTGCATCAGCCGCGGAATCGACTCCGGTTCGACCATGTCGTGCAGCGCGTCGTAGAGCGGCCGCAGATACGGGTCGATCTTCTCGTTCAAGGTGCCCGGCAGGTACCCGAGCCGCTCGCCGGCCTCGACCGCCGGACGCGTCAGCACGATCCGCGTGACCTGCTTGGCCTGCAACGCCTGCACGGCCTTCGCCATCGCGAGGTACGTCTTGCCGGTACCGGCGGGCCCGATCCCGAAAACGATCGTGTGCTTGTCGATCGCGTCGACGTATCGCTTCTGGTTCAGCGTCTTGGGCCGGATGGTCTTCCCGCGCCGCGACACGATGTTGAGGCTCAGCACCTCCGCGGGCGACGCGTCGCCGCTGGACAGCATCCCCACAGTCCGCCGCACCGTGTCGGGCCCGACCTGCTGCCCGCCGCCGGCGAGCTGCACCAGCTCGGTGAAGACCCGCTCCGCGAACGCCACATCGGCAGCGGCACCGGTCAGCGTGACCTCGTTGCCGCGCACGTGCACGTCAGCAGCCAGCAGTTCTTCGGCCACCCGCAAGTTCTCGTCCCGGGACCCCAGCAGGCTCAGCTGAGCCGCCTCCGGGATCGGGAATCGAACCTGTGCCTCGGCCGATACCCGATTGTCAGGTCGGGCGGCTCCACCCGTCTCAGTTCCGGCCACGTGGCCTCGGTCCTGCTTTCTGCGCACTTCGCAAGTCAACGTACAGGGACCCCATAGATGCTACTTGTCCCCGACACCCGCTCGCAGCCCGGTTTCAGTGCACCCCGGCCTGCGGCTTCCCGAACAACCCGAGCTGCTCCCCGCCGAGCACATGGGCATGCACATGAAACACCGTCTGCCCGGCGTCAGCATCAGTGTTGAAAACCACCCGATACCCACTGCCGGAGATCCCCTCGATCTCCGCAACCTTCCGCGCCGTCAACAACACCTGGGACAGCAACTCCGGATCCGCCTCCGCCAACTCCCCGACGTTCCGGTACCGCTTCCGAGGCACCACGAGCACATGCACCCGCGCCTGCGGATTGATGTCCCGAAACGCAAACGTGGCGTCGTCCTGATACACGACGTCCGCCGGAATCTCCCCAGCAATAATCCGCTCGAACAACGTCTCCGCAGCACCAGCATCACTCATACGCGACACCCTACAAACCCCCACTCCCCAAGGCGATGACGCAGGGCGACCGCCGCACGCCACGCAACCACCGCACCGTGGGGGTCCGGGGGGCTCGGCCCCCCGGGAGTAATGGCGGGAACCGCGGCGGCGAAGGATCGCCGCCAGGCGATACGAAGACGCCGCGGCGCGGTGGAGCCTGGGGGTCGCTCCACCGCCGCCGCGGCTCCGCCGGACCGAGGGGGGAGGTGCCCGGCGGGGTATGGGTTCGCGTACTCAAGGGTAATGCCCGCCTGGCGGCGGGCTGAAACCCTCGTGTTCGCACGTTGCGAAGCAGAGTAGCTGGCGGGGCTGCGGCGCGCCATCACCTGGTGCGGATGTTTAGGGGTTCTGCCGGGTTTCGCGGGCGCCGGGCGGTCAGTGCCAGCGGCCGGTGAGGACGCCCAGTGCGCCCAGTGCGACGGCGGCTGCGGTGGAGGTGCGGAGGACGGTCGGGCCGAGGCGGACCGTGGTGGCTCCGGCTTGTTCGAGGGCGGCGAGTTCGTCGTCGGTGATGCCGCCTTCGGGGCCGACGACGAGGAGGAGGTCGCCGCCGTCGGGGAGGTCGAGGTCGGTGAGTTTGCTGGTGACGCCGGATTCGAGGACGAGCGTCGCGGACATCGTGGCGGCCAGCTGTGCGAGCTCGCGGGTGCCGACTGGTTCCGCGACGGCGGGCACGTGGGCGCGGCGGGCTTGTTTGGCCGCTGAGCGGGCGGTGGCGCGCCAGCGGGCGAGGGCTTTCTCGCCGCGGGGTCCGTCGTCCCAGCGGGCGACGCTGCGGGCGGCGCGCCAGGGCACGATCGCGTCCGCGCCGGCTTCGGTGGCCAGTTCGACGGCCAATTCCCCGCGGTCGCCCTTGGCGAGGGCCTGAGCGACGTGGACGCGCAGCGCGGGCGGTTCTTCTTGCCAGCGCTCGAGAACCGTGAGCGTGACCGAGGCCGCCCGGCCCGCTTCGACGGCGTCCACGGCGCAGCGGGCCATCGCGCCGGCGCCGTCGGAGAGCACGAGCTGCTCCCCCACGCGCAGCCGGCGCACGGTGGCCGCGTGCCGGGCTTCCTCGCCGTCGAGCAGCGCCCGTCCTTCGGCGGGCACCGCCGGGGCGAGGAAGACCGGCAGTGTGGTGTCCGGCACAGTCAGCGGTTCTTCGCGCGGAGCTTGGAGAACAGGCCGCCGTGCTTGCTGCCGTTGGCGGCGAGCGTCGGGACCTCTTCGCCGCGCTGCTGGGCCAGGTCGACGAGCAGGTCGCGCTGGGCCTCGTCGAGCTTGGTCGGCACCACGACGTCGATGTGCACGTGCAGGTCGCCGCGGCCGTCGACGCGGCCGGACGAGCGCAGCCGCGGCATGCCCTTGCCGGTGAGCACCAGTTCGGTGTTGGGCTGGGTGCCGGGCTCGATGTCGAGTTCGTAGTCGCCGTCGACCAGGGTGGCGATCGGGACCGTCGCGCCGAGCGCCGCGGTGGTCATCGGGATGCGGAAGTTGCAGTGCAGGTCGTTGCCCTCGCGGACGAACACCTCGTGCGGGGCCTCGTCGATCTCGACGTAGAGGTCGCCCGCCGGGCCGCCGCCGGGGCCGACCTCGCCCTGGCCGGACAGCCGGATCCGCATGCCGTCGCCGACGCCGGGCGGGATCTTCGCGGTGACGCCGCGCCGCGACCGGATCCGGCCGTCGCCGCCGCACTGGCGGCACGGGTCGGGGATGACCTCGCCGAAGCCGCGGCACACCGGGCACGGGCGCGCGGTGACGACCTGGCCGAGGAACGACCGCTGCACGGACTGGACCTCGCCGGCCCCGCCGCAGGTGTCGCAGGTCTTGGTGCTGGTGCCCTCGGCGGTGCCCGCGCCGCGGCACAGGTCGCAGACGATCGCGGTGTCGACGGTGATCTCGCGGTCGACGCCGGTCGCGCACTCCTCGAGGGTGAGGCCGAGCCGGATCAGCGCGTCGGAGCCGGGCTGCACGCGGCTGCGCGGCCCGCGGCCCCGTCCGCCGCCTCCGCCCGCGGCGCCGAAGAAGGCGTCCATGATGTCGCCGAGCCCGCCGAAGCCCGCGAACGGGTCGCCGCCGCCTCCGCCGCGGCCGCCCCCGTCCATCGGGTCGCCGCCGAGGTCGACGATCTTGCGCTTCTGCGGATCGGAGAGCACCTCGTACGCGGTGGTCACCTCGCCGAAGCGGTGCTGGGCGTCCTCCGACGGGTTCACGTCGGGGTGCAGCTCACGGGCCAGCTTGCGGTACGCGCGCTTGATCTCCTGATCGCTCGCGTTCTTGGCCACCCCGAGGATCCCGTAGTAGTCCCTCGCCACGTTGCTCTGCCTTCTCCTTCGTGTTCCGCCACGTCCCCGGCCTGCCGCCGGTCAGCGGCCGGACAGGATCTGCCCCACGTAGTTGGCGACCGCTCGGACCGCCGCGATCGTGCCGGGGTAGTCCATCCTGGTCGGCCCGACGACGCCCATCCCCCCGAGCAGCATGTCGTCCCGGCCGTAGCCGATGGACACGACCGAGGTGCTGCGCATCTGCTCGTCCTCATTTTCCTCACCGATGAGCACGGTGACCGCACCGGGGTTGCGGGCGGCGGCGAGCAGCTTCAGCACCACCACCTGTTCCTCGAGCGCCTCGAGCACCTGGCGCAGCGACCCGGGGAAGTCCGCGACGTTGCGGGTGAGGTTGCCGGTGCCGCCGAGCACGATCCGCTCTTCCGGGTGCTCGACCAGCGATTCGACCAGTGTGGTGCAGATCCGGGTGAGGTGGTCGCGCAGGTCCGGCGGAGCGGCCTCGGGCAGCTCCGCCACGTTCGCCGCCGCGTCGGCCAGCCGCCGCCCGGCGAGCGCGCCGTTGAGCACGGTGCGCAGCCGCAGCACGGTCTCCTCGGTGACCACGTCGCCGAGGTCGACGGTGCGCTGGTCGACCCGGCCGGAGTCGGTGATCAGCACGAGCATGAGCCGCGCGGGCGTGAGCGGGACCACCTCGAGGTGGCGCGCCACGGTGTTGGTGAGCATCGGGTACTGCACCACCGCGACCTGGCGGGTGAGCTGCGCGAGCAGCCGGACCGACCGGCGCAGCACGTCGTCGAGGTCGGTGCCGGAGTCGAGGAAGCTGGTGATCGCGCGCCGCTCGGCGGCCGACAGCGGCTTGATCTCCGAAAGCCGGTCGACGAACAGCCGGTACCCCTTGTCGGTCGGGATCCGGCCCGCGCTGGTGTGCGGCTGGGCGATGTACCCCTCTTCTTCCAGGGCGGCCATGTCGTTGCGCACGGTGGCACTGGAAACGCCGAGGTTGTGCCGCTCGACGATCGTCTTCGACCCGACCGGCTCCTGGTTCGAGACATAGTCGGCGACGATCGCGCGCAGCACCTCGAAGCGACGCTCGTCCGTGTTCGCCACCGGCACCTCCTTCGCGGTCCTCCTGCTCCTCACAACGAGTTTACGGACCCGGCAGTGCCCGGCGCGCCCTCCGGTCCGGGCGAGCGGGAGTAAAAGGCTGGCAAACAATTTTTAATAGCGACGAACCGGGCAACTCGGAACTTCGCTTGCACGGGGAACCGGAACCCGGTTTTCTGCCTCGGAAAGACTATGAACCACTCGATCCGAAAGCAGTGGCCGACATGAACGCACTTTCTCCCGAAATCGCCGAAATCCGGCAGCGGGCCGCGGAGGCCCAGGAACGGCTGAAGCACGTGTCGGCGACCGCGACGAGCCGGGACGGCGCGGTCACCGCGACCGTCAACACCGCCGGTGCGCTGCAGGAACTCCAGTTCGGCTCCCGCGCGGACGAGATGCCCCGCACCGCCCTCGCCGCCGCCGTCCTGGCCACCGCCCGGCGCGCCCAGGCCCAGGCGGCGCAGCAGCTGACCGCGATCATGGCACCGGTGATCGGCGAGAACAGCGACGCGATGAAATTCCTCGAAGAACAGATCCCGGAACCGGAAGTTCCGGAGGAAACGGCCCCGCCCGCGCCGCCGCAGCCGCAATTTTTCGACGCGCAGGACGATTCCGCGCCTCCCGCCGCTCCGCCGTCCCGTCCCGCGCGCCCCGCCCGCCCGGCGCCGGACCCGACGGACGACGACGACTACTACGGCGGCGGCTCGTTCCTGGGGAGGAACTGATGGCAGACGGATCGAAGGTCGACCTCCCGGCGCTGCGTGCGCACAAGGGCGAGGTCGAGGACATCGCGGCCGGGGTGCACACCGCGGCGCAGGCGACCGAGTCCGGACAGTCCCTAGGCGACGACGCGTTCGGCCTCGTCGGCCAGGTGTTCGCGGCGCCGCTGCAGATCTGGATGTCGGTCGCGACCTCCTTCGTCCAGGACGTCGCGGACACTGCCGACGACATCGCGGACCGCCTGCAGCAGGCGCACGATCACTACGACAACCACGAGAAGCAGACCGTCGGGCACATCAACGGTCTCGGCAAGGAGCTGCCGGAATGACCGAAACACAGGAGAACCCGCTGGTCGCGAAGTCGGAATCGCCGAGCGGCCTGACCACGAACATGGGGTCGTCCTCCAACGAGCTGGACAACCTCAACGCCCAGACCTCCGGTGCCGGCATCGTCAACGACGGCGCGGCGACGCTCACCGACCTCCGGCACGGCGACTGGGGCAACTTCGGCGTCGACGTGGTCACCGACGGCCTCGACCTGCTCGGTGCGGCGATGGACCCGCTCGGCACGCTGGCCAGCGCCGGCGTCGGCTGGCTGATCGAGCACATCAGCTTCCTCAAGGAGGGCCTCGACCAGCTCGCGGGCAACCCGGAGGCCGTCACCGCCAAGGCGGTGACCTGGTCGAACATCTCGAAGCAGCTCAACGAGAGCGCGGACCAGTACACACAGGCGGCGAGCAAGGTCGCCCCCGGCTTTCAGGGACAAGGCGGCGAGGCGTACCAGGCCAAGGCGAAGGAGTACATCGGCTATCTCAAAGGCGCGGCCACTCAGGCGAGCGCCGCGTCCACCGGGATGAACGTCGCCGCCGCCCTGGTAGGCACGGAACGCGGGCTGATCCGCGACATGATCTCGTCGTTCGTGGGCGAGCTGATCGTCAAGGGCATCGCCGCGCTGGCGTCGTCGTGGTGCACCTTCGGCGGCACGGTCGCCGCGTTCATCGCCGACACCGTCGTCGAGGGCGGGATCCTGGCGGAGAAGATCGGCACCCGGATCGCGAAGGTCGTGGAGAAGCTGGACAAGCTCGCGAAGAGCGCGGGTAAGTCCAAGGCCGCGATCGAGCAGGCGGCGAACGCACTGCGGAAGGCAGGCAAGGCCGCGGGCAAGGTCACGGACAAGAGCGTCGACATCGCCGCCGGTCTCGAGAAGAAGGCAGGCGATCTCAAGGAGGCGGGCAGGGCCGAGAGCGCCGCGGAAAAGGCCGATCGGTGGACCGACAACGCCAAAAAGAAGGTGCCGGGCCGCGAACACTTCGAACACGCCGGCGACACGTACTCCGAGGACGGGCGCAAGTTCTTCAAGCTCCAGGAATGGGAGAAGGGGGAGGGCCGGCCGCCGTTCACGATGGCCGACGGCGCGGGGCTCGGCACCGAAGCCCGGAGGCAGGAGAACGAGCAGTACGACCGGTACTCCGAAGGATCCGAAGCCTATGAAAACGAGCACGAGAAGGCAGAGGGCGGCGGCGAAGGCGGCACCGGAGAGTGAGCAGCGAAACCGTGCAGGCGGCCGCCGACCAGGCCAATCGGGAAGGACGCCTGCATCCGTCCCAGCGGACGATGATCCTCAACGCGGGCTTCTCGATGGCGGTCGTGTGGATCATCCTGTTCGTCGCCGCCGCGATCATGGCACCGATCGGGATCGGAGTGAGCGCCGACCAGGTGCGGGGCCTGGACCAGTTGCACGCCGACGCCGGTCTGCCGCCGGTGTCGTACTGGTCGCTGAACTGGCAGGTGTATCTGCTGACGGTGTTCTTCCTCGCGCTCGCCGTGTTCCCCGCCCGGCTCATCTGGCGGCGGGTGGCGGAGGTGCGCAGCGGCAAACTCGACGTGGTGCCCGGATGGACGCACGACTACGGGCATGTCACCAAGATCCCGCCGCGCGGGCAGCACGCGATGTACCTCTACGAGATGACCGACCGGATGACGTTCACGTATCTCGTCGTGCACGGCAAGACCTACCGGCTCGATTACGACATGCGGCAGCGAGTGCTCGGCAACCGCACGAACGCCGCGATTCTGACCCCGCGCAGCAAGATCCTGGTCAACGTGGTCGCCGCGTGACCGCGAAGGCCGATCCCGGCGAGGTCGCCGCCGCCAACCTCGCCGGAAGACTGCACCCGAGTCAACGCGGGGTGGTCCTCGACGCCCTCTTCTGGGCGGTCTGGGTGTTCGCCGCGGCGATAGGCGCGGTCGGGGTCGTGGGAGTGGTCAAGTCCGGGTTCACCGCCTCCGCGCTGCTGGCGGTCGCGGTCGCCGTGGCGGCGATCGCGGGCGCGGTCCGGTTCAGCGTGCGGCGCTGCGCCGAGTTCCGCGAGCCCCTGACCGTGATCACCGGACCGGCACACGACTTCGGCTCCGGCCCGATCACCGACGACTACCCGATCGGCCTCAAGCACACCCCGCGCGGGCCTGGCCAGACCGAGCGGTGGCAGTTGCGCGCGGGCGGGCGCACGTATCCCGTCCAGCGCGCGCGGTGGGATCGCATGGTCGCGGAGCGGATCACCGCCGTCTGCGTGCTGGGCAACCGGCGGTGGCTGGTGAACATCGTGCTCGACGGCGGAGCCCGATGAAACCGGACGCCGTCGCGACCGCGAACTTGGCCGGGCGGCTGCACCCGTCCCAGCGGTCCCTGCTGGTCGGCGGGTGGTTCCGGTTCCAGCTCGGACTGGCCGCCGCGCTGATCGTGTTCGCGGTCGTCCTGCCGCTGACCACGAACGTCCTCGACGGGCCGCACCGTGCGCAGACTCTCGGTGCGGCGCCGTTCGTGCTCCTCCTCATCGTGGCCTTGCTGGTCAGCTGCCTCCGCAGCTACCAGAACCTCAGCCGCCCGCTGACCGTCATCACCGGCTGGACCCACAACTTCGAACAGGACGGCCAGTCCCACGCCTACCCGATCTGCGTGCGGCACTACTTCGCCCGCACCTCGCAATGGGAGATGAACGCGGGCGGCACCACTTACCGGCTCACCGAACGGCAGTTCGAAGCCCTCCAGCCGAACCGGAACAACACCGTCTGCGTGATCCCGCGCAGCAAGATCGTGGTCAACATCCTTCCGGCGTGAGCGGAGAACAGGTGCGGGAAGAGACTGTGCAGGCGGCCGCCGACCAGGCCAACCGGGAAGGACGCCTGCATCCGTCCCAGCGGAACATGGTGCTGAACGGCAACTTCTGGACGCTCGTCCTGGTGCTTCTCGTCCTCGTCGCGCTGGCGGTCCTGACTCCGATCTGGTTCGGCATCAGCCCCGCCATGATCCAGGCCACCAACAACATCAACGCCTACTTCGGCAAGCCGCTGGTGTCCTACTGGTCGAAGAACGCGTCCCTGTACGTGATGTCGCTCGTCTTCCTGGTGCTCGCGGTGTATCCCGGGCGCGCGATCCGACGGCGGCTGGCGGACTGGCGCGAGGGCAAGGTCGACGTGGTGGCGGGCTTGACGCACGATTTCGGGCACGTGCAGCACCGGCCGTCCGGCGTCCTTCCCCCGATGTACCTGTACGAGATCACGGAACGGATCGCCTTCACCTACCTCGTCGTGAACGGAAAGAGCTACCGGCTCGATCCCGATCTGAAGAGCCGGGTGCTCGGCGGCCGCACCAACGGTGCGATCTTCACCCCGCGCAGCAAATTGCTGGTCAATGTGGTCGCCGCGTGACCGCGAAGGCCGATCCCGGCGAGGTCGCCGCCGCCAATCTCGCCGGGAGACTGCATCCGAGCCAGCGCGGGGAGGCGCTCGGCTGCTTCTTCTGGGCGGTCTGGGGGTTCGTCGCGATCGAGGTGGCGATCGCGGTCGTCGCGGTCGTCAAATCCGGCTTCACCGCGTCCGCGTTGGTGGCGGTGGCGGTCGCCCTGGTCGTCCTCGTGCTGGCAGTCCGGTTCGGGCGGCGGCAGTTCGCCGACTGCCGCGCGCCGCTGACGGTCGTGCCTGGGCCGGTGCACGATTTCGGCGCCGGTCCGATCACCGACGACTATCCGGTCGGGTTCAAGCACACCCCGCGCGGCCCGGGCACCACCGAAAAATGGCAGCTCCGCGTGGGCGGCCGCACTCATTCGGTCAATCCGGCCCGCGGCAAACGGCTGGCCGCCGAGCGAGTCATCGCGGTGTGCCTGCTCGGGAACAGCGGCACGGTGGCGAGCATCGTCGGCGAAAACGGCGTGTGGTGAACCCGGGTCACGAGTTCTTCGGGAACCCCAGATTCACCCCCGCGTGCGACGTGTCCGGCCATCGGGACGTGACCACCTTTGTCCGCGTGAAGAAGTGGAATCCCTCTGGTCCGTAGGCGTGCGTGTCGCCGAACAGGGAGTCCTTCCAGCCGCCGAAGGAGTAGTACCCGACGGGCACCGGGATGGGGACGTTGACGCCTACCATGCCTACCTCGACCTCGTTCTGGAAGCGGCGCGCGGCGCGTCCGTCGCCGGTGAAGATGGCGGTTCCGTTGCCGTACGGGTTGGCGTTGATGAGCGCCAGCGCGTCGTCGAAGCTCGTCGTCCGGGCGACGGACAGGACGGGGCCGAAGATTTCGTCGGTGTACACCGCCATACTGGGCGTGACGCGGTCGAAAAGCGTGGGGCCCAGCCAGAATCCGTCGTTCTCGCCGTCTGCCTCCACGCCCCGGCCGTCCATCACGAGTTCCGCGCCTTCGGCCACTCCGGTGTCCACATAGGACGCAACTCGCTCGTGGTGCGCCCTGGTCACCAGCGGGCCCATCTCCGACGACGGTTTGCGGCCGTCCCCGACGCGCAGTTTCCGCATCCGGTCCACGATTTTGGCCACCAGTTCGTCCGCGATCGGTTCGACGGCGACCACTACCGAAACCGCCATGCACCGTTCGCCCGCCGAGCCGAAACCGGCGGACACGGCGGCGTCCGCGGCCAGGTCGAGGTCGGCGTCCGGCAGTACGACCATGTGGTTCTTCGCCCCGCCCAGCGCCTGGACGCGCTTTCCGTGGCTGGTGCCGGTTTCGTAGACGTAGCGGGCGATCGGGGTCGAACCGACGAAGGAGATCGCCTTGACGTCCGGGTGCGCGAGAAGTCCGTCGACCGCGACTTTGTCGCCTTGCAGCACGTTGAACGCGCCGGACGGCAGGCCCGCTTCGGCAAGAAGCTCCGCGATGAACAGCGCCGCGGACGGGTCCTTCTCGCTCGGTTTGAGCACGACGGTGTTGCCGCACGCCAGCGCGTTCGGCACGAACCAGAGCGGCACCATCGCCGGGAAGTTGAACGGCGAGATCACGCCGACCACGCCGAGCGGCTGCGCGATCGAGTACACGTCGACGCCGGTGGAGGCGTTCTCGCTGAACCCGCCCTTGAGCATTTGCGCCGCGCCGCACGCGTATTCGACGTTCTCGATCGCGCGCGCGACCTCGCCCGCGGCGTCCGATTCGACCTTGCCGTGCTCGCTCGTCACGATCTTCGCCAGCTCGTGTTTGCGCGCCTGGAGCAGCTCCCGGAAGGCGAACAACACCCGCGTGCGCCCGGCGAGCGACGTGCCCCGCCAGCCCGGCAAGGCAGCGGCCGCGGCGGCCACCGCCTGGTCCACCTCGGCCGGCCCCGCGAAGTCCACCTGCGCGCTGACCTGGCCGGTCGCCGGGTCGTACACGTCGCCGGTGCGTCCGGTGCCGACGACCGGCTTGCCGTCGATCCAATGGCTGATGCGGTCGGTCACGACGTCCGCTCCTTCCGGTCGGGTGCCCCCGAGTCTCCGGGCGAGACGGGCGGGTCCGCCATCGACAACGTGTACGGACTACCCCTCTCCGCCGTACAGTCTGTGCCCTGCCGGCCAGCAAGGGGGACCGATGTACCCGACCGTCTCCGAGGCGCTCGCGTTGCCGGTGCTGCGCCAAGGGTGTCCGCGCGTGGTCGCGGGCAGCACCGGGCTCGAACGGCGGGTGCGCTGGGCGCACGCGGCCGAGGTCGCCGACATCGCGCATCTGCTGCGCGGCGGAGAGCTCGTGCTCACCACGGGGGTCGCGCTCCCGGACGACGACGCGACGCTGACCCGGTACGTCGCCGATCTCGCCGAGGTGGGCGTCGCGGGCCTGGTGGTCGAGCTGGTGCGGCACTGGAACGACCGGCTGCCGCGTGCCCTGGTCACGGCGGCTGAGCAGCGCGGATTGCCGCTCGTGACGCTGTCTCGCGAGACGCGCTACGTCGCGGTGACCGAGGCAGTGAACGGGATGATCGTGGACGCGCAGCTCGCCGAGCTGCGGGCGGCGGAGCGGGTGCACGAGACGTTCACGTCGCTGACCGTCGCGGGAGCTGAGCCCGCCGCGGTGCTGGCCGAGGTGGCGCGGCTGACCGAGCAGCCGGTCGTGCTGGAGACGCTGGAACACGAAGTCCTCGCCTACGACACGGCGGGCACGGATCCGGGTGAATTGCTGATCGGCTGGCCAGCGCGGTCGCGAGTGGTGCAGGTCGGCGAGCGCACCGGGTACCACTCGGCGGCGGGCTGGCTGGTCACTGTGGTCGGCGCGCGCGGCCACGACTGGGGTCGGCTAGTGCTCGTGTGCGCTGAGCCGCCACCGCATCGGTACCAGGTGGTCGCCGAACGAGCCGCGTCCGCGCTCGCGGTGCATCGTCTGGTCGCGCGCGACTCCGACACCCTCGAACGGCAAGCGCACCGCGCGGTGTTGACCGAGCTGCTGAATTCGCCCGCGCCGACCGCGGAGATCCTCGCGCGCTCTTCTGCGCTCGCCGTGCCGCTGACTGGACGACAGCTGGTCGGCCTGGCGGTACGGCCACGCATCACCGCGACTACGCGCCCGACGCTGTCTACGCCGCCACTGTTGCGCGAGCTAGCCGAAGCGACCGCGCTCGCCACACGCCGGGCGAAGGTGTCCGCGCTGGTTTCGACGGACGAGACTGCCGTACGCGCGCTTCTCGCGCTCTCGCCGGAAGCCAACGCGGACGCCGTCCTTCAGCGCCTAGCCACCGACATCCACGACGCGCGCGCTTCCGCGCCGGCCGCGCTCGGCGTAGGCACGACTGTCACCGGACCCGCTGAGGCACAACGCACTTTGGTCGAAGCCGCGCACGTCGCTGCCGCCGCGCTCGACGAAGATGACGGACAACCGTTGCACCGTCTCAAGGACGTTCGACTACGCGGCCTCCTGCACCTTCTCGCCGACGACGAGCGCGTACACGCCTTCGCCGCGCGAGAGCTGGGCCCGCTCCTCGAACGCGACGCTGCGTCGGGCAGTCGCCTTGTCCCGGCTCTGCGGCACTACTGCGCACACGGCGGCAACAAGTCCGCCGCGGCCGTCGCCGCCCACACCTCGCGGACGGCGTACTACCAGCAACTCGCCCGCATCGAACAGGTGCTGGGAGTGCGACTGGAAGATCCGGAGTCGATGTTGTCGCTGTACGTGGCATTGCTCGCGCACGACCTCGGCGCCGCCACCCGTCCGAGCGAGGAAAACCCACCCGGACGAGGAGCACAGTGATCGGGTTCGCGGTGCCGATATCCCTCTTATGGTGTTCTCTTCCTTCGCTCCGGTCGCAGCGGCCTTGATCGGGTTCGGCGGCCTGGCCGCACCGCACGTCCCGGAGTCCGTGCTGCAGCTGACCGTGCACGAGACCTCCGGGCGCGTCACGAGCGCGTCCCTCACCTGCGACCCCACCGGCGGCACGCACCGCCACCGCGACACCGCCTGCGCGACCCTCGCCGCGGTCGACGGCGATTTCGCCCGCATCACGCCGCACCGGCAGAAGTGCACGATGATCTACTCCCCCGTGGACGTCACCGCGCTGGGCAGCTGGCACGGCACCCGGGTCACGTACCGGGCGACGTACCCGAACAAGTGCGCGGCGGACAGCCAGTCGAACGGGGTCTTCGCGCTGTAGGTCCTGGCCGCGGCGATCGGTTCCGGCGACCCCGGAATCGGTTGCCGCGGCGGGAAATTCGGTGGGACGCCGACACTGTCCTCCGTAGGCTGCGTCGTCGTGATGACCCCGACGACCCTGCGCGAGCTGTACTTCGCGGTGCACGAATACACCGGCTCGGCAGTGTTCTCCGACGTGCTGACCCCGTGGCTCGGCGAGCATGCCGCCGACGCGCGCGAGATGCTGGCCCCGCTGGCGGTCTGCGGAGAATGGCAGCGGACGGAATACGTCTGGGGCGATCTGCTCGAGCAAGCGTATGCGCTCCACCGGATCAGCGATCTCCTGCTGCTGGGCTTCCAGTCCAGCCTCCCGGACGGAGCCGCAACGCCGTGGGCGCACCGATTGCACCTGCCCGACCACGAAGTGCGCGTCACCGCGGACGAGTACGTCGGCTTTTTCTCCGCGCTGGGCATGCGACGGGTGGAAGTCGCCCGGTTCGATCCGTTTTTCCACGAGATCGCGGCCGTCGACCAGAGCGACGAACCGGACGAGCCGATCGAGCTCGTCGGCGAACAGTGGCCGTGCCTCATGCTCGGCGAACTGCTGTTCGGCCGGGCCGGGGTCGTCGTGCGGGCCGGGGAACGGCATGCGACAGCGGGGATCGCGGACCGGTCGGCGCTGGAGGATTCGTTCCTCCGCCGCCATCGGGCGACCAGCGACGGATCGCTCGGCTGGGGGCGCAATTCGCAGTGGAAGACCGATTTCCGCCGCGACTACCTGACCGCGGACGCCTACCGGTTCAACGTCGACGCGAACGCGGACATCGACGGGGAAAGCCCGTTCGGAGACGCGGACCTGACCCCGGCGGAGCGCCGCGACCTGGTGCGCCATCGCTGCGCGGTGCGCCGCTCCGAGCACCTCCCGGATGCCGAAAACCCCGACGAGAACCCCCTGGTCGACTGGCGGCTGACGGTGCCCCGGAGCTGACCCGTCATTCGCACGGGGCCTGGGCCCGGAGGATCTCCCGGGCCTGGGAACGGCTCAGGTTCCAGGCAGGCCAAGAATCGTCGGGCAGCGCACGGGCGATCGGGCGCAGCAGGCACGCCGCGTCGGGACGGCGTTCCGCCACGACCGGGGCCACGTCGGCGGAGAACTGGCGCAGGTAGCGGAGGTCGAGCGGCTTGCCCTGCGCCGCCCGGTCCAGGTTGGCGGTCGTGATCGCCGCTTCCGGGTTCGCCGCGGCCAATCCCAGCAGCGCCACGGCAGCAGTCGCGATCGCCGCGCGGGGCAGCCAGCCCGCGCGGAGCGTGCCCAGCGTCGCTCCGATCAGGACGAACACCACGCCCAGCCAAATTTCGCACACCTCCACCAGCAGCCGCAGCACGGTGAATCCGTAGGCCTGCTGGTAGGTCCACATGCGACTCAACGCGGACAGCACCACGACCAGGCTCAGCACGGTGAGCGCGCCGAGCAGTGCCCGCAGCACCGTCCGGTCGGCGCGGGTGGCTTTCGGGGCCCAGCGCAGGGCCGCGGCGACGATGCCGAGGGTCAGCACGGTGCAGGCGCAGAGTTGCCAGAAACCGCCGCGGGCGTAGTCCGCCGAGGTGAGGCCGTCGGTGCGGAGGACGTAGTCCGTGCCGCCGAAAAGGGCCGCCGCTTGCACCCCGACGTACGCGGTGAACAGCACCGACAAGGTGCCCAGCAAGGACGTCCAGGACAGCCGGTCTCCGACCGTGGTCGTCCGGTTTTCCCTTGCGGGCAAGGGATCCGCGGAGATCAGGAAGACGGCTGCCATCGCCGCGAAACCCACTCCGAACACCAGCGCGGCTTGGACGGCCGAGCCGGGACGCACCTCCGGGACGAGGCCGCCGACGAACTCCGCGAAGCGAGGGTCCGAGGTGATCAGCAACGGCAAGAACACCACCAGGACCAGCCCGGACAGCAGAACCGCGCCAAGGGTCCGTCCCTGTCGCCGACCGGACCGGGGACTCCGGCGCAGCAGCCACGGCACCGCGCGGAACGCTTCGAGCGGGACGGCGAGCACGTCGTACGTCGTGCCGTGCACAGTCCGCTTCCCGACGACGGCAAGCGACGCCGCGACTGCCGCCGCGAGCCCGCACAAGACGAACAACCATTCGGCCGCGCGCAGGGCTCCCACCGCGAGCAGCGCGATCGCCAGCAGTGCCCAACCGGCCTGCTCCCAACGCCTCGCTTTTCCTTCTCCTGTCCCGGACAGCCGCGCGCACGCCAAGAGCACCACGGCCGCGACCAGCAACGCCAGGACCCAGCCAATCCCGGGCCGGTCCACCGGCACGACGACCGCCGCCACGACCGCGACTGCCAGCGCGGCCACCTTCGCCCCGACGGGCACCGCGGCTTCGGCCCGCTCGAACAACGGCCTCGGCCCCGGCTGCCGGACGATGCGCACTACCCACGGCGGAACGGCATGCGCGGGGTGATTCTGGACCTGCTCGGACATGGAACCTCTCTTCGCGATAGCAAATCACAGTGCGTGCGGCGAGCGCGGATTCTCACCTGCCGATAGGCGCGCGCCTCGGCGGTACGTGAGGGGAACCCTGCGGGAATCAGATTCCGTGCGGGCCACCCTCACGCACCTCAACGGGAGCGCGGCCCGCAGCTCAGGCGGGCAGAGTCACCCGGATCCGGCATCCGGGCCCGCCGCCAGCAGCAGGACCCACCGGCTCCGGATCGACCACCGCGACGGTCCCCCCGTGCAGTTCCACCACCCACCGCGCGATCGCCAAGCCCAGCCCGGTCCCGCCGCCACCAGCGCGTTCTCCCCGGGTGAACCGTTCGAACACCCGCTCCCGGTCGGCTTCCGGAATCCCCGGCCCTTGGTCGTGCACCTCGATCCGCGCCTCCCCGAGCTCGACCCGCGCCAGCACCGCCACCTCTCCCCCGGCCGGGCCGTGCCGCGCGGCGTTCTCCAGCAGGTTCAGCACCACCTGGTAGATCCGTTCCCGGTCGGCGGGCACCGTCGCGCCGGACGGGGACACCGAGATCGCGAACCGGACTCCCCGGCCTGCCGCCGCGGCCATCGCTTCCGCCTCCGCGGCGACCTCGGCGAGCAGGTCTTCGAGGTCGACCTGCGAGCGGTCCAGCGGCAGGGTTCCGGCGTCGATCTGCGACAGGTCCAGCAGTTCGGTGACCAGCCGCCCCAAGCGTTCGGTCTGGTGCAACGCCGTGCGGAGCGTCGCGGGATCCGGCGAAGCGACGCCGTCCACGAGGTTCTCCAGCACGGCGTTCAGCGCGGTGATCGGCGTCCGAAGCTCGTGCGACACGTTCGCGACCAGTTCGCGGCGCTGCCGGTCCGCGGTGGACAGGTCGGCGGCCATCTGGTTGAACGCCGCGGCCAGCGAGCCGACCTCGTCGCGGGCGGTGGCGCGGATCCGGCGCGTGTAATCGCCCTTCGCCATCGCCCGCGCGGCCGCCGTCATCTCGCGCAGCGGCCTGGTCATGCCGTGCGCCAGGATCTGCGACGTCAGCAGCGCGATCACCACCGCGGTCACTGTCGTCCGCGGCGGCAGCCAGCCGATCTGGTAGCGGAAGAACGCGAACGCGATCCCGCCGGACGCGACCATCAGGATCGCCAGTTTCAGCTTGATCGACCGGATCCGGTCCAGCGGTCTCGGCAGGAAATCGACGGCCTTCGCGACAAACGGCTTCACGCGGGGACCTCCAGCGCGTACCCGACCCCGTGCACCGTCCGGATCAGGTCGGCCCCGAGCTTCCGCCGCAGCGCCTTGATGTGGCTGTCCACCGCCCGGGTGCCGGCTCCGGTCGCCTGCACGTCCCAGTCCCATACCTCGCTCAGCAGCCGTTCCCTCGGCTGCACCGCGCGCGGACGGCGCGCGAAATGCACCAGGAGGTCGAATTCGATCGGCGTCAGCTGGGCGGGTTCGCCCCCTCGGCGAACCCGCCGTTCCGCGATGTCGATCTCCAGATCCCCCAGCACGATCCGTTCCTCCGCCGCCGCCGAGGACCGCTCCACCCGCCGCAGCAGCGCCTGGATCCGCGCGGACAGCACGCGCATCGAGAACGGCTTCGTGAGGTAGTCGTCCGCGCCGACGCCGAGCCCCACCAGCAGGTCGGTCTCGTCGGCGCGCGCGGTGAGCATGAGCACCGGCACCGGACGGCGCGCCTGGATCCGGCGGCACACCTCGAGACCGTCGAAACCGGGCAGCATCACGTCGAGAACCACCAGGTCGGGACTGGTCGCCGCCTCCGCGTCGACCGCCGCGGGGCCGTCGTGCGCGACCGTCACGGAGAACCCTTCCGCGCTCAGCCGGGCATCGATCGACGCGGCGATGGTGAGGTCGTCCTCGACGACCAGCACCCGTCTTCCCCCGTTGTCCATGCCGCCGACTTTAAGCAATCCCCGTGGAGGCCATCCGGGTGAGATGTGGAGATCCGGTGGAGATGTTTCCGCCGTTTTGCCCGGACGTCACGAGCAGGTTGTGACCTACGTCATGCATCCCGGCGCGGTTCGGCGCAATCGACAGACTGCGCCAAGGGCGGCCGAACAGTGAACAGTCTGTCTCTGCCCCCGGCCCCCGCCCGGCGCGCAGGATTCCGCAATGGAGCCGACGACACGTGAGCACAGCCGGGTGGACCTCGGCGACGTGCGGGCGCTGCGAGGCAGCCGGTTCTTCAACGACGAACTGGCCCCGGTCCCGGTCGAGAAGCGGACCTGGACGACCTACAACTATTTCGCGCTCTGGATGGGGATGGCGCACAACATCCCCTCGTACGCACTGGCCGCGTCGCTCATCGCGCTCGGCATGAACTGGCTGCAGGCGCTGATCACGATCACCATCGGCAACCTGATCGTGCTCGCGCCGATGCTGCTCAACAGCCACGCCGGCACCAAATACGGCATCCCGTTCCCGGTGTTCGCCCGCGCGTTCTACGGCCTGCGCGGCGCGAACCTCGCCGCGCTGCTGCGCGCGTTCATCGCCTGCGGCTGGTTCGGCATCCAGACCTGGGTGGGCGGCGAGGCGATCTACGTGATCGTCGGGCGGCTCGCCGGGTCCGGCTGGCGCGATTCGGCGGTGATCGCCGGGCAGCACTGGACGATGTGGCTGTCGTTCGCGGTGTTCTGGCTGCTGCAGATGCTGATCATCTGGCGCGGCATGGAGGCGGTCCGCAAGTTCGAGAACTGGACCGCGCCGCTGGTGTCGGTCGGGTTCCTGATCCTGCTCGGCTACGTGCTGGTGAAGGCGGGCGGGCTCGGCCCGATCCTGCACGACAGCGGGAAGCTCGGCTGGGGGCCGGGATTCTGGAAGGTGTTCGCGCCGTCGCTGATGGCGATGATCGCGTTCTGGTCGACGCTGTCACTGAACATGCCGGACTTCACCCGCTTCGGCGGCAGCCAGCGCAAGCAGATGCGCGGCCAGATCCTCGGGCTGCCGACGACGATGACGTTCATCGCGATCGTCGCCATCCTCACCACGTCCGGCGGGCACGTGCTCTACGGGCAGGACATCTGGGACCCGGCGCAGCTGGCGGACAAGTTCTCCAGCCCGGTCGTGGTGGTCGTCGCGCTGGTCGCGCTGGTGCTGGCGACGATTTCGGCCAACCTGGCGGCGAACGTCGTCAGCCCGTCCTACGATTTCTCCAACGCCTTCCCGAAGCGGATCACCTTCGCGCTCGGCGGCCTGATCACCGGCGTGATCGGCGTCCTGATCCAGCCGTGGCGGCTCTACTCCGACCCGGACATCTACATTTTCGCCTGGCTCGGCTTCTACGGCGGCCTGCTCGGCGCGGTCGCCGGGGTGCTCGTCGCCGGATACTGGGTGGTCAAGCGGACCAGGTTGAAGCTGGCCGACCTGTACCTGCCGAGCGGGCAGTACTGGTTCACCGCGGGCTGGCATTGGCGCGCGCTCGTCGCGACGCTGATCGGCGCGGTGCTCGCGGTCGGCGGCGCCTACGGCGGTCCGTTCCCGGCGGACGGGCTCATTCCGTTCCTGAAACCTTTGTACGACTACAACTGGGCAATGGGATTCGTCGGCGCGTTCGTCGCCTACGTCCTGTTCAGCCTTCCTTTGAACGCGCACCGGAACGAGGAGGAAACCAGTGTCTGACACGGTCCGAGCCGGCTTGATCCAGCAGCGGTGGACGGGTGACAAGGAGTCGATGATCGCGAACGCGGTCGACGCCATCGGCAAGGCGGCTTCGCAAGGCGCACAGGTGGTGTGCCTTCAGGAACTGTTCTACGGCCCGTATTTCTGCCAGGTGCAGGACGCGGATTTCTATTCCTACACCGAAGCGATCCCGGACGGCCCCACCACGAAGCTCATGCAGGAGGTCGCCGAGCGGCACGGCGTGGTGCTCGTGGTGCCGATGTACGAACAGGAACAGCCGGGCGTCTACTACAACACCGCGGCGGTGATCGACGCCGACGGGAAATACCTCGGAATGCACCGCAAGAACCACATTCCGCAGGTGAAGGGCTTCTGGGAGAAGTTCTACTTCAAGCCGGGCAACCTCGGCTACCCGGTCTTCGACACCGCGGTCGGCCGGATCGGCGTGTACATCTGCTACGAACGGCACTTCCCCGAAGGCTGGCGCGCGCTCGGGCTGGCCGGGGCGCAGATCGTGTTCAACCCGTCGGCGACGAGCCGCGGCCTGTCGGAGTACCTGTGGCGGCTGGAGCAGCCGGCGGCCGCGGTGGCGAACGAGTACTACGTGGGCACGATCAACCGGGTCGGCGTGGAACCGCTGGGCGACAACGACTTCTACGGCCAGTCGTACTTTGTGGACCCACGAGGCCAGCTCGTCGGCGAGGCGGCTTCAGACACCGAAGAGGAGATCGTGGTCCGCGACCTCGACATGGGGCGGCTCGCCGAGGTCCGCGATCTGTGGCAGTTCTACCGCGACCGCCGCCCGGACAGCTACGGCCCGCTCGCGGAGGCCTGATGACCACCCTCATCCAAGGCGGGCAAGTCGTTTCGCCGTCCGGCGCGGTCGCCGCCGACGTGCTGGTGGACGGCGAAACCATCGCGGCGGTCGGCGCGCCCGGCACGCTGACCGGCGACGAAACGATCGACGCGACCGGCAAGTACGTGCTGCCCGGCGGGATCGACGCGCACACGCACATGGAAATGCCGTTCGGCGGCACGCATTCGGCCGATTCCTTCGAGACCGGCACCATCGCCGCCGCGTGGGGCGGGACCACGACGATCATCGACTTCGCCGTGCAGGCCAAAGGCACGTCCCTGCTGTCCACACTGGACAAATGGCATGCCAAAGCGGACGGCAACTGCGCGATCGACTACGGGTTCCACATGATCGTGTCGGACGTCAACGACTCCTCGCTCAAGGAAATGCGGGCGTGCGTCGACGGCGGGGTCGGCAGTTTCAAGATGTTCATGGCCTACCCCGGCGTTTTCTATTCCACCGACGGGGAAATCCTGCGCGCCATGCAGCAGGCGCGCGAGATCGGCGCGACGATCATGATGCACGCGGAAAACGGCATCGCGATCGACGAACTGGCCGCGCAGGCGGTCGCCGCCGGGCACACCGACCCGGTGCAGCACGGCCTGACCCGGCCGCCCGAACTGGAAGGCGAGGCGACCTCGCGAGCGATCCGGCTCGCCCAGGTGACCGGATCCCCGCTGTACATCGTGCATTTGTCGGCCGCACAGGCGCTCGCCGCGGTCGCCGAGGCGCGGGACAACGGGCAGAACGTCTTCGCCGAAACCTGTCCGCAGTATCTCTATCTGTCCATTGAGGACCTGGCGAAACCCGATTTCGAGGGCGCCAAGTTCGTCGCTTCGCCGCCGCTGCGGGAGAAATCGCACCAGGCGGACCTGTGGCGCGGGCTGCGCACGAACGACCTCTCCGTGGTGTCCACCGACCATTGCCCGTTCTGCTTCAAGGACCAGAAAGAGCTGGGGCGCGGCGATTTCCGGGCGATCCCGAACGGGATGCCGGGCGTCGAACACCGGATGGACCTGCTGCACCAGGGTGTGGTCGCGGGCGAGATCTCGCTGGGCCGCTGGGTCGAGACGTGCTCGGCGACGCCCGCGCGGATGTTCGGGCTGTACCCGCGCAAGGGTGTGATCGCGGCGGGTTCGGACGCGGACATCGTGGTGTACGACCCTTCCGCGCCGCAGACGCTGTCCGCGGCGACCCATCACATGAACGTGGACTATTCGGCGTACGAAGGGTTTTCGCTCACCGGGAAGGTCCACACTGTCCTGTCGCGCGGTCGTGTCGTGGTCTCTCCGGACGGTTTCCACGGGAGCCCTGGGCACGGCAAGTTCTTGTCCCGCGAACTCAATCAGTACTTGAATTGAGGACCTGATGGATTTCGGGATCGTGCTGCAGACCGACCCGCCCGCGGCGGAGGTCGTGCGGATGATGAAGGCCGCCGAGGACGCCGGGTTCCGGTACGGCTGGACGTTCGACTCGTGCGTGCTGTGGCAGGAACCGTTCGTGATCTACTCGCGGATCCTCGAAGCGACGTCCGCGCTGGTCGTGGGCCCGATGGTGACCAGCCCGGGCACGCGGGACTGGTCGGTGATGGCGTCGACCTTCGCGACGCTCAACGACATGTTCGGCAATCGCACGGTGTGCGGCATCGGCCGCGGCGACTCCGCGCACCGGGTGGTCGGCCGTCCGCCGTCCACTTTGGCCACCGTGCGGGAATGCATGCGCGTGGTGAAGGATCTCGCCGAGGGCCGCGAGGTCACGATGAACGACACCGCGGTCCGGATCCCGTGGATTCGCGGCGGACGGCTGGAAATGTGGATGGCCGGGTACGGCCCGAAGGCGCTGCAAACCGTCGGCGAGCACGCGGACGGCTTCATCCTGCAATGCGCCGACCCGGCCATCGCCCGCTGGACGATCGGCGCGGTCCGGGACGCCGCCCGGGCGGCGGGGCGCGATCCGGGTGGGATCACGATCTGCGTCGCGGCCCCGGCGTACGTCGGCGAAGACCTGGCGCACCAACGGGAACAGCTCCGCTGGTTCGGCGGAATGGTCGGCAACCACGTCGCGGACCTGGTCGCCCGGTACGGCTCGTCCGGCCCGGTGCCGCACGAGCTGACCGACTACATCCGCGAGCGCGAAGGCTACGACTACTCCCACCACGGCCGCGCCGGGAACCCGTCGACCGCGTTCGTGCCGGACGAGATCGTCGACCGGTTCTGCCTGCTCGGCCCGGCCTCGGCGCACATCGCGCGGCTGGAGGAACTGGCGGAGCTGGGGGTGGACCAGTTCGCGCTGTACCTGATGCACGACGAGCGGGAGGAGACGATGGCCGCATATGGGGCGCAGGTGATCCCTAAGCTGACCGCCTGATCAGTCCAGCATCGCCTGGTACACCAACTGCCGCAGCTGCTGCCGGATCGGATGGGTCGACGACGGCAGCAGCTGCGTGTAGAACGCGACCGTCAGGTCCTCGTCCGGATCCACCCAGAACGCCGTCGACGCGGCCCCGCCCCACGCGTATTCGCCGGGCGTGGCAAGGGTTTTCGCCTTCACCGAGTCGATCAGGACCGAGAAGCCCAGCCCGAAGCCGTACCCGTCGAAAGGCATCTCCGCGAACAGCGGGCGCCCGTACGCCTCCAGGTCCACATGGCCTGGCAGGTGGTTGGCCGTCATGAGATCCACCGTGCGCGGGCTCAGCACCCGCACGCCGTCGAGTTCGCCGCGGCGCAGCAGCATCTGTGTGAAGCGGTGGTAGTCCGCCGCCGTCGAGACCAGGCCGCCGCCGCCCGAAAGGCACGTCGGACGCGACGTGCCCACCGCGCCGAAGGCGTCGTTGCGGACCAGCTTCTTCGTTCCCGGCGCGGGCAGGTACAACGCCGCCAGCCGGTCGGTGTCCGAAGTCCAGAACCCGGTGTCTTCCATGCCCAGCGGGCGGAAGATCCGCTCGGCGAACACCTCGTCGAGCGGCTTGCCCGCGAGCACCTCGACCAAGCGGCCGAGGACGTCGCTCGCCACCGAGTAGTTCCATTCCGCGCCCGGCTGGAACACGAGCGGGAACCGCGCCCATGCCTTGGTGCATTCCGCCAGGTCCAGCCCGGGCGGCGTGCCCCATTCGTACCCGCCTGCCCGGTAGACCGCGTCGACCGGGTGCGTGTGGTGGAAGCCGTAGGTGAGGCCCGCGGTGTGCGAAAGCAGGTGCCACAGCCGGATCGGTTCGGTCGCCGGCTCGGTGACCGGAGCCAGCGCCGAACCTTTCGCGTACACCCGCGGCTCGGCGAATTCGGGCAGCCACCGGGAAATCGGGTCGGTGAGGTCGATCAGGCCCTCCTCGACGAACGTCATCGCCGCCACCGAGGTGACCGGCTTCGTCATCGAGAAGATCCGCCAGATCGTGTCGGTCTCGACCGGGACGCCCGCCTCGACGTCGCGCGAGCCGTGCGACGCGACGTGCACGATCCGGCCGTGCCTGCTCACCACCGCGAGGAAGCCCGGCAGCAAGCCGTCGTCGACGTACCGGGCGAAATGCCGGTCGATCCGCTGCAGTCGTGCCCCGTCGAAACCCGCGTCGGCCGGATCGGCCTCCACCTTCACCTCGGTCGCCATGGCGGCGACCTTACGCCGGACTGGCCGCTTTCCGCTCCGCCGCCTTTTCCTCGCGCCAGGCCTCGTCGTTCTTGCCCTCGCGCCAGTATCCGGACACCGACACCGCGTCCCGCGCGACGCCGCGCTCGTCGAACAGGTACCGCCGCAGCTCCCGCACGAAGCCGGCCTCGCCGTGGACGAACGCGTGCACGTCCTCGTCCGGCCACGGCAGCGCCTTCACCGCGGCGACCAGATCGTCGGACGCCGAGCGGTGCAGCCACGTGACCTGCGCGTCGGCCTTGGTCGCGAGCGGCTGGTGCTCCGATTTGTCCGCCACGAGCAGGAACACGTGCGCCCGCGCCCCCGCCGGCAGCGCCTCCAGCGCGGCGGCGATGGCGGGCACCGCCGATTCGTCGCCCACCAGCAGGTGCCAGCCGGCGTCGGCGCGCGGCGCGTACGCCCCGCCCGGACCGGCCAGCAGCAGCTCGTCGCCCGGCTGTGCGCGCTGCGCCCACGGCCCGGCGAGCCCCTCGTCGCCGTGCACGACGAAGTCGAGCACCAGTTCGCCCGCGGCCTCGTCGTACGAGCGGACGGTGTACGTGCGCAGCCGCGGAGCGTGCTCGCGCGGCAGTTCTTCGCGGATCCGGTTCAGGTCGAACGGCTCCGGATACTCCACCCCGGCCACCTTGAAGATCACCTTCACGTACGCGTCGGTGAACTCGTTCGGGCGGAAATCCTTGAGCCCCTCGCCGCCGGCCACGATCCGGATCATGTGCGGCGTGAGGTGCTCCTTGCGCAGCACCTCCAGCCGCACCGCGGTCCTCCCCTTGCGCGCCGGACCTTCGGCCATCGAACACCCCTGTTTCAGTAAGGTTTACCTAAGTCGCGGCTTCCACGGTACGCGCCTTCACCCGTTCCGCCCAGTGCCGCCGTCCCCGAGTCCGGCGAGGGTCGCCAGGAATCCGGCGCTGACCCGATCCCGGAACCCGAGGAAGAACCGGTTCGCCAACAGCACCGCCCACCACTGCCCGGTCGCGGCGTTCCGGACGCGGTGCGTGACGCGGGCTCCGGCCGGGTCGTCGGCGACCTCGTACTCGCCGCGGTACCACCAGCCGCCTTGCGCGGCCAGGAACCGGCGATCGCGATCCGCTTCCAGCTTCATCGAGCAATCCGCCGCGGTCAACCGCTTTTCCAGCCGCGCGAACACCTCCGCGGGCGCGGCCGAGACGACTCCGGAGACCTCGACGATCGTCCTCACGCTTCCCACGGCTTCGACACCCGCGTGTTCTGGAACGCGGTGATCCGCCACCCGTCGTCGCCCCGCACCAGGACGTAGGTCAGCGTGCTTTCGCGGCCTTCCGCCGCCGGGTCGTCGCCTCCGGTCAGCGACGAACCGCCGCCGGTCACGATGACCGCGACGTCGTCCCGCAGGAAACGCACCCGCGGTTCGCCGAAGCCGGTGAGCTTCGAGCCTTTCAGCGGCCCCTGGAACAGCTCCCGGTGCGAGTCCGCGATCGCCTGGCGACCCTCGGAGCGGAACCCGAAGAACGTCACGTAATCGGCGTCTTCGGTGAACAGGTTCCCGTAGGCGGTGGCGTCGCCGCTGTTCCACGCGTCGGCGAGGCGGGTGAGGACGGACAGGACTTCTTCGCGCTGCGACATGCTGATACTCCTTAACGAACGTCGTTCGCGTACGAGGTCCAGTTGTACTCACGAACACCGTTCGCGTCAAGCGCGGAGGTCGTCTAGGCTTCGGGAATGACCGCACCGCCCCCGCCCTGGCGCCGGACGCCGAGCCCGCGCCGGCGCGCCGCGAAGCAGATGCTGTCGCAGGAACTGATCGTGAAAACCGCGCTCGAAATCCTCGCCGCCGAGGGCATCGACGCCGTCTCGATGCGCCGGGTCGCGCAGCAGCTGGAGACCGGGCCCGCGTCGCTTTACGCGTACGTGGCCAACAAAGAGGAACTGGACGAGCTGATGCTCGACGCGGCGCTGAGCGAGGTGCCGTGCCCCGAACCGGATCCGCAGCGGTGGACCGAACAGGTCAAAGAACAGGTGCGGCACCAGATCCGGGCGATGATGGCGTATCCGGGCATCGCGAAGGTCGCGTGGCAGACGCCGATCCCGGTGACGCCGAATTCGTTGCGGCAGGGCGAAATCATGCTTCAGCTGCTGCGCGCGGGTGGCCTGGATCTGCGGCAGGCGGTGTTCGCCGGCGACGCGTTGAGCACGTACACCAAGGCATTCGCCTACGAAGCGAGCGGCTGGACGTTCGGCGATTACGACCCGGAGAAAATGAGCGAACGCGAGCGGCAGATGGCCGACTACATGCGGTCGCTGCCGGCGAGCGCGTTCCCGAACCTGTTGCAGGCCGGGGAATTCTTCACCGCGGACACCAGCCAGGCCCGGCTCGAATTCGCCTTGGAGGCGTTCGTGGCCGGGCTGGCGGCGATGGTCAGAAAGTGAGCACGATCTTTCCGCGCGCGTGTCCCTGTTCCAGCTCCCGGTAGGCGGCTTGGACCTCCGCGAGCGGATACGTCGCGGCGATCGGGACCTCGAGCAATCCCTTGTCCGCCAAGGCAACGAGGTCGCGCATGACCTCGGCGCTCGCGCCGGCGATATTGCCCTCGGTCTTCACCCGGTACTTCTCCGCGGCGTCGAAGTCGACCACCGTGTCGATCCGGCCGGGGTAGACGCCGAGACGCAAGGCCAGTTCGACGTAACCGTCGCCGTAGGTGTCGATGAACGCGTCCACCCGGTCGCCAGTCAGCTCGCGGAGCCGCTCTTCGAGCCCTTCGCCGTACGCGATCGGGACGATCTCGTGCTCGCGCAACCACTCGTGGTTCGCTTCGCCGGCAATGCCGATGACGGTCGCGCCGGTGAGCTTCGCCAGTTGCACGGCGAGCGAGCCGACCCCTCCGGCGGCTCCGGACACGACGATCGTCTCGCCCTCGCGCGGGCACACCGCGCCGACCGCGGCGTACGCGGTCGTTCCGGCCACGAACAAGCCGCCCGCGACCTCCCACGGCAGCCCGTCCGGCTTCGGGACGAGATGCTCCGCCGGGACGAGCACGTACTCGGCGTGGCTGGAGCGGGTGTGCACGAAGCCGACGACCTCGTCCCCCACCTGGATTTCTTCGACGTCCGGGCCCAGTTCGGCCACCACTCCGGCCAGGTCGCTGCCCTGCCCGGACGGGAAGGTGGACGGCCAGCGCTCGGCCAGCGCACCCACCCGGATCTTCGTTTCCCCCGGATTGATCCCCGCGGCCCGGACCCGCACGAGCACCTGTCCGGATTCCGGCTCCGGCCGGGGCACTTCGGCCAGCTGCAGCACTTCGATCCCGCCGTGTTCGCCGTATCTGACCGCCTGCGGCATACGCGTCTCCCTCGCTCGTATGGTTAGTCCAACAAACGATCGGACGAATTTATGCCCGGCGGGCGGAAATTCAGCCGGCGAGCCTCCGGACCACGGCATCCGCGAGCAGGCGGCCGCGATCCGTGAGCACCGCGCGGCCCCGACTGTCCAAATCGGACTGTTCGAGCAAGCCCTCCGCGGCGGCCGCCCGAGCCTCCTTCACTCCGGCTTCGTCGAGCGCGGACAGCGCCAGCCCGTCGGAGATCCGAAGCTCCAGCATGATCCGCTCCAGGTGCTGGTCCTCCGGGGTGAGCACCTCACGGTCGGCTTCCGGGCTCTGTCCCTCCGCGAGGAGGCTGGAGTACTTGGCCGGGTGCTTGACGTTCCACCACCGCACGCCGCCGACGTGACTGTGCGCGCCCGGCCCGGTGCCCCACCAGTCGCCGCCCTGCCAGTAGCCGAGGTTGTGGCGGCACCGCGCCGCCTCGCCAGTCGCCCAGTTCGACACCTCGTACCAGGTCAGGCCCGCGCCGGCGAGGACGGAGTCGATCATCTCGTAGTAGCTGGCCAGCGTGTCGTCGTCCGGCGCGGGCAGCTCGCCGCGCCGCACCCGGCGGGCCAGCGCCGTGCCGTCCTCCACGATGAGCGCGTACGCCGACACGTGGTCGACGCCCGCCGAAAGCACCGCGTCGAGCGACGCGCGCAGGTCTTCGACGCGCTCCCCCGGCGTGCCGTAAATAAGGTCGAGATTCACGTGCTCGAACCCGGCGGCCCGGGCCTCGCGCGCGGCGTCGACCGGACGGCCGGGCGTGTGCACGCGGTCGAGCACCTTCAGCACGTGCCGGGCGGCGGACTGCATGCCCAGCGAAACCCGGGTGTAACCCGCGTCACGGATGCCCGCGAAGAACTCGGGCGAAGTGGACTCCGGGTTCGATTCGGTCGTCACCTCCGCGCCCGGCGCGAGCCCGAACACCGACCGGACGCCGTCGAGCACCTCGGCCAGCCCGTCCGCGCCGAGCATGGACGGGGTCCCGCCGCCGACGAACACCGTCTCTGCCTGCGGTGCGTTGCCGAGGATTTCCGCACCGAGCTCCAGCTCGCGGCGCAGCGCGTCCAGCCACGACCGCGGCGAGGCGGCGGAGCCGAGTTCGCCCGCGGTGTAGGTGTTGAAGTCGCAGTAGCCGCAGCGGGTCGCGCAGAACGGCACGTGGACGTACACGCCGAACGGACGGGTGCCGAGGCCCGCGAGCGCGGTCTCGGGCAGTCCGGCGGAAGGACGGTGGGTGTCGGGAACAGGCACGACGTCCATTCTCCCCCGCCGCGCCCGGGTCGCCGCGCGCCCCTGCGCCACCCGGCGGAAAGTTCGGCCGCCGAACGATGCAACGCCGGGCGCGCGCTCCGCCGCCAAGCCGCCGATACTGTCTCACTAAGAGTCCGAAAGACGGGAAAGACCTGGCAGATCGCCCGCCCCATGCACATCCGGGACGGTTTCGCACCGCTGGAGTGAGCCTTCTCCCACGATCCGGACGCCCTTGGACGACGTTCGGCCCGCGTGGCAATCTGAGCCGGTGAGTCCTGCCGGTGTCCTTCTCGTGGCGCGCCGCCACGTCGACCTTCTCCGGGTCGCGAGCGCGCTCTGCCGGCCTGTTCGCTGACTCCCGCGCCAAGCCTGCCCAGCCCACCACCTGGACCACCGGCCCGCTGCCGCCCGCGCCGACGCCGCGGCGGAGCCGCCTCGACAACCCCGCCCGGAGGATCTCCATGTCCGCACCCCCGCGTGAAACGCCCGCGAAGGGCCGCACGCCTCGGACGCGCCAGAAGCGCGGCGAGGGCCAGTGGGCGCTCGGCTACCGGGAGCCGCTGAACCCGAACGAGCAGTCGAAGAAGGACGACAACCCGCTCAACGTCCGCGCGCGGATCGAGAACATCTACGCGCACCGGGGCTTCGACGCGATCGACCCGGGCGACCTGCGCGGCCGGTTCCGCTGGTTCGGCCTCTACACCCAGCGCAAGCCCGGCATCGACGGCGGCCGCACCGCGCAGCTGGAGCCGGAGGAGCTGGAAGACAAGTACCTGATGATGCGCGTCCGCACCGACGGCGGCGCGCTCACCACCGAGCAGCTGCGCGTGCTCGGCGAGCTGTCGCAGAAGCACGCGCGCGACACCGCGGACATCACCGACCGGCAGAACATCCAGTACCACTGGATCGGGATCGAGGACGTGCCCGCGATCTGGTCGCGGCTCGAGTCGGTCGGCCTGACCACCACCGAGGCCTGCGGCGACAGCCCGCGCGGCATGCTCGGTTCGCCGGTCGCCGGGATCGCCGAGGACGAGGTGCTCGACGCCTCGCCCGCGCTCGAGGAGATCCGCCGCCGCTACATCGGCGACCCGCGGTTTTCGAATCTGCCGCGGAAGTTCAAGACCGCGATCTCCGGGCTGCCGGACATCGTGCACGAGATCAACGACATCTCCTTCGTCGGCGTCGACCACCCCGAGCACGGCCCCGGCCTCGACCTGTGGGTCGGCGGCGGGCTGTCCACGAACCCGATGCTCGCCCAGCGGCTCGGCGTGTGGGTCCCGCTGGACGAGGCGGCCGACGTCTGGGAAGGCGTCGTCTCCATCTTCCGCGACTACGGCTACCGGCGGCTCCGTTCGCGGGCGCGGCTGAAGTTCCTGGTCAAGGACTGGGGTCCGGAAAAATTCCGGGAAGTTCTCGAAACGCAGTACCTGAAGCGGAAGCTGATCGACGGACCGGCAGTGCAGAACCCGGCCGTCCCGGTCGACCACGTCGGCGTGCACAAGCAGAAGGACGGCAAGTTCTACCTCGGCGCCGCGCCGATCGCCGGCCGGGTGTCGGGCAGCACGCTGGTCGCGGTCGCCGACGCGGCCGAGCGCGCCGGGTCGCGCCGGGTGCGGCTGACCCCGCTGCAGAAGCTGGTCGTGCTCGACGTGCCGGAGGCGGAAGTCCCGGCGCTGCAAGCGGAACTGGCCGAACTGGGCCTGCAGACCAAGCCGTCGCCGTGGCGGCGCAGCGTGATGGCGTGCACCGGGCTGGAGTTCTGCAAGCTCGCGATCGTCGAGACGAAGGTGCGCGCGCAGCAGCTGGTCGCGGACCTGGAGAAGTCGCTCGCCGACATCAACGCGCAGCTCGAAACGCCGGTGACGGTGCACCTCAACGGCTGCCCCAACTCCTGCGCCCGCGTGCAGACCGCGGACATCGGGCTCAAGGGCCAGATCGTCACCGACGCCGACGGCAACCAGGTCGAGGGCTTCCAGGTGCACCTCGGCGGCGGGCTCGGCGCCGACGCCGGGTTCGGCCGGAAGCTGCGCGGCCACAAGGTCACCGCGGGCGAACTGGTCGAGTACGTGGAACGCGTGGTGCGCGCGTACGTCGCGGGCCGCGAACCGGGCGAACGCTTCCCGCAGTGGGTGCTGCGGGCGGACGAAGGGGTGCTGCAGTGACCGCGGTGGCGGACTACCGGGCGCTGGCCGAGCGCGCCGGGAAGGAACTGGCCGACGCGACCGCCGAAGAGGCGCTGCGCTGGACGGCCGACACCTTCGGCGACGACTTCATCGTGGCGTCGAACATGCAGGACGCGGTCCTGATCGACCTCGCCACGAAGGTCAAGCCCGCGGTGGACGTGCTGTTCCTGGAGACCGGCTACCACTTCGCCGAAACCCTCGGCGTGCGCGACGCGGTGCAGACGGTGTACCCGGACGTGCGGATCGTCAACGCGCAGGCCGAGCAGAGCGTCGCCGAACAGGACGCGGAGTACGGGCCGAAACTGCACGAACGCGACCCCGGGCAGTGCTGTTTCCTGCGCAAGGTCGTGCCGCTGCGGCAGACGCTCGGCAAGTACTCGGCGTGGGTCACCGGCGTGCGCCGGGTGGACGCGCCGACCCGCGCGAACACGCCGATCGTCACCTGGGACGAGCGCAACGGCCTGGTGAAGATCAACCCGATCGCGGCGTGGACCGACGACGAGTTCACCGGCTACCTGCACGAGAACGGCATCCTGGAGAACCCGCTGGTGTCGATCGGCTACCTGTCGATCGGCTGCGCGCCCTGCACGGCGAAGGTCGAGCCGGGGCAGGATCCGCGCAGCGGCCGGTGGGCCGGGCAGTCGAAGACCGAGTGCGGATTGCACGGCTGAGAGAGGACGCATGACGACTTTGGAACCGGCGGCCGACGCGGCTGTCGACAACCTGGCCGCCCTTGAGTCCGAGGCCATCCACATCTTCCGCGAGGTCGCGGGCGAGTTCGACCGGCCGGTGATCCTGTTCTCCGGCGGCAAGGACTCGACGCTGATGCTGCACCTGGCGATCAAGGCCTTCTGGCCCGCGCCGGTGCCGTTCCCGCTGCTGCACGTGGACACCGGGCACAACTTCGACGAGGTCCTCGAGTTCCGCGACCGCGTCGTCGAAAAGCACGGCCTGCGCCTGGTCGTCGCGAAGGTCCAGGACTGGATCGACGACGGGCGGCTCGAGGAACGCGCCGACGGCCTGCGCAACCCGCTGCAGACCACGCCGCTGCTGGAAACCATCGCGGAGAACAAGTTCGACGCGGTCTTCGGCGGCGGCCGCCGCGACGAGGAGCGGGCGCGGGCGAAGGAGCGGATCTTCAGCCTGCGCAACGCTTTCGGCCAGTGGGAGCCGCGCCGGCAGCGGCCCGAGCTGTGGAACCTCTACAACGGGCGGCACCGTCCGGGCGAGCAGGTCCGCGTGTTCCCGCTGTCCAACTGGACCGAGGCCGACGTGTGGAACTACATCGCGCGGGAAAAGGTCGAGCTGCCCTCGATTTACTACGCCCACCAGCGCGCGGTCTACCAGCGCGACGGCATGTGGCTCAGCGAGGGCCCGTGGGGCGGGCCGCGTCCCGGCGAGGACGTGCGCGAGCTGAGCGTGCGCTACCGGACCGTCGGCGACGGTTCGTGCACCGGCGCGATCGAATCCACGGCGTCCACTGTGGAGGAAGTGATCGCCGAGGTCCAGGCTTCGCGGCTCACCGAACGCGGCGCCACCCGCGCCGACGACCGGATGTCCGAAGCGGCCATGGAAGACCGCAAACGGGAGGGCTACTTCTGATGTCGAGCCTGCTGAGGCTGGCCACCGCGGGCAGCGTGGACGACGGCAAGTCCACGCTGGTCGGGCGGCTGCTGTACGACACCAAGTCCGTCCTCGCCGACCAGCTCGACGCGGTCACCCGCGCGTCTGTCGACAAAGGACTGTCCACTCCGGACCTGTCGCTGCTCGTCGACGGCCTGCGCTCGGAGCGCGAACAGGGCATCACGATCGACGTCGCGTACCGGTACTTCGCGACGCCGAAGCGGTCGTTCGTGCTCGCCGACACCCCGGGGCACGTGCAGTACACGCGCAACACGGTCACCGGCGCGTCCACCGCGCAGCTCGCGGTGCTGCTGGTCGACGCGCGCAACGGCGTGGTCGAGCAGACCCGGCGGCACGCGGCCGTGCTCGCGCTGCTCGGCGTGCCGCAGCTGGTGCTGGCGGTGAACAAGATCGACCTCGTCGACTACGACGAGAACACCTTCAGCGTCATCGCCAAGGAGTTCACCGCGCACGCGGAATCCCTCGGCTACGACTCGGCGTCCGTCGTCACCATCCCGGTTTCCGCGCTGGTCGGCGACAATGTCGCGACCCGGTCCGAGCGGACCCCGTGGTACGACGGGCCGTCGCTGCTGGAGCACCTCGAAAACGTGCCGGTGGCACCGGATCCGCACGATTCGGCGCTGCGGTTCCCGGTGCAGTACGTGATCCGCCCGCGCACCGCCGAGTATCCGGACTACCGCGGCTACGCCGGTCAGATCGCCGCCGGAACGGTGCGTCCGGGCGACGAGATCGTCGTGCAGCCGCAGGGTATCCGCAGCCGGGTCGAGCGGATCGACACCGCGGACGGGCCGTTGGAAGAAGCAGGCGCCGGCACCTCGGTGACCCTGCTGCTCTCCGACGACATCGACATCAGCCGCGGCGACCTGATCGCTGCGGCCGACGCGTCGCCGGAGGTCACGGACGAGATCACCGGCACGCTGTGCTGGCTGTCGTCGAAGCCGCTCAAGACCGGCGCGCGGGTGCTGATCAAGCACGGCGCCCGGACCGTGCAGGGGCTCGCCACCGAGTTGCACGCCCGGTTCGACGAGCAGACCCTGTCCAGTGTGGACTCTCCGGCAAGCCTGGAGCTCAACGACATCGGCAGCGTCAGCCTGCAGCTGGCCGAGCCGCTGCCGGTGGACGACTACGGCGTGAGCCCGCGCACCGGCGCGTTCCTGGTGATCGACCCGAAGGACGGCGACACGCTCGCCGCCGGTCTCGTCGGCGAGCGGTTCTCGTGACGCCGCCCCTGGTCGCCGTCGCGCACGGCAGTCGCGATCCCCGCTCCGCCGCGACGGTGCGGGCGCTGGTCGACGTCGTCCGTGCGCAGGCGCCGGGGCTGGACGTGCACGAGTCGTTCCTCGACCTGTCGGAGCCGCGGGTCACCGACGTGCTCCGCGGGCTTTACGCACAGGGGCACCGCTCCGCGGTCGTCGTGCCGTTGTTGCTGGGCAGCGCTTTTCACGCCCGGGTCGACCTGCCCGCGCTGGTCGACGAGGTGACCGCGGACTGCCCCGGGTTCCGGATCCGGGTGTCGGACGTGCTCGGCGCCGACCCGGCTCTCGAAGCCGTCGCCCTCGACCGGCTCGCCGGAGCCCGCCGCCGCGGCGGAACCGGGGTGCTGCTGAGCGCGGTCGGCTCCTCGAACCCCGAGGCCAACGCGGTCGTCGCCGGAGTGGCCGCACGCTGGGAAAAGCGGCTCGGCCTGCCGGTCAGCGAGGCGTTCGCCAGCGCGACCCAGCCGGACATCCCGGCCGCCGCGGCCCGGCTGCGCGACCGCGGCGCGCGGCATCTCGTGGTGGCGTCGTGGTTCCTGGCCCCCGGCCTGCTGCCGGACCGGATCGCGGCGCTGGCCCGCGAGGCCGACCCGGGCGCGTTCATCGCCGAGCCGCTCGCGGACGACCCGCGCGTGGCGGACGTGGTGATCGGCCGGTACGCCGCCGCGATTTCCGGTCTGCTGCGCACCGCCGCCTGACCTTCACACCGGGCAGCCCACCCCGGTCGCCCGCAGCGAGGCCTCCCACAACCGCTTCTGCAGATCGGCGTCGTGCGAACGCGCGCTGGACTTGACCAGCTCCGGGTAGCCGCGGATCTCGAAAAGCCCGCCGGGACCGTAATACTCGCCGTTGCGCGCGCCGGGATCGGTCGCCGCCCGCAGCGTCGGCAACGCACCCATCGCGGGCGTCCGCCCGAACAGCCGCGCGATCGCCAGGTTCGCGCCCCGGAAGACGGACGACGAGTGCCGGAAAATCTCGGTAGTCGCCCCGCCGGGATGCGCGGCCAGCGAGACGGTTTCGGTGCCCCGCAAGCGTTTCGCGAGTTCGTAGGCGAACAGCAGATTGGCCAGTTTCGACGCCGGATACCCGCTCGCCGCGTGCAGGTCATCCGGGTCGATCCGGCCGAACCGGTGCCCGATGCTGCTGACCGTCACCACCCGCGAGCCCGGCACTTCCAGCATCCGGTCGAGCAGCAGTGCGGTCCACGCGAAGTGGCCGAGGTGGTTCACCCCGAACTGCATCTCGAACCCGTCCGCGGTCCGGCCGGGCGCATTGGTCACGCCCGCGTTGTTGATCAGCAGGTCGATCCGGTCGTGCCGGGCGCGCAGCTCGCCGGCCGCCTCCCGCACGGAGTCCAGCGACGCCAGGTCCAGCCGGACGACCTCGGTTCCCCGGCCGATCCGGCTCGCCGCGTCGCGTGCTTTCCGCAGGTCCCGGCAGGCCAGCACGACCCTGGTCCCGTGCTCAGCCAATGCGCGGGCCGTGGCGAAGCCGAGGCCGGTGTTCGCTCCAGTGACCACCGCGACGCGTCCGCTCGACAACCTGAACCACTCGTTCATGTTATATAGTGAACCACCAGTTCACCTTTACCGGCAAGGAGCGAGCAGTGCGGGCAGACGCGGCACGAAACCGGGCAGCGATCCTCGCGGCCGCGCGACGTTTGCTGGTGACTCGCGGACCCGAGGCCGGAATGGACGAGATCGCCGCCGAAGCCGGGGTCGCCGTCGGCACCCTCTACCGGCATTTCCCCACCAAACAGGACCTGGTGCGAGAAATCGCCGAAGACCTCGGCACCGCGATCGCCGACGTGCTCGACCAAGCCGCCGCTCGCGTCGCCGCCGGGCAGACCACCGCGGCCGACGAGCTGCTCGGCCTGATCCGCCGCGTCGTCGTCGACCTCAGCGAAGAACGCCTTCTCCGCACAGCACTCTCGAACCTGTCGCCCGAGCCGCTGCAAGCGATGCGCCAGCACGCCACGCGCGCGATCGAATCCCTGATCACCGCCGCCCATCGGGAGCACGCCCTGCGACCGGGAATCTCCGCCGACGACATCGGCCTGCTCCTCGCCACCTCGCCGGGCGCGGACGTTCCGGAGCCCGCCCGGCAGCGCTGGGTCGAACTGGCCTGGCTCGCCCTGTCGGACCACCGTCGGTAGGCCCGAACGGCCGATCAGCCCACTGTTACCGCCACAAGGTGAGCAGTATTCACATTTTTCGTCACCGTGCGCTGCTGTGAACGGTCAATCCTTGACGCGCTACTTAACTTGCCGGTAACTCTCTAATCGCTGCGCAGCTTTCTCTCTCCCCCGTGAAACCCGCAGGTAGGAGCACACAGATGAAAGCACCTCACTTTTACCGGCTGGCCGCGCTGACGGCGGCCGCCGCCCTTCCGCTCGCGCTGGCGGCCCCGGCGTCCGCCGCGACCGCGATCAACTTCGACTGCCAGGCCGACGCGCCGGTGGTCGGCCCGCAGCAGGTGTCGCTGGCCCAGAACGCCGACGTCACCGCACCCGCGACGGTCGCGCCCGGCGGAGCGTTCGACGTCGTCATCGACCCCGCGCCCAACACCGTCCCGAGCGACGTCGGCGGCAACAAGGTCAAGAACATCAACACCTTCGCGCTGAAGTTCCCCGTCCCGGCCAACTCGACCTACGTCAGCGCCGACCTCGCCGGCGGCTCCGGCCTCGGCGACACCGCGCCGACGATCAGCGTGGCCGACGGCGTCGCGACGCTGAGCTTCCCCGGCCCGATCGCCGGCGGTTCGACCTTCGAACTGCCGACCATCACCGCACACCTCAAGGCAGGCGACTCCGGCACGATCGAGACGAAACTGTCCGGCACCAGCTACAGCGACCCCGGCCTGACCTTCAAGGCCGTGGCGAGCAGCATCATCGGCGACGTGACCGCGCCGACGGCGTGCTTCCCCAACCCGAGCCCGGTTTTCACCACCACGACCATCGGCTGACCCGGACCGCGGCCACCCGCTGCGCCCGGGTGGCCGCGGCCGGTTCACGGCAGCAGCAGTCCCCAGCAGACCGCCCACGGCACGAACACCAGCCCGGCCGCGAGCGGCGCGATCGCCCCGCGCCGCCGGTCCGGTTTCCGCAGCCCGGCAAGGGTTACCGCCCACGCCGCCACCGTCGCGACCGCCAACACCTGCACCGCCAGCCACGGCAACGGCCGTCCGCCGATGACCGGTCCGAGATCCTTCATCCCGGACATCTGCGCCCAGCCGAGCATCCCGACGAATCCGGCGACCGTCGCCGTCCCCAGTCCGGCCAGCCACCGCGACGATCTGGTCCCCCGGCGACGCACCAGGGCAACCACCCCGCCGACCACAAACCCGGCCAGCAGCAGGGCAAGCGCAATCCCCTGCGCCGCAACAGATTCCCACCACGCCAACGGCGGGAGCGCTTCCGACGGCCGCTGCGCGAAGGCCGCGGTCTCGACGTGCACGCCCTGCCGATCCGCCAGCCAATCCGCGACCGCTGCCGGATAGCCCGGCACGACCCGAGACAGCCGGTCGAACCCGGCGTCGCTGGTCGAGTACAAATCCGGCCCGCCACCGGCGATGAACCGGATCGTGTGATTCGGGTGCTGCGCCAACGCTTCCGCGAAAATCCGCGAACTCTCGACCGGTACGTGGTTGATGTCGAGGTCGCCCCACAACGCCAGGATCGGCTGTTTCAGCCGTCGCAGCACCGGCACCGGGTCGTAGCCCGCCTCGGGAAACAGCCCCGCTCCGACGGCGAACCGCGTTCCCCGCACCGGCAATGTCGTCAGCAGCGAACCGGAAATCCCTTGGTGGCGAAGGACATTGCCCCAGTACCACGAGGTCTGCCGGGCACCGCCCATACCGGATCCGCCGACGGTGATCACATACGAGATGTCCGCCGTCCGCGTCGCGGCGAGCGGCGCGACCCACGCGCCCTCGCTGACGCCCCAGACGCCGACCTCAGCGGCTCCCGAATGCGCCCGCAACGCGCGGACCGCCGAGACCAGATCGTCCGCCAGCACGCCGTAATCGCGCTGGGTCTTGGAATAACCGCTGGTACGCCGGTCGTACACGAGCGTTGTGACGCCGAGCCGCCTGAACATCTCGGCCTGCACGCGAAGGTTGTCCCGCGTCCGCCAGTCCGAACCGCCTTGCAGGACGATCGCGGACTTCGCCGGACCGTCCGGCCGGAATACCGTGCCGTGCAACGTGATTCCGCCCGAACCGGCGAAGCTGACGTCGCCGGACGGTGGTGCTGATACCGGCTGGGCGGTCGGCAGGACCGAGCCCAGCACGAGGATCGCGGCGGCGAGCCGCGATTTGCCCCAGGGCAGCATGAAGTGTTCTCCTTGCTTCGGGAGATCGTGCGCGTTTTCCCTTATTCCTGGGTGCCGAGTGGCCGCTCGGCACCCAGGGCCTTCCTCGGATTCAGTCCCGGACGGCCTCCTCTCCGCCCGGAGCCGGGAACGCGAGCATCCGCGTCTCGACCCGGCGCGCCCCCTCCGGCGTCTCGTCGTCCGGCCGCTGATACCGCCGCAGCAAAGCGAGATACGCCTCGAAGAAGTCGCCCAGCTCGTCCAGGGTCACGGTGATCGCGCCGCGCGAGTACGGGATCGCGTCCGCCCACTCCCCCAGCTGCGGCCGCTCGCGCTCGAACCGTTCGTACAGTTCGGTGTCGCCCGCGAGCCACAGCCGGTGCAGTTCGCCGATCGCCGCCTTCGCCGGATCGTCCTCGGCAGGCGGCAACCGCACGTCATGCGGCACGGCGCGCCACCAGCGCTCCCGCCCGCGCGCGCGTTCGGGAAGCTCCTCGACGAACCCGTTCTCCGCCAGGACCCGCAGGTTGTAACTCGTCCCGCCGCTGGTCACGCCCAGCCGCTCGGCGAGCGTCGTGGAGGTCGCCGGTCCGGACGAGGACAGCAGCTCGAGAATCCGCTGCCGCAACGGGTTCGCGAGCGCCTTGAGCGCCTTCAGATCAGCGCGACGAGGTTCTGCCATGTCCCCAAGGTAGCGGTGCACGAGTTTTGATGCACGGGTTTTCGTGCATGAACTTCACACCCGCTCTCCGACGGGCGGTGTGCGAAAGTGTCAGGCATGGCTGACGAACTGGTGCACTACGAGGTGGCGGCCGGCATCGCCACGATCACCCTGGACTCCCCGCACAACCGCAACGCGCTGTCGGCGCAGCTGCGGCGGGAACTGAGCGAGTCGCTGACGAAGGCTCGCGAGGACGACGCGGTGCGCGTGGTGCAGCTGACCCACACCGGCCCGGTCTTCTGCGCGGGCATGGACTTGAAGGAGGCCCGCGGCGCCGGTTCGTCCGACCAGGGCGTGAACGAGTTCCCGCGGATCCTGGACCAGCTGTGGACGAGCCCGAAGCCGGTCGTCGCACGGCTGGCGGGCCCGGCTCGCGCGGGCGGCATCGGCATGGTCGCCGCGTGCGACATCGCGGTCGCGGTCCCGGAAGCGACGTTCGCCTTCTCGGAGGTCCGGATCGGCGTCATCCCGGCGGTCATCAGCCTGACGGTGCTCCCGCGGCTGAACGCGCGGGCCGCGCACGAACTCTTCCTGACCGGCGACGTCTTCGACGCGAAGCGCGCGGTGGAGATCGGCCTGCTGAACGCCTGCGTCCCGGCGGAAGACCTGGACAAGACGGTCGAGGGCTACCTCAAGTCGCTGACCCTCGGCGGCCCGAAGGCCCTGGCCGCCACGAAGGAACTGCTGGCCCGTCCGCGCCCGGCGACCCCGGCCGAAGGCTTCGCCGACATGAACGCCCTGTCCGCGGGCTTCTTCGCGAGCGAGGAAGGACAGGAAGGCATTCAGGCCTTCGCCCAGAAGCGCAAGCCGAACTGGGTCCCGCAGGACTGACGCTGCCCGTGAGGGGAACCCCGGGGTTCCCCTCACGGCTTCTCAAGAATCGACCAGCACCAAGGTCAGCCGATGCGCCCCGGAGCCCATCGCCCGCTGCGCGTCCGAAAGCACGCTCCGCACCGCCAGATACGCCTTGGGCTCGGCCGCCTTCAACCCGTCCGACCCGGTCCAGATCAGCACGTGCTCGCCGGCAGGCAGCCACGACAAATCCGTGAGCATGTCGTACAAGGCGTCCAGATTCCGCCCGAAATAAGACGGGAAGGAAAGCGCCTCGCCGATCGCGTCCAGCGCCGACAGCTTGTCCAGCGTCCGCGTTCCGTCGACCCGGTGCGGATAAGCCCCGCGCGCGAACGCCGCGTCCGCCGCGGCCTGCGCCGTCTCCCCGCTCACCGCGCGGGATCCACAACGACGAACGACGCGTAATGGTCGGCTGTGTAATACAACTCTTTCCCCGCCCCCGTGATCAGCCTGCGCGCCCCTCGGTCCGGGCTGCCCGGCGTTTTCACGGTGTATTCGTGGTAATAGCCGTTCTTCTCCGCGGGAAGCACCTTTTCCCGGTTCTGGAAGACGACGTCGTCATTGCGCGGATACGGGTAGGGCCCGCCCTTTTGGATCAGGTTCCACGTGTCCTTCGCCTGCGAAGGCAGCGAGGACAGCGGTTTGACCGGCAGCTTGGAGTCCGCCCCCGGCACCTTCCCGGAAGCGGCGGCGGGAGCGCCCGACGAGGACGAGGGCACCGGCGAATCCGAGGAGCCGGCGGTTTCCTTGACGAGCCACCCGCCGAGCACCAGCACGAGGAGACCGACGAGCGCAGCGGTGATCCGCCTACGGTTGACCATGGTGTGCCAGCTTAGGAGCGGCCGGGACCGTCGTCGTCACGGGCCGTGCCGAACCAGCGGCCGAAGCGTTCGACCAGCTTGTCGATGGCCCACGCGGCGAGCAGGCACAGCGGCACGAGCACCGCCATCACCAGCACGAACTGCACGGGGAACCAGGCTTGGGCAAGCCACAGCTCGACCCCGTCCCACCAGTTGGCCAAGCCCTCGAACACGAGTGTGAGCCTACGCGCGCTCGACTGCGCCGGGTCGGGCAGGGGAGGTAGGTTGCTGCCATGTTCGCCGTATACGCGCAGGAACCCAACGCCGAGTCCCCGCTCGATTCGCTGGTCGTCGGCGAGCGGCCGGAACCCGAGGTGCCCGAAGGCTGGGTCCGGGTGCACGTCAAAGCCGCCAGCCTGAACATGCACGACCTGTGGACCTTGCGCGGCGTCGGCATCAAGCCCGACCAGTTCCCGATGATCCTCGGCTGCGACGGAGCGGGAACGCTCGACGACGGCACTGAGGTCGTGCTGCATTCGGTGATCAACGCGCCGGGCTGGCAGGGCGACGACACGCTCGACCCGAAGCGCACCCTGCTCACCGAAAAGCACCAGGGCACGTTCGCCGACCAGGTCGTGGTCCCGGCCCGCAACGCGGTGCCGAAGCCGGCCGGCCTGAGCTTCGCCGAGGGCGCGACGATGGGCACCGCGTGGCTCACCGCGTACCGGATGCTGTTCGTGAAGTCGGGTCTGCGGCCCGGCCAGACGATGCTGGTGCAGGGCGCGTCCGGCGGGGTGTCGACCGCGCTGATCGCGCTCGGCCGCGCGGCCGGGTTCCGCGTGTGGGTCACCGGGCGCACCGAGGAGAAGCGCGCGCTGGCCGAGAGCGTCGGCGCGCACCAGACGTTCGAGTCCGGCGCGCGGCTGCCCGAGCGGGTGGACGGGGTGTTCGAGACCGTCGGCAAGGCCACCTGGGGACACACGCTGAAGTCGCTGAAGCCCGGCGGCGTGGTCGTCGTGTCCGGTTCGACCAGCGGCCCCGACCCGTCGGCCGACCTGCAGCGCGTGTTCTTCCTGCAGTTGCGGGTCCTCGGCTCGACCATGGGCACCCGCGACGAGCTGGCCGACCTGCTCGCCTACCTCGACCTGAAGGGCATCAAGCCGCAGATCGGCACCGAGCTCCCCCTCACGGAGGCCCCCGCGGGATTCGCCGCGATGGCCGCCGGGGAGACCGCGGGCAAGATCGTCTTCACCCACTGATCCTGATCGCACCGCGCTGGCCTGGGCTTTTGTTCGCCGAACAAGCCTGGGCCAGCGCTTTTACCTGTTCTCCGGTGAATCGTCAACACCCCTGCTTCGCAATCAGATAGTGACCCCCGAAGTTCCACCAGAACTCGACCTTGGGCGGTTAACCTGGAGAACATGACCGCGACGCAGCGGCCCGCACCCGCCGACCGGGGCGGCCGGCACCCCAGCGACCCGGCGCCCGTCCGGGAGTCGTTCCGGCGCTTCGCCGGGATCCGCACACGCGTGCTCGAGGTCGGGCCCGCCGTCGCCGAGGCGCCCGCACCGAAGCGCACGCGCCGCAAGGGTGCCGAGAAACCGCGCGCTCCGCGGCTCGTGTTGCTCCACGGGTATTGCGACAGTGCCGACACGTGGCGTCCGGTACTCGGAGAACTAGCCGCCGCGGGCATCGCCGCGATCGCCGTCGACCTTCCCGGCTTCGGCGACGCGCAGCCGCTGCGCCCCGGCCCGATGCTGCCCCAGCTCGACGCGTTCACCGCCGCGGTGGTGCGCGAGCAGGCCGTGCTCGGCCCGGTCGTGCTCGCGGGCAACTCGCTCGGCGGCACGATGAGCCTGCGCGCGGCGCAGAACCACCGGCTGCCGACCACCGGCGCGGTGTCGATCGCCGCGCCCGGTTTCGTCGACTCGTGGCTGGTGCGCACGGTCGGGCGCAATCCGCTGCCGCTGCGGCTGTACTCCTCGCTTCCGTTGCCGGTGCCGGGTTTCCTGGTCCGCGCGGTCGCCGAACAGCTCGTGCCGCGGATCCTCTACGCCGACTCGCGGCACGCGGACGCGGGCCAGGTCCGGCGGTTCACCACGCTCTTCCCCGACTACCGGGCCACCACGTCCCGGCTCGAACAGGCCCGGCAGCTCGTCGCGGAGCTGGCCGACGCCTACCGGCTCGACCAGATCAAGATCCCGCTGCTCGCGGTCGCGTGCGGCAAGGACAAGCTGGTAATGGCCGCGTCCGGGCGGAAGCTGCACACCCTGGTGCCGCACAGCAGGCTCGTCGTCCGCGAGGACTGGGGCCACTGCCCGCAGCTGGACGACCCGGCCGAGGTCGCGGAGCTGCTCGCGTTCTTCGCCGCGGGCGCGGTCCGCTCGGCCGCGCGCCCGGCGCCCACGGTCAGCGACGTCGAGGACGATTCCGCGACTGGGTGACGCAGGGCCGCCGCGATCGTCACACTATGGAGTCGGTGACAGGCGCGGCGCCTCCGGGTACGGTGCCCTGCCAGGGCCCGGAACCCGGGTCCGGCGAACCACCAGTCTGAGGAGACATCGATGTCAGCTCCGCGCGGCGGCCCTAACCTGGGCTCCGGGTCCGGGATCTTCCGGCGGAAGCCGATCGAAACCATCGAGAGCGTCGGCGAAAGCGGCCTGCAGCGCACGCTCGGCCTGCGGCAGCTGACCGCGATCGGCGTCGGCGGCATCATCGGCGCGGGCATCTTCTCGCTCGCCGGGGCGGTCGCGAACAAGACCGCGGGCCCGGCCGTGCTGATCTCGTTCCTGATCGCGGGCATCGCGAGCGCCGCGGCGGCGTTCTCCTACGCCGAGTTCGCCGGCCTCATCCCGCGCGCGGGTTCGGCCTACACCTACGGCTACGCGGTGCTCGGCGAGATCGTCGGCTGGTTCATCGGCTGGGACCTGTTGCTGGAGTACACCGCGATCGTGTCCGTGGTCGCGATCGGCATTTCGGGTTATTTCAACGATTTGCTGGGCTTCCTGCACGTGTCGCTGCCGCACTGGATGTCCGGCGCACCAGGAACGGAACCGGCGGGCGTCCCGTCCGGGTCCTACAAGGTCAACCTGTTCGCGGTGCTGCTCTGCCTGCTGATCGCCTTCATTCTCAACCAGGGCATGAAAAACGCGGCGCGGTTCGAAACGCTGCTGGTGTACCTGAAGGTCGGCCTGGTGCTGCTGGTGATCGTGGTCGGCGCCTTCCACATCCAGAGCGGCAACTACAGCAACTTCTTCCCGTTCGGTCTCAGCGGCGCTTTCACCGGTGCGGCAACGGTATTCTTCGCGGTCTTCGGCTACGACGCCATGTCCACCGCGGCGGAGGAGTCGCAGGACTCCCAGAAGCACATGCCGAAGGCGATCATCTACTCGCTGGCGATCTCGATGGTGCTGTACGTGCTGGCGTGCCTGGTCCTGACCGGCATGGTGAAGTACACCGACATCAACCCGGAAGCGGCCTTCTCGAGCGCGTTCGCGAAGGTCGGCCTCGGCTGGCTAGGCGCGATCATCGCGGTCGGTGCCATCATCGGCATCCTGACGGTCCTGTTCACCTTCCTGATGGGCGCGACCCGCGTGGGCTACTCGATGAGCCGAGACGGCCTGCTGCCGAAGTGGTTCTCGAAAACCCATCCGGTGCGCAAGGTCCCGTCCCGCATCACGTGGATCCTGGGCGGCGCTTCGGCGTTGATCGCAGGCGTGCTGCCCATCGGCGAGGCCGCGGAACTGACGAACATCGGCATCCTGCTGGCTTTTGTGGTCGTGTGCATCGCGGTGATCGTGCTGCGCTACAAGCGCCCGGACCTCCCGCGCACGTTCAAGACGCCGGGCATGCCGGTGGTCCCGATCATCGGTGTGGTGTTCTCGATCTGGCTGATCACGTTCCTGAAGCCGGAAACGTGGCTGCGCTTCGCGATCTGGTTCGTGATCGGCATGGCCATCTACTTCGCCTACGGCAAACGCCACTCCGCAATGGAACGCGGCTCCGGCGACGACGAGCAGGGCGGGTTGAAGTCCACTTCGGACTGATCGCTTCCGGTCGGTTGAGCGGGTTGTGATGCGGGGGACGCCTTTTGGTGGGCGTCCCCCGCGTTTCTTTTTGTGCTGCTGGTGATGTCGCTTCTGGGGCTCGTCTGCTCGGGGACTCGCGCGGTGTCCGTGCACGATCGGGCATCGTTTCCGGTCTACTAGCGCACTTTGTCTCCGCAGCTTTCCGCGGCTGGATCACGCATAGTTGCTCGATCCGCTTCGCCGCCGAGTCAGCCCGCGAACACCTGACTGCTGAGGGATTCCACGGCCAGGAACTCCGACGCCCGACCGGAGTACAGGAACCGGCCAAGCCGTTGTGGTCCCCTGCCCTCGCCGCGGCGGGCTCTCCAACGCAACCGCCCAAGCCATCGCGACCCCGACCCTCGCCGCGGCAGATTCTCAACACAACCGGCAAGCCGTCGTGGCCCGTGCCCCGCCGCCAGGTCCTCGACACAACCAGACAAACCGTCGCGCCGCCGCTACGGCAGATTCTGAACGCAACCGCCGAGCCATCGCGACCCCGGTCCCCACCGCAGCAGGCACTCAACACAACCAGCCAAGCCACCGCGACCCCGGCCCTCACCGCGGCAGATCCTTAACACAACCGGCAAGCCGTCGCGACCCCTGCCCCACAGCAGCAGACTCTCAACGCAACCGCCAACCCGTCGCGCCCTTTGCCGCGCCACAGCAGGAACCAGCCAAGCCGTCACGCCCCTTGCCCACCGCAGCTGCAACCAGCCAAGCCGTCACGCCCCTTGACCACCGCAGCAGGAGCCAGCCAAGCCGTCGTGGCCCTCGTCCCCGCCACAGCAGGCACTCAGCGCAACCGGCCAAGCCGTCGCAGCCCCAGCCCTCGCCGCCGGAGGTCTCAGCGCAACCGGTCGAGCCGTTCCGCTGCCGCCTTTGCCTCGGTGCGCAGGCGGGCCACGATCGAGGCTGCCGAACCGTCACCGGCGAGGGGGTACGTCTGGCCAGCCCACAGCGACATCGCCTCCGGGTCGCCGGCTTTGGCGGCCGCCCCGCGGACCGGTTTGCTCAGGTGGTGCAGTTGCGGGTAGGCGGCGGGGGCGTCGGCGGAGAGGTCGCTCAGGACGCGGTTCACCATGCCCCGCGCCGGACGTCCGCTGAACGCGCGCGTGAACGCCGTCGGCCGGCCGGCTTCGGCGAGTGCGCGTCGCTGGGTGTCGCCGGTGCCGGCTTCCGTCGCGAGCAGGAATGCCGTGCCCAGCTGCGCCGCCGACGCACCGGCGGCCAGCACTGCCGCCACGTCGGCGCCGTTGACCAGTCCCCCGGCGGCGACCAGCGGCAAGCTCGTCCGCGCGCCGAGCAACCGCAGCAGCGCGAGCAGGCCGTATTCCTCGCCGCCGGCCGGGTTGCCCGGGTCGTCGGTGAACAGCCCGCGGTGCCCGCCGGCTTCGAAGCCCTGCACGACCAGCGCGTCGGCTCCGCGCGCGGCAGCGAGGTCGGCTTCCTCCGGGTTCGTGACGGTGACCGCGACCTTGCCGCCCGCCTCGTGGATCCGCTGCGCCTCGGCGGACGTCGGCGCGCCGAAGGTGAACGACACCACCGGAACCCGGTGCCGCACGACGAGGTCGAGCTTCGCCGGGTACCCGTCGTCGTCCCAGACCGGTTCGCCGAGTTCGACCCCGTAGCGGACAGCCTCGGCGAGCAGCCGTTCGCGGTGCGCGCTGAGGTCGGCCACCGACCGGCCGCCGGGGACGAACAGGTTCACGCCGAACCGGCCGCCGGTGAGGTCGGCGGTCTGCGCGATCCGGGCGTCCAGCGTCTCCGGGCTGAGGTAGCCCGCGGCGAGGAAACCGAACCCGCCCGCGTCCGTGACGGCGCCGACCAGCTGCGGAGTCGTCGGCCCGCCCGCCATCGGAGCCACGATCACCGGGAACTCGAGATCATCGAACATGTCCCCGAGCCTAGTGCCGGACCGGAAATGCGCCGGGCCGCCGCCGCGTTGCAGAAAAGCATGACGGCAACCCTGGAACAGCTCCGCGCGCTGACGGTGCAGGAGAACGGCCTCGCCACCGTGGCCACGACCCGCGCCGACGGCACCGTGCACGCGTCCGTCGTGAACGCGGGCATCCTGGACGACCCGGTGACCGGCAAGCCGAGCGTAGGCTTCGTCGCCGTCGGCGGCGCACGCAAACTCGCCCTGCTGCGCCGCAACGGCCACGCGACCGTCACGTTCCGCCGCGGCTGGCGCTGGCTCTCGGTGACCGGCCCGGTCCGCCTGATCGGCCCGGACGACCCCGACCCCGCCTTCCCCGCCGACGACCTCCCGCCCCTGCTGCGCGAGGTGTTCCGAGCCGCCACCGGCACCCACGACGACTGGGCGGAGTACGACCGCGTGATGGCCGCCGAACGCCGGGCCGCGGTGTTCGTGGAGGTGAGCAAGATCATCGGGAACGGCTGAGCACTTCTCATGACGCGCACAACGAAGCAGGCCGTCCGAACCGTTTAGCTCCTTCCGGCGAGTACCTCGGGCACGACCCGGACGGGGAACGGCCGCTGCGCTTCGAACACCTCAGCTCCCGCTGCCTTGGCGACCTGGCAGTAACTGCCGTCCTCGTCAAGTTCGAAGGCAGTTAGTTCAGGCGCCGCCGGGTCGATCACCCAGTAGCTCGGCACGCGTAGCCGTTCGTAGAGCGCCTTCTTGGTGTTCAGGTCGTGAATCGACGTGCTCGGCGACAAGACCTCGACTGCAAGAACCGGCGGCACTGGAAGATCCTTGGCGGTGAAGTCCTCGGTCCGGCCGACCAGCACATCCGGCTGAAGTTCTATCCGGTCGCCCACATGCACAGCGAACGGCGCACCGACGACGAACATGTCCTCGGGGCAGGCTGCGTAAAGCACGCCGTACAACTGATAGCCGATCGTCTGGTGTCTCAGACCTGGCGCGGGGCTCACGAGGAGCGTCCCGTCGATGAGTTCGTAGCGACGGCCGTCATCCGGCATCCCCTCGAGGTCGTGCACCGTCATGGGCCCCGACCCGGGAGGATTCTGGATTTCCGCCATAACCGTCATGGTGCTCTCCTTTCCCTGTTCGCGCCAGAGACTCCCTGTCCGCAATTGAGAACACCAGCCACCACCGACAAAAAACGGCGGCCCCGGAAACCCGGAGCCGCCGTTCACCCGAAAGTGACGCTACTTCTTGTTCTTCCCGTTGTCCTCAGTGGACAGTGCCGCGACGAACGCCTCCTGCGGCACCTCCACCCGGCCGACGGTTTTCATCCGCTTCTTGCCTTCCTTCTGCTTCTCCAGCAGTTTCCGCTTCCGCGAGATGTCGCCGCCGTAGCACTTGGCGAGCACGTCCTTGCGGATGGCGCGGATCGTTTCGCGCGCGATGATCCGCGAGCCGATCGCCGCCTGGATCGGGACCTCGAACTGCTGGCGCGGAATCAGTTCCCGCAGGCGCGTCGCCATCCGGTTTCCGTACGTGTAAGCGGCGTCCTTGTGCACGATCGCGGAGAACGCGTCCACCGTCTCGCCCTGCAGGAGGATGTCGACCTTCACCAGGTCCGCCACCTGCTCGCCGGACTCCTCGTAATCGAGCGACGCGTAGCCCCGCGTGCGTGACTTCAGCGTGTCGAAGAAGTCGAAGATGATCTCCGCCAGCGGGATCGTGTAGCGCAGCTCGACGCGGTCCTCGGACAGGTAGTCCATGCCCAGCAGCGTGCCGCGTTTCGCCTGGCACAGCTCCATGATCGTGCCCACGAACTCCGACGGCGCGAGGATGCTCACCTTCGACACCGGCTCGTGCACCTCGGCGATCTTGAGCCCGGTCGGCCAGTCCGACGGGTTCGTGACGACGACCTCGCTGCGGTCCTCCAGCACCACGCGGTACACGACGTTCGGCGCGGTCGAGATCAGGTCGAGGCCGAACTCGCGCTCCAGCCGGTCCCGGGTGATCTCCAGGTGCAGCAGGCCGAGGAAGCCGCAGCGGAAGCCGAAGCCCAGCGCGACCGACGTTTCCGGCTCGTAGGTCAGCGCGGCGTCGTTGAGCTGCAGCTTCTCCAGCGCCTCGCGCAGTTCCGGGTAGTCCGAGCCGTCCACCGGGTACAGCCCGGAGAACACCATCGGCTTCGGTTCGCGGTACCCGGCGAGCGGTTCGGTCGCGCCGTGCCGCTCGGACGTCACGGTGTCGCCGACCTTCGACTGGCGCACGTCCTTCACGCCGGTGATCAGGTAGCCGACCTCGCCGACGCCCAGTCCCTTGCTGGCCTTCGGCTCCGGCGAGATGATCCCGACTTCGAGCAGTTCGTGCGTCGCCCCGGTCGACATCATCTTGATCTTCTCGCGCGGCGTGATCTTGCCGTCCACCACGCGGATGTAGGTGACGACGCCGCGGTAGGTGTCGTAGACCGAGTCGAAGATCATCGCGCGGGCGGGCGCGTCCGCGTCGCCGACCGGCGGCGGGACCTGCCGCACGCACTCGTCCAGCAGCTCGGTCACGCCCATGCCGGTCTTCGCCGACACGCGCAGCACGTCCGAGGGCTCGCAGCCGATGATGTGCGCGATCTCCGCCGCGTACTTCTCCGGGTCCGCCGAGGGCAGGTCGATCTTGTTCAGCACCGGGATGATGTGCAGGTCGTTCTCGAGCGCGAGGTACAGGTTCGCGAGCGTCTGCGCCTCGATCCCCTGCGCGGCGTCGACCAGCAGGATCGCGCCCTCGCACGCTTCGAGCGCCCGCGAGACCTCGTAGGTGAAGTCCACGTGGCCGGGCGTGTCGATCAGGTGCAGGACGTGGTCCTTGCCGTCCACCTGCCACGGCAGCCGGACGTTCTGGGCCTTGATCGTGATGCCGCGTTCCCGCTCGATGTCCATGCGGTCGAGGTACTGCGCGCGCATGGCCCGCTCCTCGACGACGCCGGTGAGCTGCAGCATCCGGTCCGCCAGCGTCGACTTGCCGTGGTCGATGTGGGCGATGATGCAGAAGTTGCGGATCAACTCCGGCGGCGTGAAGGTGGTGTCGGCGAACGTCTTGGGCGCTGTCACTCGGGCTGTCCTCGGGATGGTGGGGGATGTCCGTACCCCATCGTCCCATGGACCTCCGGGTGCGGGTGGGGGTCATCCCCGATGCGGCCCCGCCCGTCTCGTGATGACCTCGAAGCATGAGCACTTCACCCTCCCCCTCGCCGCCCGGCCCCGGCGTCCTCGACGCCGCGCTCGACCGGGCTTTCGGCCATCCCAGCGGGCTGCTGGGCAGGCTCGGCGGCAAGCTGATGGCGATCGGCAACGCCACGACCGAACACCGCATCGTCGACCTGGCGCGCCTAGAACCCGACGAGACCGTTCTCGTCGTCGGCCCCGGGCCCGGGGTCGGCCTCGACGCGGCGAGCAAACTCGCCGGCGAGGTGATCGGCGTCGAACCCTCGCCGCAAATGCGCGACCTCTGCACGGACCGCTGCGGCGACCGCGCCGAGGTGCGCGCGGGCAGCGCGGCCCGGACCGGCTGCGCGGACGCGTCCGCCGACGTCGTGCTGACCGTGAACAACGTCCAGTTCTGGGAGGACCGCCCGGCGGCCTTCGCCGAGCTGTTCCGCGTGCTCCGGCCGGGCGGACGGCTGCTGCTTTCGGCGCACGAGAAGTGGCTTCCGGTGACGCGGCACGAACTGGCCGACGAAGCCGCCGCTGCGGGGTTCACCGACCTGCAGACCTGGACCTGGGACCCGCCCGGATTCGCCGCGCTCGCCGCCCAGCTCCGGGCCGTGAAACCGGGCTAGCGCTTGTCGCGGCGCAACGGATGGTCCTCCGGGACCTCGACGAGCACGATCCGCAGCCCGTCCGGGTCGGCGATCCACGCCTCGTCGGTGCCCCACGGCTCGCGCCGGGCCTCGCGCACCGGTTCGACCCCGCGTCCGGCCAGTTCGGCCAGCGTCGCGGGGAGATCGCGGACCTGCAGGAACAGATTGACGTCCGGGCCGGGCCCCTCCTCGCCCGTGCCGACCACCTCGATCGACCCGCCGCCGGCGAAAAACCGCGTGCCGCCGGGGAACTCGCGCTCGATCGCGAGGCCGAGGGCGTCGCGGTAGAACGCGGTGGACACCTCGTGGTCGCGGGGGTGGATCAGCACCCGGCTGCTCAGTACGTCCATGGTTCCTGCCTACCCGAGCGGCTCAGGCGACCGCAATCGCAGCGATCCCGGCCAGCACGACCAGCGATCCGGCGAGGCGGCGGACCGCGTTGCGCTCGCGGAGCACGAGCCAGGCGGCGACTCCGCCGAAGACGATCGACAACTCGCGCGCCGGCGCGACCAGGCTGACCGGCGCGATCCGCAGGGCGTACAGGACCAGCAGGTAGCTGGCCGGCGAGGCGAGCCCGACGATCAGCACCTCGCGCCGGTGGTCGCGCCACAGCCGCTTGATCTCCGACCGGCCGCGCGCCGCGGTCGGCGAGAGCAGGATGCTCTGGCCGATCGCGCCGCCGCCGAAGTAGACGAGCGGAGGCACGCCGAGCGACGTGACCGAGTGCGCGTCCCAGAGCGTGTAAGCGGCGATGACCACGCCGGTCGCGACGCCGTAGAACACCCCCGCGCGGCGGGCCCGGGCGTTGCCGGTGCCGCCGCCGAGGCTGATCACCAGGACGCCCGCGACGACGAGGAAGGCCCCGATCAGCCCGAGCACGCCCGGCCGTTCGCCCAGGACCGTGACGGCCACGAGCACCGACACCAGCGGCCCGGTCCCGCGAGCCAGCGGGTAGACGATGGACAGGTCGCCGACCTCGTATCCGCGCTGCAGCACGATCCCGTACGCCACGTGCAGGACCGCGGTGCCCGCGGCGGCGAGCAGCCAGGTCCACTGTGGACGTTCCGGTTCGACGGCCAGCGCGACCGCGATCACCGGGAGCATCGCCGCCGCGGAAACCGTGTAGTACAGCCAGACGAACCGCGGACCGCCGGAAACCCGTTTGGCGGCAAGGTTCCACACGGCGTGCACGACCGCGGCGACGAGGACCATGGCGAGGGCTGTGGTGTTCATCCGGACCCCTTCAGGTTTTCAGCGCACGCTGAAGACCGGGTCCTCCAGGCTTTTGTCCCGTCAGATGAACGGCGGGGCTCTGTCTCCCGCCGAAGGTGCCGCTCGGACCAGGCCCGCCCGCCCTCGTTGTCTTCGCGACCCGCTCTGCGGGACCACGGGCAGGCGACGGAACCCTAGGCACTACCGGACCCCACCGTAACCGAGACGGGGCCGCGATGCCGAGCGTTTGCCTGCTCCGGGGCCGTCGGCAACGCCGCGAACAGGGCTGTTAAGATTTTCGACTGTTGCCGTGCGGCATTCCGTCAGGGAGGAAACCCGGCAGTCCCTCGGGACTGATCCGGAGCCACACGAACGCGGCAACGACCTTCACCGAGTGAAAGAGGAACGCCTCCATGGCCAACATCAAGTCGCAGGTCAAGCGCATCACGACGAACGAGAAGGCGCGGCAGCGCAACCTGGCGATCCGGTCCTCGGTGAAGACCGCGATCCGCAAGTTCCGCGAGGCCGCCGAAGCCGGTGACAAGGACAAGGCCCTCGAACTGCAGCGCGACGCCGCTCGCAAGCTCGACAAGGCCGTCACCAAGGGCGTCATCCACGCCAACCAGGCCGCGAACAAGAAGTCGGCTCTCGCGAAGCGCGCGAACCAGCTCTGAGCGCAGTCTTTCCGGAAGGCCCGGCGGCTTCGGCTGCCGGGCCTTTCCGTGTCCTGGGGACCGGCTCGGCTCTCCTCAAGGCGTTCCCGGCGCCGGGACGTCAGCGGTCGCCCTTGGCCGCGACCACGTCGAGGACCGCGCGCTGCAGCGCGTAGTTCGCGTCGGCCGCCGCGCCCTTGACCTCGGCGTTCAGCCGCGCCACGACGCGCATCGCGGTCGCCAGGCCGTCCTGGCCCCAGCCCCGGGACTGCCCTTGCGCCTTGCGGATCTTCCACGGCGGCATGCCGAGCTCGCCCGCCATCTGGTTCGGGTTGCCGCGCCCGGCCGCGGACACGCGAGCGATCGTGCGGACCGCGTCGGCCAGCGCGTCGGCGATCAGGACGTGCGGGACGCCCAGTTGCATCGCCCACTGCAGGGACTCCATCGCGGCGGCCCGGTCGCCCGCGACGGCCTTCTCGGCCACCGCGAAGCCGGTCACGTCGGCGCGTCCGGTGTGGTAGCGGCGGACCGCCCGCTCGTCGACGACTCCCCCGGTGTCGGCGACCAGCTGCGTCGCCGCCGAGGACAGTTCGCGCAGGTCCGAGCCGACCGAGTCGAGCAGCGCCATCAGGCCCGCGGCGTCGATCTTGCCGCCCGCGCGGCGCACCTCGTTGCGGACGAACGCCTCGCGCTCGGCCGGTTTGGTGAGCTTCGGGCATTCGGTGATTTCCGCGCCCGCCTTTTTCAACGCGCCCGGCAGCGCTTTGGCGGCTTTGCTCCGCCCGCCGCCGCTGTGCACGACCACGAGGACGATGCCGTCGGCAGGCGCCTTCACGTACGCGAGGACCGCGTCGGACAGCTCCTGCGAGATGTCCTGCGCCGACTCCAGCACGATCACGCGCCCCTCGGCGAACAGCGACGGGCTCACCAGCTCGGCCAGCACAGGCGGTGTGAGATCGGACACCCGCATGCGCGTGAGGTCGGCCGTCGGGTCCGCGGCCTTGGCCGCGTCGAGGGACGCTCGCACAGCCCGTTCGATGAGCAGTTCTTCCTCGCCCGTGACGAGGTGCAGCGGCGCGGGTGCGGTGGTCACCCGGCCATCTTCTCACCCGGCCGCCGGGCCGCCCGCTCCGGTGATGTGGGCCGCCTCCGTGGCACGAGCTGATCGGGATGTCGTACGGTGTAGCCGAGGACGCGCCCACCGGCGCTCCGACAACCGAATACCGCTCATCCAGAGGGGCAGAGGGAACGGCCCGACGAAGCCCCGGCAACCGGCGTACAGCCTGTCATCCCGCGATCGCGGGGTAGCTGACGACCACGGTGCCAATTCCGGCCCGCTTCGGCGGGGCAGATGAGGAAAGGAACCTCGCGATGACTGCAGCCCTCAGCGCCACCTCCGCCAACAAGACGATCGACCTCGGTCCGGCCGTCGAACTGGTGTCGAAGGAAGAAGGGCACCGGCAGCCGCTCGCTCCGGAATTCGTCTCCGTCGAAGACTTCTCGCCGCTCGAGGTCGCCTACGACTTCGGCCGCGTCCGCCGCGAGGACATCGAGGCGGGCCCGCGCAACATCTGGCGTTACAAGAAACTCCTTCCCGTCCCCTCGACCGTCGAGGAGACCCCGAACACCGAACCCGGCTGCACCCGGCTCGTGCGCGCCGACCGGCTCGCGAAGGAGCTCGGCCTCAAGCGCGTGTGGGTCAAGGACGACACCGGCAACCCCACGCACTCGTTCAAGGACCGCGTGGTCGCCGTCGCGCTCGCGGCCGCCCGCGAGTTCGGTTTCGAGGTCCTGGCGTGTCCCTCGACCGGCAACCTGGCCAACGCGACCGCCGCCGCGGCGGCCCGCGCCGGCTGGCGGTCGGTCGTGCTGATCCCGAAGAACCTCGAACGCGCGAAGATCCTCACCACCGCGGTCTACGACGGCGACCTGATCGCCGTCGACGGCAACTACGACGACGTGAACCGGCTCGCCACCGAACTGGCCGGCGAGCACCCGAAGTGGGCGTTCGTGAACGTCAACGTCCGCCCGTACTACTCCGAGGGCTCGAAGACGCTCGCCTACGAGGTCGCCGAGCAGCTCGGCTGGCGCATCCCCGAGCAGATCGTCGTGCCGATCGCCTCCGGTTCCCAGCTCACCAAGGTGGACAAGGGTTTCCGCGAGCTGGGCCAGCTCGGTCTCGTGGACGCCAGCCCGTACAAGGTGTTCGGCGCGCAGGCCACGGGCTGCTCGCCGGTCTCCACCGCGTACCGCAACGGCCACGACGTGGTCCAGCCGGTGAAGCCGGACACCATCGCCCGTTCGCTCGCGATCGGCAACCCGGCCGACGGCCCGTACGTGCTCGACGTGGTCAACCGCACCGGCGGCGCGATCGAGGACGTCACCGACGAAGAGGTCGTCGAAGGCATTCGGCTGCTCGCGCGCACCGAAGGCATCTTCACCGAGACCGCGGGCGGCGTCACCGTGGCGACCGCGAAGAAGCTCGTCGAAACCGGCAAGCTCGACCCGGACGCGGAAACCGTCCTCCTCATCACCGGCGACGGCCTCAAGACCCTCGACGCGGTCGAGAACCACATCGGCCCGAAGGCCACCGTGCCGCCGTCCGCCGCGGCCGTCGCCAAGGCACTCGGCTACTGACGCACCGGCCCGGGGTCCGCCGCACTACCGCGGCGGACCCCGCGGCTCGCCCCGGCGCACCACCGCCGGTCCGCTTCCTCCGGGCAGAACGGCGGTGTCCCCGTCGATATCGGTCCGGGTGACCAGCACTCCCATCGTTCCGAGAACGTCCACTGTGGACTTGCTCGGATGTCCGTATCCGTTGCCCGCGCCGACACTGATCAGCGCCGTGCGCGGCCGCACCGCCGCGAGAAACTGCGGCAGCGAATACCTCGACCCGTGATGCGGCACCTTCAGGACGTCTGCCCGCAGGTCGACGCCCTCGGCAAGCAGATCCGCCTGCGCCGCCAGCTCGACGTCTCCGGTCAGCAGAACCCGGCCAGCCGCGGTGTCGGCGCGCAGGACGACCGAACTGTTGTTGATCATCGTGCCGTCCTGCAACGCCGGTGCACGGGTAGTGGCGTAGCGCGGACCGATCACCTCAAGCGACAGCCCCGGCCACTCCAGCCGCTGCCCGTCGCTCAACTGCACCAGTGGCACGCCGCGACGCCGCGCTTCGCCGGAGACCGACTGCCACGCCCACGCGGGCGCACGCCCTGGCCCTACCGCGATCGCCCCGACCGCCCGTCCGTCGAATACCGAGGCGAGACCGCCGATGTGGTCCGCGTGCAGGTGACTCAGCACAAGCAACGGCACCCGTTCGACGCCCAGCCTCCGCAGGCATTCATCGACCGGCCCTGGCTCCGGCCCGGTGTCGACGACCACGGCGCGACCAGGCTCGGCCGTGGCCAGGACGACCGCATCTCCTTGTCCGACATCGCATTCCACCATCGCCCAGCCGTCCGGCGGCCAGCCAGGCACCAAGACTTTGGCCGGCACGACTGTCAGCAGCACGACGACCAGTCCGATCGCCACTAGCAGCCGCAGCCGGCGAAACCGCGCCGCCACCACGATTGCGACCAGCAGGACCGCCACGCACAATCCTCCCCACCAGCCTCCGGGCCACGAGAGCGCCGCGCCCGGCGCTCTCGCGCCATGCCGGGCGACGGTGATCAGCCATCGGGCTTCCGGATCCGCTAGATGGATCAGCAGATGCCCCGCACCTGGCCACCACGGGCCGACGACCGTTGCCAGCACTCCCAGCACGGTGACCGGCGCGACCACTGGTGCCGCAAGAACATTGGTCACGACCGAAACCAGGCTGACCGTGCCCGCCATTCCGGCGATGACGGGAGCGGTGACCACGAACGCGGCTAGCGGCACGGCTAGCCCTTCGGCGTAACCGGGCGGGACTCCCCGCCGCACCAACGAATCTGCCCAGCGCGGCGCGAGCAGCACCAGCCCTGCCGTGGCGAGAACCGAAAGAGCGAAACCGAAATTGCCCGCCATCGTCGGATCCCACGCCACCAGTACACAAACGGCGAAGGCCAATGCGGGCAACGCTGAACCACGCCGTCCCAGGGCCAGCGCGAGCAGGCCGATGCCGCCCATTACGCCAGCCCGCACCACACTCGGTTCAGGACCCACCAGGACGAGAAATCCCACTAGGCAGGCTCCAGCCGCTGTTGCGGAAAATCTCGGACCTGCTCGGACCAACCGGCACAGCAGCAGTACGGCTCCGCCGATGATTACAAGGTTGCCACCGCTCACTGCCATCAAGTGGGTGAGTCCGGAGGCTTTGAACTCACCTTCGACCCGTTGCGGCAACGCGCTCGTGTCGCCTAGCACCAGTCCGGGCAGGAGGCCCGCGGGTTCCTCCGGCAGGATCGCGCACAGCGAATGCAAGCTGTTCCGCAGAGCTGCGGCGGCTTGCTGCCACCACGGTGCCGGACCGATATCTGCTGGCGCGGCCCGCACGGAGAGGACTGCTGCGGTTAGTTCGCCGCCGCGTGCGGGCAGGAGACGACCGGATGTCGTCACCTCCTGGCCGGGCAGCAGACGATTCCATTCCGCGACCGGTGCCAGCAACAGAACCCGGCCGGTCGATTCGACTGGCAGACCGTCCACTGTGGCCGTTGCGACTCGGGCCGGGATCGCCACTGACCGGGTTCCCGCCTGTTGGTCGGCGTATCCGGCTTGGTGGATCGGCCGCGGGCGCTCGCTGATCTCGACCCGCAGCGTCGCTGTGACGCCATGTGCGGCAGCGGCTCCCAACGGGTCGGATGATGCGTCGTGGATCCGCAGAGCGGTTGGCACTGCGGCAATGAGTCCGACCAGCAGCAGCGCTCCCCCGGCACCGAGGTATCTGGCACGGCCGCGCACTAGAAGCACTGCCGCGCCGATCACCGCTACGGCACCGATCGCTGTCGCGATCCACCAGCCGAGTTGCAGTCCGGCGAGGGTGGCCACCCATCCGGCGACAGCAGCGGGGACGAGACGGAAATCGTGGTCGCGCCGGGCCGTTTCCTCGGTTTCCAGCTTCATCCGACGGTCACCTGCTCGCGGATTTTTTGGAACTTGCTCTCGCCAATGCCGTCGACGTCGCGAAGTTGTTCCACACTCGAGAATCCGCCGTGCTGCGTGCGCCAGTCGGTGATGCGCCGGGCGGTGACCTCGCCGACGCCTGGGAGGCTGTCGAGTTGTTCGGCGGTCGCGGAGTTCAGGTCGATCTTGCTGGCTGCGGCTCCTGAACCGACCGGTGCCGCTTGCGCGGCTGGGACGCCGACCGCCAGCTGCTCGCCGTCGGTGAGTCTGCGGGCGAGGTTCAGCGTGGTCAGGTCGACGCCCGGGTTGGCACCGCCGGCCGCGCGGAGGGCGTCGGCGACGCGGGAACCCGACGGCACGGTGACTAGCCCTGGCGAGCGCACGTGGCCGACCACGCTGATTACCAGATTCTCGTTCGTCTTCGACGCGTGCGGCACCTGCGCACGGGCAGTCGGGAGCGGCGGGGCGATCTCGGCTGCGGGCGAGCGGCCGAAGATGGCCAGGCCTCCGGCAATGACGGCGGCGGCTGCCAGCAATGCCAGGGCGAAGATCATTCCCCGGCGGCCCAGGAAGCCGGGCAGGCCGGTCGAACCGGGGAGCCAGCGCCGGGTCAGGCGATGCTCGATGTGTTCTGGCAGCCAGCTGCGGACCAGTTTGCCGCCGGGCAAGGAGCTTTCCGGCGGGGGTGGGTTGTCGGCCAGTGCAGACAACCGGGCTTTGCGACCCGTGGGCCGCAAGAGCGGCGTACCGTCCGCCAGCTGGCCGCCCAATAGCGGTGCATTGTCCGCAACTGCAGACAGCTCAGTGTCCGGACCCGCTGCGCGAGAGTGCCGCCTTGAGTGGACCGCCGCGCCGTCCATGCCTGTGGGCAGGCGAGGATCCGGTTCCCCGCCGGGCACCTCCTGGCTGTCTGCAGTTGCCGACACACTCGCCCGGCTGCGCGCCGACCGGCCCGCACGGCCGAGGGGCAGCCAGCGGCGGACCGGCCCGCTGCCGGGTCCGCTGAGGTGCGGGACCGCGGCCAGCTGGTCGGCCAGCCAGGTGAGCCTGACGTTGACGGGAGTGCCCTGGTCTCGGGCGGAGGGCTCGAACACACGATCGACGCTAGGCGTCGGCCGGTCCGACTGCGAGCGGGTTCCGCGCGATCTGTGGACAACCCGCCCCTTGGGGACAACTCGGCCTTCAGCGCAGGTGCCGCGCCGGATTTTGTCGGGGCACGCGGTCATACTGGCGGGTTTGGCGCGCGGCACCGGTGATCGAAAAGCGTTCGCGTCCGGCGCGCTCGTCCGCCAGCACCCGGTCTCCGGTCTGCAACCGGATGATTCCCGTTGACTGGCGAGGAAAAGCCGAGACCCGAAGCGCGGTCGAAGACCGGATGGGCGCGCTCGAACAGACCCGCGCGCGACTGCTCGCCGAGCGGTTGCGCTTCGAGTGGCGACTACAGACTCCGGGCGCGCCGCCGCAAACCGCATGGTCTTCTGGGAGATCCGCGGCAAGGACGAGCAGTTCGCCTTGATGACCCGCGTCTTGGACGGAACGCTCGACGCGCACAGCCGCGACGACCTGACCCGGATGTCCGCGCGTGCAGTGGCAATCCGGCACTACGAGGAGGAATCGGCGCCCTACCGCAGCTCGCGGGACTGGTGGCGAGTCGCCACGCTGCCCGAGCATCGCGGCAATGGCTACCTCGGCGAAATTCTCGCCGAGGGCACCAGAATTCTTGCTGCACAAGACGTTCGTCGCATCCGTACGGCGACAGATCTCGGCAACGTCCCGATGGCGAACGCGTTCCGGCGCGCCGGATCCTCACCTTCGAGCGCACGATCACGATGTCTTGGCCGTGATTCGAGTGGAGGCTTGGGAACGCGCGGTCGCCCACGTCGCCACGATGGCGGCTGGTGGGCCAGCGGAACCGTCGTAGCGGGAGTTCACCGCGCTCGGTGCCGAACTCGCCGAGGAAGGGCGTCTCGATCCACGGATACTCGGGAAAGCCGCTGGCCACGACGAGCAAGACCTCAAACGCGTCTGGCACCTGCTCGCGCGATTCGGCAACCAGGAAACCAGTTAGGCGCGCTGCACAACCACGCCGAGCACGCCAGGCCCGGTGTGCGCGCCGATGACCGCGCCGATCTCCGACACCACGCATCCCCCGGCGCATCCCGGGATCGCTTCCTCGAGCCGGTTCGCCAATTCGACCGCCCGCTCCGGCGAGGCGAGATGATGCACCGCCAATTCGACCGGTCCGGTGCCCGCTGCCTGCACGGACAACTCGACCAATCGCCCGATCGCGCGGTTCATCGTGCGCACTTTCTCGAGCGGCAGGATCCGGCCGTCGGACATGTGCAGCACCGGTTTCACCGCGAGCGCGGTGCCGAGCAATGCCGCGGCCGAGCCGATCCGGCCGCCGCGGCGCAGGTGTTCCAACGTCTCTACCACGAACAACGTCGACGATCGTTCGGCCGCTTTCGTCGCGACCTCTTCGACTTCCGCCGGGCTGGCTCCGGAAGCGGCGGCGTCCGCGGCGTGCAGGGCAGCGAATCCCAAACCCATCGCTGTGGTGCGGGAATCGACGACCCGGACCCGGTCCGAGCCGACTTCTTCCGCTGCCAGCACTGCGGCTTCCCAGGTGCCGGACAGCTCGCTCGACAGGTGCACGGACACGACCGCGTCCGCGCCAGCGTCGAGCGCGGCCCGAAACGCGGTGGCGAACTCGGCCGGGGTGGGCCGGGAAGTCGTGACGATCTTGCGCTCCCCCAGCGCTTCCGCGAGCGCGGCGGGGCCCATCTCGAGGCCGTCGAGCGAACAGACGCCTTCCACGAGGACATGCAGGGGCACCACCCGCACCGAGTGCCGCTCGGCGAAGCCTTCGGGCAGGTGCGCGGTGGAGTCCGTGACCACGGCGACCGACACGTCGTCAGCCTACGTGGCCGGAGCCGAGGTGCGGGGCAACGAGTTTCGCCATCGCGGTGCCGACTGCTTCGTGTCCGGCCCATCCCCAGTGCATGCCGTCGGGATTTCCCGCGCCGCTCAAGACATGTTCGCCAACCACGCCGGGCGTGTCGAGCAACGGCACTTCGCGGCGCGCGGCCCACGAAGCGATCGCAGCGGCTGCTTCGGCGCGTCCCGTGTGTACGCGTCCGTACGCGTCGGCGCGGTGCACCGACGGCAGCATTCCGAACACAGGCAACTCAGGCCGCAACGCGCGCAAGGCTTCGACGGACTGGTCCAGATAGCTCACGGTCAGCCGCGCAGGAAGCACGCGAGGACGTCCGCGCATCACGACAGACAACCGTGGCTGCGCAGCGAGATAGGCACCGCGTACGACGCGACGCACGCCGTCGGGGCGAAGGTAGCGAAGTCCCTGACGCAAGTACGTCGGCAACGGCGACGGCAGTGTGTCCATGTGGCCGACAGCGAGCACGACAGCGTCGACGCGGCGCAGATCCGCCCACACGCGCGGGTCGCCGGTGAGAGACCACCACAGGTCGCGTGCGGTCCAGCCGATGCCTGCGACGAGATCGGCTTGCCCGGACAACGCGTTCGCGGCGACGTTGGGCCACAGGCGCGGATCGTCGGCCGCGCAAGGGCCCTCGGGGCCGTGGAAACAGAGTGAATCGCCGAAGACGAGCAACTGCGGGCTCATCGGGTCAGCCGGTGATGCCCGCGTTGTACGCGTGCAACCGCCACTTCCCCTCGCGGTGGCCGAGGTCGACCCAGTGGCAGTTCATGATCCCGCCGAGCGACGGCCAGACCTCGACCGGAAGGCCGAGCAGCTTCGCCGTCAGCGCGAGGATCAGGCCGCCGTGCGAGGCGAGCAGGACCGATTCCCCGGCGCCGGAGTTCGGCTGCATCAGGTCGTCGACCACTTCGGCGGCGCGTTCGGCCACCTCGACGCGGGACTCGCCGCCCGGCGGGGCCCACGCGGCGTCGCTGCGCCACAGCTCGCGGTCGCCCGGATAGCCCTCGTCGACCTCGGCCCCGGTCAGGCCCTGCCACTCGCCGAGGTGCGTCTCGCGCAGCCGCTTGTCGATCTGCAGCGGCACGCCGATCGCCTCGGTGAGCACCGTCGCGGTGTCGGTGGCGCGGCGCAGGTCGGACGCGATCACCAGCTCCGGCGCGAACCGCGCGAGCGCGGGCACGGCGAAGCGGGCCTGGTTCCAGCCGACCGGGGTCAGCGCCGAATCGAGGTGTCCCTGCATGCGGCCGGCGGCGTTGTAGTCCGTCTCGCCGTGCCGCCAGAGCAGCAGCCGCCGCGGGCTCACGCCTCCGGGCCGTCCGCGTCGCCGGTGTCGTCGGCGGGGACCGCGGCCAGCCCTTCGACCTCGATCCGCGGGCAGTCCTTCCACAGCCGCTCGAGGCCGTAGAACGAGCGCTCGTCCGCGTGCTGGACGTGCACGACGACGTCCACGTAGTCGAGCAGCACCCACCGGCCCTCGCGCGCGCCTTCGCGCCGCACCGGCTTGTGCCCCTCGATGCGGAGCTTCTCCTCGACGTTGTCGACGATCGCGCCGACCTGCCGCTCGTTCGCCGCGGACGCGATCACGAACGCGTCGGTGATCACGAGCTGCTCGGACACGTCCAGGACGACCACGTCGCTGGCCAGCTTGTCCGCCGCCGCGTGCGCGGCCGCCACCGCCAGGTCCCGTGCCTCGGACGTCGCTGCCACAGTGCTCCTTCAAGATTTCGGGTACGCCCGGACGAGGGTACCCGGTCAGGCCTCGGCGTCCTTGCGGTAGAGGTCCTTCTTGGCGATGTAGCGCACAACGCCGTCGGGCACGAGGTACCAGACCGGCTCGCCGCGCTCGACGCGTTCGCGGCATCCGGTGGACGAGATGGACATCGCGGTGACCTCGACCAGGCTCACCTTGCCGCTCGGCAGGTGGTGCGAGTTGAGCCGGTAGCCCGGGCGGGTGACGCCGATGAAATGCGCGAAGTCGAACAGCTCGTCGGCCTTGTGCCAGGTGAGGATCTGCTCGAGCGCGTCGGCCCCGGTGATGAAGAACAGCTCGTCGTCCGGGTATTCCTCGTGCAGGTCCCGCAGCGTGTCGACGGTGTAGGTCTGGCCGCCGCGGTCGATGTCGACCCGGCTCACCGAGAAGACCGGGTTGGACGCGGTGGCGATGACCGTCATCAGGTAGCGGTCCTCGGCGCGCGTGACGCGGCGGCCGGACTTCTGCCACGGCTGCCCGGTCGGCACGAAGATGACCTCGTCGAGCGCGAACCGCGACTGGACCTCGCTGGCCGCGACGAGGTGGCCGTGGTGCACGGGGTCGAAGGTGCCGCCCATGACCCCGATCCGGCGTGGTGACATAGCCGGTGAGCCTATACGCGCGGGCACGCGAGGGCTCCCCGTCGCGACTGCGAGCTAGGTTACTGTTGTGACATGAGCCACATAACTCTGCGTTTCCGGCCGGAAACTGTCCGGTCCGGTCCGGGCGGCTCCGGGATTGTCGGGGGCATGGGGTAGACCGGAGGACGTGGACATCACCGACACCACCCCAGACCTCCGGACCCGCGCGGAAACCCTGCTCCGGGCGCTCGCCGGGGACAACGCCGCCCTCCGGGAAGACCAGTGGACCGCCATCGAGGCACTGGTCGCGCACCACCGGCGCGCGCTCGTCGTGCAGCGCACCGGCTGGGGCAAGTCGGCGGTGTACTTCCTGGCCACCGCGCTGCTGCGGGAACAGGGAGCGGGGCCGACGGTCATCGTGTCGCCGCTGCTCGCCCTGATGCGCAACCAGATCTCCGCCGCCGCCAGGGCGGGGATCCACGCGGCCACCATCAACTCGGCGAACGCGCAGGAGTGGGACCAGGTCCAGGCGTCGGTGGCCGCGGGCGAAGTGGACGTGCTGCTGGTCAGCCCGGAACGGCTCAACAACCCGGACTTCCGCGACAGCGTGCTGCCGAAGCTCACCGCCAGCGCCGGCCTGCTGGTGGTGGACGAGGCGCACTGCATTTCGGACTGGGGCCACGACTTCCGGCCGGACTACCGGCGGCTGCGCACGCTGCTCGGCGACCTGCCGGAAGGCGTGCCGGTGCTGGCCACCACCGCGACCGCGAACGACCGGGTGGCCACCGATGTCGCCGAGCAGCTCGGCATCGGCGGCGAGACGGACACGCTCGTCCTGCGCGGTCCGCTCGACCGGGAGAGCCTGCGGCTGGCCGTGGCCGAACTGCCCAGCGACGAGGCGCGGCTGGCTTGGCTCGCCGAGCACCTGGCGGAGCTGCCGGGGTCGGGCATCATCTACACGCTCACCGTCGCCGCCGCGCACGACGTCACCGCGCTGCTGTCCGACCGCGGTTATCCGGTGGCCGCCTACACCGGGAAAACCGATCCGGCCGACCGTCAGGCCGCGGAGGACGACCTGCTGGAGAACCGGGTCAAGGCGCTGGTCGCGACATCGGCGCTCGGGATGGGGTTCGACAAGCCGGACCTCGGGTTCGTGGTGCACCTCGGCGCGCCGTCGTCGCCGATCGCGTACTACCAGCAGGTCGGCCGCGCCGGCCGCGGCGTCGAACGGGCCGAGGTGGTGCTGCTGCCCGGACGGGAGGACAAGGCGATCTGGGCGTACTTCGGGTCGCTGGCGTTCCCGGACGAGCTGCGCGTCACGCAGGTGCTCAACGCGCTCGCGTACGCCGACCGTCCACTTTCGACAGCCGCGCTGGAACCGTCGGTCGAGCTTTCCCGGTCCCGGCTGGAGATGGTGCTGAAAGTGCTCGATGTGGACGGTGCGGTGCGCCGGGTGCGCGGCGGCTGGGAAAGCACCGGCCAGCCGTGGGAGTACGACCGGGAGCGGTACGAACGGGTCGGCGTCGCGCGGGCGGCCGAGCAGGAGGCGATGCTCGGGTACATCCGCACCAGCGGGTGCCGGATGGAGTATCTGCGGCGGCAGCTCGACGATCCGGAGGCGGTGCCGTGCGGCCGGTGCGACAACTGCACCGGGGAGCACTGGAGCACGGCGGTGTCCGACGAGATCGCGGGTGCCACGCGGGAACGGCTGGACCGGCCCGGGGTCGAGGTCGAGCCGCGCAAACAGTGGCCGAGCGGGATGAAAGGGCTCGACGTGCCGCTGTCGGGCCGGATCAAGACGGAGGAGCAGGCCGAGCCGGGACAGGTGCTGGGCCGGCTCACGGACGTGGGCTGGGGCGGCCGGCTGCGCGAACTGCTCGGCCCGGGCGCGCCGGACGCCGAGGTCCCCGACTCGGTGTTCGACGCGTGCGTGAAGGTGCTCGCGGGATGGCAGTGGGCGCAACGCCCGGCGGCGGTGGTGGCGATCCCGTCGGCGACGCGGCCGCAACTGGTGGACAGCCTCGCACTGCGGCTGTCGGCGATCGGCAGGCTGGATTACCTGGGCGAGCTGGCGTCCGCCGGACCGCCGCCGCGACAGGCGAACAGCGCACAGCGCCTGGCGGATCTGTGGCGGAGGTTGAGCCTGCCGGAGGACGTGGCAGCGAGCATCGCGCAGACGCGCGGGCCGGTGCTGCTGGTGGACGACCTGATCGACACCGGCTGGACGATGACCCTGGCGGCGCGGCTGCTGCGCCAGGCCGGGGCGGAGGGGGTGTTGCCGTTCGCGTTGGCGACCACTGCTTGAGGTGTGCTGGGTCTGGGCGGCTGGGCGAGGTTGCTGGGGCGGCCGGGCCGGTTGCTGGCGGGTGCCCTCTTGTCTGCGGGGCCGGGCGGTGGCGGCTTAGCGGCCAGGCAGGATTGACTTCGCGGCTAGGCGGGATTGGCTGGGATGACCGGAGGCGGCTGCTGGCTGGCGAGTGCGGCGGGCCGGACTAGCCCGTGCGAAAGGGCCTGCCCTCGACGAGCTGTCCCGTCGTGGTTGCGAGCGCGGGTCTAGGCACAGCGAAGGCTGCCAGGCTGATCCGGGATGCCGCACGAACGAAGCGAAGCGGGGCGAAGCGGGGCGGGGC